>JALXCD010000037.1 GCA_026991135.1 Deltaproteobacteria bacterium | reverse complement strand
TTTTCATTCCAGTTGGGAGATAGGGTGACGTCTTTTCGTGGCCAGAGCACTGAAATCCTGATTGATTTCGAGAGTGTTATGATATCGCCTGCCCTTAATGTGAAGTAGTTGGCGCGGTTTCGCACAAGTTCCTCATACCATCTCATAAGATCGCACAAAGGTCTTTTGGGGATAGGCTGACCATTATCATAGATTTTTTTTGTCCTTATGAGACCAAGAATGGTGAACAAGCCTCCCATATGATCGGGGTGTGGATGGGTAATTATGATGCATTCAAGCTCACTTAATTTTTTTTCTCTAAGAGTCTTTAAGATCTTTATTCCACTAATGGGATTTCCTGTGTCTATTAGGCATGCTTTACCTTCTTCAGTGATGAGCAGTTGCGAAGCACCCTCACCAACGTCCATCAAGAGGAGTTGGGCTTCTTGACCCAATGCCGGCCTTGA
Source organism: Deltaproteobacteria bacterium (assembly GCA_026991135.1). GTDB lineage: Bacteria > Desulfobacterota > Dissulfuribacteria > Dissulfuribacterales > QOAL01 > JAADCZ01. The sequence goes on along the minus strand of JALXCD010000037.1, from coordinate 1,862 downwards.
GACGGACCAAAGCCAGGCCATAAAGAGAAGCCAGATTATGCATTTGAAAAATGGTAGGTCCAGAGTCCTAGCCATCCACTTACCATATTCCAAAAAATGTCATGAAGATCAAAGACCCGCATGGGCAATAATCCTTGAACAATCTCGTCGAGAACGCCTATCGAAAAGGTGATGGAACAACCTAATGCAAATAGCTTCTTTTTGCTGGAAGTGCTAGATGTGCCCTCTATTGTCCAGCCCGAGAGATAGCCTAAGAGGGCATACTGGACGAAGTGAAGCCTTTCTTCTGGTAAAGTTAGGGAGTAATACATGGTGCCTACTATTGTCACGAGGACGCATATAAAAAAAAAGCCTCTTAGAGGGGCGATTTTCAGTTTTGGAAAGAGCTTTGTAGCAAAAAAACAAAAGATAAGTCCAGTTAGTAGATAGACGCTCCCTCTCAATAAGCCCTTTGAACGTACAGAGGCCACAAGTGTCTGGCCAAAAGGCAACAGGGCAAAAATAGTCACGACATAAAGACCAAATATAGTTATTCGACGAAGTGCATTTTTTTTAAACCACATTACTTAGTTATTGCGTGTCTTCTATAATTCTCTCCTTGTTTGACTGGATAAATTCTACAAAAAATGCTGTAAAGATCCCCAGGATTATACCTACAAATAAGCTTAACACCAAAATTAAAAGAATTTTGGGTTTTTCGGGTTTTAGCGAGCTAAAGGGATATTGAACGACTTCCACCGGGGACAATCCATCTTTTTTGGAAATAAGAGTCTTAATTTCAGTTTCTATGTTGGCCTTTTTCAAAGGTAACTCTTTGTCCCGTTTTTCTTCCAATGATTTGATCTTGTCCTGCACTTTTTTGAGGGATGCCTCTTTATTTTTCTTTGATAGCTCAAGGTCATATATTGACTTTCTCAAATTAGTGATATTTTTTCTAAGTTCAATGGCATAGGACATGTTTTGCTGAATGATATTGGTGTACATGAGCACTGAAAATTTGTCTGCTTGAGGCCTACTTGCGAGATCATTTCTTAGTTTGATTAGCTCACGCGTATTGTCAGTGATAGCCTTAACCTCTTCTGATATGTCTTTGATGAGTGTTTCAGTCTGTGCTATTTTTTGGTCTATGGTCTTTATGGAGTCTTTAATAAGCATCAGATTGTCCTTCTCGAGATCTATATCACGTACAAGGCGTTCTCGTTCGATTCTTAAATGCTCGAGGGCATTTTTCTTTTTCTTGATAGCTTCTTCTAAAACACTTTTACTCACCTTGAGGCTTTTATTGAGAACATTTCGTTCAGCATTAGATAGAAAATCAATTACACGGCTCAAAATCTTGGTTCCCTGCACTTTATCCGGCCAGAAAAATTCTAGGCTTACAACTCTACTCCCTCTCGCGTAACTTGCTCCTATTTTTATTTTCTTTAATAGCTCCTTTGGTATTGTTTCTTCTAGGACTGTTATATAAGCCTTTTTTGCAAACTACGATTGTAGGTCTTTTGGAGATAGGTTGCGTTGTGGTGCATTCCCACCATAACCTGTTATCCCAGGTGAAATCTGGGCAGAGATCAAGTATTTCTTTTTAGCTATTACACAATAAAGGATTGCCATTCCCACGCATACAAAAAGGGTTAGAAGGATTATAGCCCTCCTGCGCCAGATTACAGAGAAGATCTGAGAAAGATCTATCTCATCTTCTGGATAATAACCATAGGGTTCTATGGATGCAGTTGGTTTTGGCTGATCTTTCGCCATCTTTTTTCCTCCTTCATCAGAGTTTTTTTCAGCATGCTCCTGATCTCTTCGGCAACAATAAAATGAAAACTGTCTTAAACATGCTCTTCACCACGAGGCCTCGCCTC
>JALXCD010000036.1 GCA_026991135.1 Deltaproteobacteria bacterium | reverse complement strand
ATCTCTTTTATGGAAAGTGGATCAAAATAAAGTTTTGATATCTTTACCTCTAGCTCCCTTGAATTCTTTTCTATGGTTTTTCTAGCAAAATCGGATAAAAAAATTGATTCAACATTCAGGGCATAAACAGGTACTCTTGACCATCTTATACAGGCTGAAAGAAGAAAACTACTATCCACACCTCCAGAAAAACCAATGGCAATGAAATCTTTGTCAATATCCTTTAAAAAGCACCTTAGTGCCTCAAGTCTTATTGAAAGCTCCACAGCTACAAAGAAGGCAATGTCTCCTGGGGCTCACCTAACAAAAAATTTTGTGACTCTATCCAGTCTTTTAGAATAAAACATATTTGTCTTGCCCTTACATAGCTTGAAAGCGGAGCAGTTTTTACCTCTTTGCCATTAATGGAAATTGTGCCACTTTTTAGCTGGGCATAGGTCACCTGTGCAATGCTTTCACCCTCCCCTTTTGGATAGGACCGGCCATAATCAACTACTTGGGTGACAATTTCTTCATCGCTAATGCCAGTGAATTCAGCAATCTCCTCATTCAATATGGGGATTGGCACCCCGATACCTACAGCAAGAGAACAGCCATAACCCAATATGCTTACTCCCACAAGCCACCTCGGAGCCATGTTTTTCATATCTCCCATGACCATAAGGGTTCCAGCCGGTTTTATGGGCACTCCTCTTTCTGTTCTGAGGACAGATGGATTGTGCTGAGTACCAGGACCAATTACATATCCAATGCCTCCACCCAGAAATATCCTTGTTCCTATTCCAATTGTCTTATATAAGGGATCATTGAAAAGGGGGCTTATTTGTCCAGATGTACAATAGTTGGCATTTCCCATATTGGGCTTGAGGGTTCCCATATAGGTAAATATTGTCTTTTTTGTAAGGTTTATGGCACAATTATAGTTTTGATAGGCATTTCTCGGATTACAAAGCTGGGCATAGGGCAAGTCCCTCAACCTTATTCTTTTTTCAACATATTTCTTTGGATAGCAATGGGTTCCGTATGCAACAGCCTTAAGATGCACAGGTTTTCCGGCAACAAGGTCATGTATTACATGACCACCGCCATAGAGAAATTCACCTGGATAAATTTTATTTAAGGGGTCGTCTTCCCTTGGCTCTGTAGCTCCAATATAGGCGTCAACAGCAGCAAGCCCGGCATATGTGGGCACCCCATTCAGCCAGATCTTTGCCGCCTTAATACCTGGCTTGGTGTGCCCTATATTAATGAATGCTCCTGATGAGCACATGGGAGAAAAAGTCCCTGTGGTGACAACATCCACCTCCTTTGCCGCCTTAACTGCCCCCTTTTTCTTGACAATTCCTATCATCTCTTCGGCAGTAACAACCACTGCCTGGCCCTTTTTTATCTTTTCATTTATCTCCTTTATTGTCTTATTGACCTGAAAATGTGCCATCTCAGCCCCCAGCTACTCAATTAGTGATAAAACCTTGTGTCCTTTGCCTTCAATTTTTTTGATAATTGGTTCAACGTCTGTCTTTTCAAGCCTAATATAATAAACTTTTCGTCTAGACGATTGGGCATCAACACCTACGCTAATTATTTTACTTCCCATGGACCGAATAAGTTTCAAGACATCGTCAATACTTCCCTCTTTTTCATTTAAAAGAACATCCAGGCGTGTACTTTCTTCCAGAAGGCCCAAAAGCTCGATAAAGGCACCAAGGATGTCCGTTATGGTGATGATTCCAACAAGGCGTCTTTTTTCAAGGACTGGAAGGCCACCTATTTTATATTCATGGATGAGTCGGGCTGCAGAATCGATGCTGGCGTTTGGATCTATTGTTATGGGGTTTATGATCATAACATCAGACATGGTAAGATCAGTCATGATATCTGTTAAAAGATACTGCCTCAGATTGCTTTCTGTTACAAAACCCAACATCTTCCCATTTTCCACTACAGGAAGGTGTCTGATGGAGTGATGATGCATTATCTCTATGGCATCCTTGAGACCAGCATCAGGAGATATTGTTACTACATTTTTATTCATCCAATTTTTTACCTTCACTTATCTAAACCTCTCCTGCACTTTTAAGCACCAAAATTAATAAAAATCAAAGTATAATATGGCAGTAATTCTATGTTTTCAATGAAAAACTCTATAATTAACTGTCATTTTAATAATGGTCAAAGTAAATTGAAAAGAACCATATTAGAATATTTACATAATTCCATTATCCGATTAAATATCTCAAAAAATTTTGACTAAAGAGGAGGACTAGATGGCAAAACATAAGAAAAGAGAAAGAGAAAGGGAGATTGA
>JALXCD010000035.1:1878-2319 GCA_026991135.1 Deltaproteobacteria bacterium | reverse complement strand
CCTTTGTTGGGAGTTAAAAGTATTGTGCTGTTTATTTCTTTTTTTCTGCCTGATTTCTTAAGGTAATGTTCAAACTGGAGGATATTTACGTGCATTATCAGGGTCTTTCCCCCGCCAGTTGCAATCCATACTGCAAGTTTATTTAAATCCTCTGGGGCAAAAGGCTCTATGGCCTCGTTTGTGGGAAGTCGTGGGTTAAATTCTTCCTCAAGAAACCGGTTTAGCTCATTATTTAGGGCCTCTTTGTCGGAAAAAAATTTATCCAGATAATATTCTGTAAAGATCATGGCAAGGTATTGGAAATAGAGGGGGTAAAGCCTATGCCCGCCACTATTTCTTTTCCTGGTTATGCTCTTCCAGTGCCGCACCACATTGGCATCATAGGTGGAAAGCAAGTCCCTATCCACTGGAGCATCCTTGTTTTTGAGATGTTCAGATAAG
>JALXCD010000035.1:0-1868 GCA_026991135.1 Deltaproteobacteria bacterium | reverse complement strand
GGGATGAAAAAAAAGGGTTAAATTTTCCTCGTCAAAACCAAGAAGACTATCATCTGAAAGGATGTTTTTTAGCTCGGTAAACTCCTTGGCCCCGAACTGGCCTAAAATCCAGGAAAATAGGGCGAGTTTTTTATCAAAAGATGCCATGAAAAAACCTTATTCCTGTTATGTCTCAACGGTTGAGGATGTGTCATCACCCCTAAATGAAATGGCGGGCAGTATGACAGGCTGCCACGGCCCCCTTGCTGTAACTGTTATTAGAAACTCCCTGGCAGCACTATATATCATAGAGGCACCATTTATCTTAAGAAGCCTTTCTGGCTCCTTCCATTCCTTGGAGACAGAAAATAGGCCCACCCCTATTAAATGGATGGAATATGGAATGCGGTGTTCCTCATCTTCTGGTTCGGCAATGATTTCCACTGCAACTTGATAAAGATCATTTTCATCTTTGGTTAAAGATGTCCTTACATCAAAATTTACTCTTTCCATCCCCTTTTCAGGCTCATATTGAGGGTCTGCTGCAATATGAACCAAGGGGAAAAAATATCTTTTAAGTTCAAGTGGGGCTTTTGCAACCGTCATGCTATTTCCAATAACTTGTCCGTTCCTGATGCATCTTCTGTAAAAATACTATTATTTGGCCATTCAGGCTGTGCATAGCTTTCCTGTTTACCACCCTCTATCACCTTGAACCATCTTGCTATCTTTTGTTCCCTGGGAGTCACTTGTATATGTAGCTCACCGTCCAGGGCCCTTACAAGCCTTGTCATGGTCTGTATGGTAAAATTGGCGTCTCCCCTGAATATCTTGGTGATATATGCCTGTGAGGTGTTAAGCCTTTGAGCCAGCTCCTTTTTTGTAATACCCCGCTCTTTCATGAGCTGATACAGTTTTGTGGTAAACTCCAACATCTTTTTTTCAGCCTCGAAGCTTTCCCTTGATTCAAGCTCTTTCCATATCTGTTCAAAATTTTTGTATTTTTTCATGACAAACTGTTTATTATTCTTATTTTCCCTTTGCTTTTTTCTTTTATGTATTGTTCTTTGATCCTTATGGCCCTTTTGATTTCCTTTTTTGGAGTCCGCTGGCTCTTTTTCAAAAAGATATTGGTACAGATAATCACTCGCCGTTCAGAAGGCGAATAGAACCACAAAAGGCGCAAGGCCCCTGCGATAAATTCATAAATCTGGTTTTTCCTATCGATTTGATGACAAATATCATGCTGCAAAAGCCTTGGCCCTTGCTACTCCCTGGCCACCATATCGATAATGGCAAAAAGCCGTTCCAAAGAACCCCTATAATTGTCATCGAGCTTACTTATCCAGTCCAAGAGGTCACATGAGCGTTCACTTCTGCAGTAAGCAAATATAGCCCACTTCTGTCTTTTTATCGGAACAAGAATCACTTGAATTTAACCTAAAGGTTAAGTCAATTGGCCCAAATTCTCAAGCCACTAAATATTGTAGGTCATTAAATAAAACTTCATTCATTTTGTGTTTAATGTCTTTTGCTATACCGACCACGGTCACTTGCTGGCATGGAGCAAGCCCAAAGGGCGCAGCGGAATGGCGTTCAAGTGTACCAATTGTTGGACGATTTCTAATATATATTTTTCCTATGTCCAATTTTCAAAATGTATATTTCTTTCTTTTTCCAATTGACATCAAATAGAACCCTATAATTCCCAATTCTCAACCTATAGTCAGCAATGGGATGATTTTTTAAGCTTCTGATTTGAGCAAGATTTGGAAAGTTCACCAAGTCCTCTATCGCCTCTTTTATTTTAGTCAAATTATATGGAGCAATTTTCCGCAAATCTTTTGCTACACTTTTAGCATAAATGAGCTTAAACATCTAAATGAGTC
>JALXCD010000034.1 GCA_026991135.1 Deltaproteobacteria bacterium | reverse complement strand
ATTTAAGGATTTAAATTCAACCTCATTTACAAAAATTGTCTCATGGTTTCTTTTTTTTGCCCAGAGTGCCCTTTTAAAGCCATCAAGGACATGAAATTGGCCTTTATCCTTTACCACCAAAATGGGTTCAATCTCACCAAGAAGATCAAGGGACCTAAAAAGGGCCCTTTCATCCCAAGGCAAAAGGCGATTTAAGAAAAGGGAAAATCCAAACCTTGAGCCTTTTATCTCTAGATCCTCTAAAGGGATTTTTTTAAAAGAATCAAATAATCCTGCCACCTTATCTCTTGGAAAGAGTCTATCTTTTGAAGTAGCTCCAGATAGACCTTTGCAACATCCTCCTTTTTCCTTTTTGTGGCCCCATTATAAAGTATTGTGAGCCTTTTTTTAATCTGTTCTTTAATCCTTTCTGCCACTTCCCTTTCTTCTTCCCTTGAAAGGGCCATCAAAAGGGCCATTACCCTAAATCTATCCATGGCCTCAAAGGCCCTTGAAAGCTGATCCCTGTGGCCGCCTGTCTTTATAAGGTCCCTTTGAGGGTTTAGTCCAACAGGCTTAAATCTGGTAATCCTAAGCCAAAGCTCATAGTCTTCACATGCCGAATATGCCTCATTAAAACCCCCAAAGATCCTAATTAGATCCTTTCTGAATAAAACCCCGGAAGGACTTATGGCGCAAAGCTCCATACTTTTTTCAAAAATGAAGCCCTCCTTCTTTTTGTGGTGCTTTCGCTGATTTACAAACCTTTCGTTTCTTATCCAAATTTCATTACACTGAATGATCTCAAAAAAGGGGTTTTCGCGTAAATATTCCACCTGGTTTTTCAATTTGTCCCTTTTCCATTCATCATCCGAGTCAAGAAGGGCAATAAAGTCCCCTCTTGCCTCCTTTATGCCCGCATTTCTTGCATAAGAGACCCCATGATTTTTTGAAAGCTCAATTAACCTTATCTTTTGGACAACTTCCTTGGAAAGGGACTCTTTAATGGGGGGGCTTGAGCCGTCATCCACTAAAATTACCTCAAAGGGAGAAAAGCTTTGTGCCAAAACCGAGGAAATGGCCCTTTTAACCCTGTTTGGCCTGTTAAATACAGGTATTATCACAGACACCTTAGGACTAAACCGGCTTATATCCAGAAATGACAAAAGCCCTTTAAATCCTTCCCTTACAAAAGGAAGCCTTTTTTTAAAGGTCCTATCCGTATCCTCGCTGCAAAAATCAGAAGGTATCTTCACACAAAAAAAGGGAATCCTAGCCTTATTGAATATCTGATGCTGAAAGCCTGCCTCCATGTCAACCAGGGGATAAAGGGAGGGTTCCATACGCTTTAAAGGGGCCTTTAGGCTGTCAAGATGTTCTGTAACAAGCTCTATTTTTTCAAGGATAGGAAATGGAAGATATTTAAAAAAGACATCGATTTTTTTGCCACCTGCCCTTGTCCTTTTTATGAAAAATAAGACATTTTTTTCCGGAATTGGCCCTTTTTTATTTAATCCGCATGTTCCAATATTTATGACTGCCATTGGCCTAAGTTCATTTAGGATGAGTCTTGATGACTCAATGGCCCTTTCCCTTCCAACTCCGGTAATTATAAAGGCAACGCTTTTTCCGTAGGACTTTAGGGCACCGCTTTTTATGGATTTTGGGGAAAATATCCCGTATCCCAGGGACCGTATCCAGGAAGAGGGAATTTCATCCCTGGAAGCAACTAGAAACAAAAGTTTTATTTCACTTTTAGGCATTATTTTAAGACTGGGAAAAGACCTTTTAGGCCTGCTGCCATGAATTCAACTGAAATTGCTGCAAGGATAAGCCCAAGTATTCTTACCCCAATATTTATACCTGTTGCCCCAAGCCTTTCTCCAATTGGAACGGCAGATCTAAGACATATCCATACAATTAGACCTACAATCGAGATTATACCAAAAAGAAGAAGCTTTTCATAAAAGAGATGGAACTGATGGGAATAGAGAATGACACTGCTGATGGAGCCAGGACCTGCCAATATGGGGATGGCAAGGGGGACTACTGCAACCGATTCCATCTCCTCTGCCTCCTTTGCCTCCTGGGGTGTGTGCTTTGTATGACTTACCCTTGCATGCAGCATGGATATGGCTATGAGGAGAAGCAGAATCCCTCCTCCAACTTCAAAGGAAGAAATGCTGATTCCGAAAAAGGAAAGTATATATTCGCCAGAAAATGCAGCTATTATAAGGATAATAGTTGCCGATATGGCAGCGGTGTTTGCTGTCTTATTCCTTTCTTTGGAAGTTAATTCAGACGTCAACCCTAAAAAGACAGGGACTGCCCCAATTGGATTTACAATGGAAAGAACACCTGTAAAGCTCTTAATGGCTTCGGAAATATCCATAACCAGATATTAAAAACATAAATTTTTCTATGTCTAGCCTTGCAATTTTATTTTTTGATTACTGTTCACCCTGAACACAAAAAGGAAAAACTATAAAAATCCAGAGAATGAAATTTTTAAAATTGAGCTTTAAGATGAGAAATTCTTGGTGAAATTAAGCAATTCTTTTGGAGAATATAAATATACGTGAAAAAGACTTTAAGTTAGACCTTAATTTAAAGTTTAATCCTTTTTAAGTAGCCTTTCCACGGTCTCTTTTAGCTTCTGGACATCAAAGGGCTTACCCATTATGAAATCGGCATTTTTTTCCTGGGCAAGCTCTTCTGCATGGTAGCCATAACCTGTTATTGCAATTACTGGAATCTCGGGATGATCCCTTTTGAGGATGGAGATGATGCCAATTCCACTTACATAGGGCATGGCAATATCGGTTATTACAAGGTCGTATCTATTTTCTTTAATCTTATTTAATCCTTCAAGTCCGTCTGCGGCCACATCTGTCTTGTAACCAAGAAAGGTAAGATAGTCATTTAACATGCTTCTTACTTCAGCATCGTCTTCCACTATTAGGATATTACCCATGGAAGTATCATCTTTATTCGGCATTATTAGGTATAGTCTCCTCTGGTTATTTTTATCTTTTCAACCATAGAAATGATTTCAATCTCGTCCAGTGTATTTCTGAGAGGATCGTTCGAATCAAGCCCTTCTTTGAGCTCTTTTAATTCGTCAATATTATGGGAAAGTGCATTTGCAATGGAATCAAGGGCAGATTTTGAGGAGTCATTTTTTGTAAAAAGCCCCGCCAAGTGATTTAAAAGTCCTAAAGTCTCTTGGCCTTTGGAAATTGCACTTTTTTGTAAATCAGTAAGGCCAAGGTTTTGCGGGAAGGTTGGGCCTACAGGAGTGGCACCCTTTATTCCATCACTTTTTTTTGTGGCTGTGGCCTTAAGAATATCAAGGAAACTCTCCCCTCGTTGTGTTTTTTGAGGTTCAGTCTTTTTCTGGCCCGTTTGTTCCTTTTGCTGGATAAAGTAAGGATCATAAATCTTCATAATTACACTCCTTTTATCTATCGTATATGAATTTTAATAAATATGTCAACAATGAATATCTCTAGTCTCCAATTTCCTTTTCGATAGGAAACATCTTCCCAATTAAACCGGTAATTACTTATTTTTTAGGGGCTTGCCCATTTTTCCACAGGTAATTATCATGCAGCCATGGAAACCATGAAAAACACTCAACAAAAAAGACGTAAGACCAGGACCATCTATGTGGGCCATGTCCCCATTGGCGGCGATAATCCTGTAGTTGTACAATCAATGTGCAATACTGATACCAGAAATGTGAATGCAACCGTTAATCAGATACGGGCCATTGAAGAGGTTGGCTGCGAGGTTATAAGAGTGGCGGTTCCGGACATGGAGGCTGCACGGGCCATCAAAGACATAGTTTCCCAAATATCCATCCCCCTTATTGCTGACATACATTTTGACTGGCGGCTTGCTGTTGCGGCAATGGAGTCAGGGGCCAAGGGAATCCGCATAAACCCTGGAAACATTGGTGGAAAAGAAAAGCTTAAAAAGGTGGTGGACAAGGCCAGGGAGTTTTCTGTTCCCATAAGAATAGGGGTTAATTCGGGCTCCTTAGAAAAGGATATCAGGAAAAAATACGGCCATCCCGTCCCAGAGGCCCTTGTTGAAAGTGCCCTTAGAAATATCGCCCTTGTGACTGACATGGGCTTTGACCAGATAAAGATATCCATTAAGTCTTCTGATGTTCTGACAACTGTAAATGCCTACAGGCTCCTTTCGAAAAAAACGGATTTCCCCCTTCACCTTGGAGTTACAGAGGCAGGAGGGCTCATTGCCGGGACCGTCAAAAGTTCTGTTGCCCTTGGCACCCTTTTGATGGAAGGTATTGGAGATACCATGAGGGTATCCCTTACAAGGGACCCTGTTGAAGAGATACATGTGGCCTATGAAATATTAAAGGCCGTTGGCCTTCGTCAAAGAGGTCCAGAGATAATTTCCTGTCCAACCTGCGGAAGGTGCGAAATTGATCTTTTTTCCATTGCAGAAGAGGTGGAAAGACGGGCAAGAAAGATCGAAGAACCCATTAAGCTTGCGGTTATGGGTTGTATTGTTAATGGGCCTGGTGAGGCAAGGGAGGCAGATCTAGGGCTTGCAGGTGGAAAGGGTGTTGGAATTATCTTTAAGGGGGATAAGATTCTAAAAAAGGTAAAGGAAAATGAACTCCTTGATGCCTTTTGGAAAGAGGTAGAGGCCCTTTTGAAAGAAAAAAGTAAGTGAATAATTAGAAAGGTCAATTCGAAATGAGATATTCCAGATTTTTTATTCCCACTCTAAAAGAGGTTCCAGCAGAGGCGGAGATAATTTCCCATAAACTTATGCTAAGGGCAGGCATGATAAGAAAGCTTGCATCAGGCCTTTACTCCTATCTTCCTTATGGCCTTATGGCAATAAGAAAGGTAGAGGCCATAATAAGAGAAGAGATGAATAGGGCAGGTGCCATTGAACTTTTAATGCCCTTTGTCCAGCCCGCAGAACTTTGGAAGGAGAGCGGAAGGTGGGAGCTATACGGAAAAGAGCTTTTAAGGATTAAAGATAGACATGGAAGGGATTTTTGCCTTGGCCCGACTCATGAAGAGGTCATTACTGATCTAGTCAGGAAACATATCAGGTCCTACAGGGATCTTCCCATAAATCTTTATCAGATACAGACAAAATTTAGAGATGAAATACGGCCAAGATTCGGGCTTATGAGGGCAAGGGAATTCATAATGAAGGACGCTTACAGCTTTTCGGCCTCTCCTGAATCTTTAGATGAGATTTATAAGGCCATGTATAGGGCCTATTGCAATATATTTGAAAGGTGCGGGCTTGATTTCAGGGCAGTAGAGGCAGACACTGGAAGCATAGGCGGTCATGCCTCACATGAATTCATGGTCCTTGCCGAAACCGGTGAAGATGACATAGCCTGCTGCACATCCTGTAGCTATGCGGCAAATACAGAGCTTGCCGAAGTTGTGGCCCTGGAAGAAAAAAGGGAGATAAGCCCTGGAAGTAAAGAGCTAAAGAAGGTTTCAACCCCTGGGAAAAAGACGGTGGATGAGGTAACCGCCTTTTTGAACAAGAAGGCAGATGAGCTCGTAAAGACCTTGATATTTTGGGCAGACAAAAGGCCCGTGGCCGCCCTTGTAAGGGGAGACCATGAGCTTAATGAGGTAAAGCTAAGAAATGTTCTTGGGGCCAAGGAGCTTGAGATGGCCGATTCAGAAACGGTTGAAAAGATAACTGGTGCTCCAGTTGGATTTGCCGGCCCCAAGGGGCTTCCAGGTGAAGTAAAGGTCCTTGCAGATCATGGTGTAAGGGATCTTAAGGACTTTGTCGCAGGTGCCAATGAAAAGGATGCCCACTTTGTGGGGCTTAACTGGATAAGGGATATTGATCTACCTGAATTCCACGATCTAAGAGTGATTACTGAAAAGGACCCCTGCCCCAGATGTGGAGGAAAGATAGAGATAAAAAGGGGCATTGAGGTAGGACACATATTTAAGCTTGGCACAAAGTATAGCGAGGCAATGGGCGCCACATTCCTTGATGCAAATGGAAAGGAAAGGCCCATTATTATGGGCTGTTATGGTATTGGAGTGGGAAGGACAGTTGCAGCAGCCATTGAACAAAATCATGATGAAAAGGGAATTATCTTTCCAAGGCCCCTTTCACCATTTGAAGTTATTATTTCAGTGATTAACGTAAAGGACAAGGAAATGCTGAAAGAGGCAGAAGGAATATATGAAAATCTTCTAAAAACAGGAATAAGCTGCCTTCTTGATGATAGAGACGAGCGTCCAGGGGTAAAATTTAAGGATTCAGAACTTATTGGCATCCCCTTAAGGATTACGGTTGGGAAAAAGATTAAGGAAGGAAAGGTAGAGCTTACCACAAGAAGGGATTTAAAGACAGAGACTGTATCAAAGGAGGCGATTCAAGAAAAAATCAGTTCCATACTTAAATGATAAGAATCAATGACATATTAGATCAAATACATTCCTATATGCCAGATGCGGACACAGGCCTTGTTGAAAAGGCCTATGTCTATTCGGCAAAGGTACACGCAGGGCAAAAGCGCCTTTCAGGAGAACCCTATCTTTCTCACCCCCTTGCAGTAGCCTATATCCTTTCCCAGCAAAGGCTTGATCTATCAAGCATTACAGCAGGCCTTCTTCACGATGCAGTTGAAGACACCCTTTCCACCATTGAAGAGATAGAAGAGCTTTTTGGAAAGGATGTTGCCCGAATAGTTGATGGTGTCACAAAGATCAGCCAGATCCAGTTCCAAAGTAAGATCCAAAAACAGGCAGAAAACATAAGAAAGATGATCCTTGCCATGAGCAAGGATATAAGGGTCCTTTTGGTAAAGCTTGCAGACAGGCTCCACAACATGAGGACCCTTCAATACCAAAGGCCCCACAAAAGGGTAAAGATTGCCCGGGAGACCCTTGATATTTATGCCCCCCTAGCAAGCCGACTAGGAATCGACTGGATGAAAAGAGAACTTGAAGACTTGGCCTTTTCTTTCATATACCCTGAAGAATATAAGGAGCTTAAGGAGGCAGTGGAGTCCCGTCTTGGTGAAAGAAAGGGTTATGTGGAAGAGGTCAAGGAGATCATTTCTAGGAAAATGGCAGAATTTGGCCTCTCCTGCAGGGTCCTTGGAAGACCAAAGCATCTTTATAGCATCTTCAGAAAGATGAGAAGGAGGGATGTGGGGCTTGATGAGATTTATGATCTAATTGCATTTAGGATCATTTTAAAGACGGTAACAGAGTGTTATGAGGCCCTAGGTATTGTTCACTCCCTGTGGAAGCCTGTTCCAGGGCGCTTTAAGGATTACATATCCCTTCCCAAGGCAAATATGTATCAAAGCCTTCATACCACAGTAATAGGTCCCTATGGTGAGCGCATGGAGATCCAGATTAGAACCGAGGAGATGGATAAGGTAGCTACTGAAGGTATTGCCGCTCACTGGCTCTATAAGGAGGGGAAGATACTAAAAAAGGACCAGGAAAGACAATTTGAGTGGCTAAAGCGACTGATGGAGTGGCAAAAGGAGCTTGAAGATCCAAGGGAGTTTCTGGAATCTGTCCGGATGGACTTGTTTCCTGATGAGGTCTACTGCCTTACCCCAAATGGGGAGATAAAGGAGTTTCCAAGGGGTGCCACTCCCATTGATTTTGCCTATGCAATTCATACGGAAGTTGGCCATCATTGCGCTGGTGCAAAGGTAAATGGCAAGATGGTTCCCCTGAAGTATCAGCTTCAAAATGGGGATGTGGTTGAAATCATCACTTCAAAACAGCATGTCCCAAGCAGGGATTGGCTAAAGATTGCGCGCACTAGCCGTGCAAGGGCCAGGATTAGGCAGTGGATTAAAACTGAGGAGAGGGAAAAGAGCCTTGCCCTTGGAAAGGACCTTGTCCAGAGAGAGTTTAAAAAGCATAGGCTTGACTTTTCTGAGTTTTTAAAGGACGGAGCGGAAGAAGTATCAAAGGCCCTTTCATTTAAAAGCGTTGATGACATGCTGATTGCTGCTGGCTACGGCAAGATTTCTCCCAACCAGATAGTAAGAAGGTATTTTAAGATAAAGCAAGTTGAGGGCCTTGAAGAGGAGATTGAAAGGGAACTTGAAGAGCAGCAGCCAACCAAATTTAAAAAGCCCCAGGGTGAAGGCATAAAGATCCAAGGGCACGATGATATAATGATACATCTTGCCAAATGTTGCACTCCCGTCCCTGGAGATGAAGTTATTGGCTATATCACAAGGGGGCGAGGGGTTACTATCCATCGGGAGGACTGCCCAAATGTCATTTCTCTAGAGCCTGACAGAAAGATAGAGGTAACTTGGGCAGTAGATGATTCTTCAAACTATCCAGTGATGTTAAATGTGATTACGGCAGATGAAAAGGGGATGCTTGCAGCAGTAAGCAATGCAATAAGTGCAGCAGAGGCCAATATCCTTGAGGCAAAGGTCTATACAACCCCTGACCACAGCGCCCATTTCACATTTATTGCCGAGGTCAGGGATAGTGATCACTTAAGAAAGGTAATCTCTGGTATCAAAAAGGTTAATGGTGTAATGAGGGTTGACAGGCAACAGGCCGTCGCCTGATTATGCCTTTAAAGCAGGCTTTTGAATACGTCCGGAACGGATGCACCTTGTGCAAACCTTCATTCTCTTTGTCCTGCCATTTATAGTAACCCTAACACTTTGAAGATTAGGAAGCCAGCGCCTTTTTGTATGGTTATTGGCATGGCTTACGTTACATCCAGTCCTTGGTCCCTTTTTGCATATTTCGCATACCTTTGACATGGCACATCACCTTCCAAGAAGTTTTTAAACCAGTGCTATATAATCCCTTGTGGTTAAAGTTTCAAGTGAAAAGATACGAGTTATTTAAAAGGACAGACATCAAAAAGGCCTATTATGAAAACAATGAAAGACCTTAGAAGACACAAAAGACATAGCGTAATCTTAAAGGTTGATTACAGAGATGTAGATAAATTTTTTACAGACTTTGCCGAAAATTTGAGTAAAGGTGGTATGTTTATTTCTACTCCAAGGCCTCTTAAGCCAGGAACCAGCATAGTCCTGGAATTTTCCCTCCCTGATAGTTCCATCAAGGTTAAAACCAGAGGTGAGGTCATATGGGTAAGAAGCAAGCCAAAGTCTCCAAAGGAAAAGCGGGGAATGGGGATTAAATTTCAGGAGCTTGCTCCTAAAGATAAAGAAAAAATTGATAAGTTAATTTTAAGATTGAAACAAGGACCTTTTTAAATAATAAGCATTGCATCTCCATAGCTAAAGAATCTATAGCCCTTCTTAAGCGCCTCATGATAGGAATTCAAAATAGTTTTCAACCCTGCAAAGGCGCTTACAAGAATAAGAAGAGAACTTTTAGGCAGGTGAAAATTAGTAAGAAGCATATCCGTAACCTGGAATTTGAATCCTGGATAGATATAAAGGTCACAAATACCAGAGTATTCTTCTAATTTACCAAATTTCTTATATACAAATTCTACTGTCCTTACAGAGGTGGTTCCCACGCAAAGGATTCTGCCACCAGTCTTTTTGGTTTCATTTATTTTATCTACGGTTTCTCTATCTATACTAATCCATTCGCCGTGTATCTTGTGTTTTCGAATATCCTCACATCTTACTGGTGCAAAGGTTCCATAACCCACATGAAGGGTTAATGGTGCAAATTTTACTCCCATCTCCCTTAGTCTTTTTAGAAGACCTTTTGAGAAATGAAGCCCTGCCGTCGGAGCTGCCACAGAGCCGATGTCCTTTGCATAAACAGTTTGATATCTTGTCTGATCAATGGGCTTGTCTGCCCTTTTTATGTATGGGGGCAACGGTAATTTGCCAGAGTTTTCCAAGACTTCAAGAAGATCGCCAATAGGAAAAAGTCTTACAAGGTATTCCCCATTTTCCCTTTTGAGGATTTTAATTTTAAGCCTTTCACTGATTTCTATTACTTGTCCAGTTTTTGGTGGCTTTGAGCTTTTGCAAAGGGCCTTTACAAGAAAAGCATTGTTGGTCTCTTTTTGAGGGAAATTTAGGAGGAAAATTTCGATCCTTCCGCCTGTAGGTTTTTGTGCTAAAAGCCTTGCTGGAAAGACCTTTGTTTTATTAAGAACTACACAATCTCCGTTCCTTAGGAATTCAATTATCTGGGAAAAGCGATGATGAGAAAATTCTCCTTTATCTCTCTTTAGGACAAGTAATTTTGATTCATCCCTTTTTTCTGAAGGATATTGTGCAATTCTGTCGATGGGAAGGTCATAATCATATGATGATAAAAGAAAGTCTTCATGGTTCACTTTCATTGAAAAATTCCAGTTCTTTGAACAATATAACAAATGAGGAGTCCCAAGGCCATTGAGAAAAATCCTATTATTCGTAATGTTTCCGGTGGAAGTTCTTGAAGTTGAAGCAAGAGCTCTTTCATTTTCTCAGGAAAGGCAAAATATGGAATGCCTTCAAGGATGAGCACCAGTCCTACAGCTGTAAAAAGAAGTTTCATCTTTTCTCTTTTTCTCAAAAATTTTTGTGAGATATAATCAGCAAAGGCCAAAAAGACAATAGCAAGAAGAAAATAAAATGGATTCGTTTAAAGGAGATGGTGGCGGTGCAGGGATTTGAACCCCGGACGCTGCGGATATGAGCCGCATGCTCTGACCAGCTGAGCTACACCGCCACAGTGTGGGTAGCTACCTATTAAACATTTTTTTAATTGTGTCAAGACCAATTTCAAGTTGTGAGGTTTGTATTGATTTTAGGGAGTCACCTTGCTAAAAAGATTTAAAAAATGAGGAGGAGGCCATGCAGGAAATAATAACCAAGGCCGTTCCCACTGGTGTTTGGATTGTTACGGTGAGAGCTGGTGACAAAATCAATGGAATGACTGCTGCCTGGGCCACCCAGGTCTCTTTTAAACCTAGACTTGTTGCAGTATCCATTGCACCTCCAAGATATACCCATGGTTTAATAAAGGAATCTGGTTATTACTGTCTGAATCTCCTTTCTGAAGGTCAAAAGGACTTAGCAAACCTTTTTGGTTTTAAGTCTGGGAGGAAGGTTGATAAATTTAAGGGACTAAAATACAGAAATGCCTTAAAAGGTTCTCCAGTCCTTGAGGATGCTATGGCCTATGTGGAATGCGAGGTGAAAGATATTGTTACTACAGGCGATCACGATCTTTTTGTAGGTGAAGTGATTGACGGAAATATCCTTAAACCAGATGAAACCCCAATGATATTTAGATGGGAAGATTTTTTTGGAAAGAAATAGGAGAAAATATGGTGGATAATAAAAAACAGGATGAGAAGTTAAGGGGTTCCGAGGTCTTGCCTGAACAAAAGGGGCAGGAAGGGCAAGAAGAAGAGGTTGACAAGTTAGATGAACTTTTAAGCGATGTTCCAGAATGGTTAAGAGAGCCTTTAAAGCAAAATTACAAACAAATACTTGCAGGAATAGCCATAGTTATTGTGGTTTCAGTGCTTTTTAGTGGCTATTCTTATTATACAAGGCATCTTGAGGAATCTGCATCCTTTCACCTTGGAATGGCAATGGCCAAACAGGATGTGGACTCAAGGATTAAGGAACTCAAGGTCATAAAGGAAAAGTTTGGGCATACCAATGCAGCTCGTCTGGCTACTCTTCTTTTAGCAAGGGCCTATATGGAAAAGGGTGATTTCAGGGCTGCCCAGGAAAGTTTTGAAAGGGCTAGCTCGAGTCTAAAAGGAGTTTTGGCTGATTCCTCTTTGATGGGCCTTGGATATACCTTTGAGGAACAAAAAAAGTTCGATGAGGCATTATCGAGCTTTAAGAAGGTGGAGCAAAATAAAAATGGCCTTGAGGCCGTAGCCGTCCTGGATGAGGCCAGGGTCTACAGGGAAAAGGGAGAAAAGGAAAAGGCCATTGATGCCTTTAATCGTTACCTTGATATGGAACCAACTTCCCCATTTCTTGACTATATAAGATATCAGGTGCTTGACCTTTCGAGTTAAAAATAATGAGGTCCTTTCAGGGCTTTGAAAGGGCTTTATCATAAAGCCTTTGAGGCTTGAACAATATTTTTTTAGTGTTAAGTCTTTGGAAAAAGCATTTTTGAGAGGAGCGGTAAGGCCATGTGGAATGAAATTGAGAGCGCTCCAAGGGAGGAGCTAGAAAAAATCCAGTTACGTCGTCTCCAGGATACCTGTCAAAGGGTTTATCACCTGGTCCCTTTTTATAAGAAAAAGTTCGATGAACTTGGCATAAAGCCTGCCGATGTAAGGTCCCTTGAAGATTTAAAGAGGCTTCCTTTTACCACCAAACAGGACTTAAGAGACCATTACCCCTTTGGACTTTTTACAGTACCAATGGATCAGGTTGTGAGGATTCATTCGTCTTCAGGAACTACAGGAAAGCCTACAGTGGTAGGTTATACAAAACATGACATGGAAGTTTGGATCGAGGTCATGGCGAGGACCCTTTCCATGGTGGATGTTGGGCCTGGAGATGTTGTTCATAATGCCTATGGCTATGGACTCTTTACAGGTGGTCTGGGCTTTCATTATGGGGCCGAAAAGGTAGGTGCCGCAGTTGTCCCGTCAAGCGGCGGTTTTACAAAAAGGCAGCTTCTTCTAATGAAGGATTTTGGCGCAACAATACTCGCCTGCACCCCTTCCTTTGCCCTTCACCTTGCAGAAGTGGCTAAGGAGGAAGGATACGAACTAAAGAAGGATTTTAAGATAAGGGCAGGATTTTTCGGGGCTGAGCCGGCAAGCCAGGGACTGAGAGAAGAGCTTAAGGAACAATGGGGCCTTATCTATTGTGAGGCCTATGGGCTTTCTGAAATTATTGGGCCTGGGGTAGCGGCAGGTTGTCCCTATGGAAATCTTCATATTTTTGAAGATCATTTTATCCCTGAAGTAATAGATCCTGAAACTGGAGAGGTATTGCCTGATGGTGAGGAGGGAGAGCTCGTCTTTACCACTGTTACAAAACAGGCCCTTCCGATAATCAGATATAGGACTAAGGATATCACTGTTCTACATAGAGAGCCTTGTAAATGTGGAAGGACCCTTACAGTTATGGAGTCTGTCAAGGGACGTGCCGATGACATGCTCATTGTAAATGGTGTGAATGTATTTCCGTCACAGGTGGAGCATGTGCTTACAAAGGTTGAGGGCACCACCCCCAATTATGTAATAGTCCTTGATAAAAAGGGTGTCCTTGACAAGCTTGAGGTCTGGGTAGAGGTGGATGACAAGACCTTTGCCGACGGAATTGGTGCTCTTGAGGCCCTTAAAGCCAGGCTCCAACAGGAAATGTTAAATGATCTTTACATCAATGTTAAGATCAAGCTTGTGGAGCCAAAGACTTTGGAGCGTAGCATGGGCAAGGCCAAAAGGATTATAGATAAGAGAGATGCAGAGGGGTTAAAAAAATGATCAAAAAATACGGGATAAAACAGCTTTCAATCTTTTTGGAAAACAGAAAAGGTAGACTCCTAGAAGTTACAAAGGCCCTTAGAGATGCTTCAATAAACATAAGGGCCTTGGCCCTGGCCGAGTCTGCCGAGTTTGGCATCCTGAGGCTCGTTGTAAATAACCCTGAGAAGGCAAAAAGCGTTTTATCTGCATCTGGTTTTACATTGAGGGAACAGGATGTCTTTGCTGTAGAGGTCCCTGATGAACCCGGAAGTTTTTGCAAGGTGGTGGAGATACTTTCAGGCGCTGATATCAATATTGATTACACCTATGCTTTTGTTGGAGGGGGTAAAAAGGCCGTTCTTATCTTTAAGGTTCCTTCAGAGCGGCTTGAAGATGCCATAAAGGCCCTCTTGGATAGTGGCATGACGCTCGTTGAACCTGTATTTTTTTATGATTAAGCAAAAAAGAGTCGGGTCGAAATCATGAAGACCAAGTTTATATTTGTGACAGGCGGGGTTTTATCTTCTTTAGGAAAGGGTCTTGCGGCAGCATCTATTGGAGCCCTCTTAGAGGCAAGGGGGCTGACAGTCACTCTCCAAAAGCTTGACCCATATATAAATGTTGACCCTGGGACGATGAACCCCTTTCAGCACGGTGAGGTCTTTGTCACAGATGACGGTGCAGAGACAGATCTGGATCTCGGTCATTATGAAAGATATACAAGCATAAAGTGCGGCCAGAGGCACAACTATACCTCTGGTAGAATTTATCATAGCGTCATTACCAAAGAAAGGGCAGGGGATTATCTTGGTGGAACGGTCCAGGTAATTCCCCATGTGACAGATGAGATAAAGCAGGCAATATTGCAGTTAAATGGCGAGGCCGATGTGGCAATTGTTGAAATTGGCGGAACTATCGGTGACATAGAGGGTCTTCCCTTCATTGAGGCAATTAGGCAGTTAAGGGGTGATCTTGGAAAGGAAAACACCCTTTATATCCATGTAACCTATGTCCCTTTCATTAAGGCAGCAGGTGAACTAAAGACAAAGCCCACCCAGCACAGCGTAAAGGAGCTTCGTTCCATTGGTATTCAGCCTGATATCATCCTTTGCCGGACAGAAATGGACCTTTCTCCAGAGATCAAGGCAAAGATTGCCCTTTTTTGCGATGTTAAGGAAGACAGGGTAATTACTGCTAAGGACGTAAAATGTATATACGAAGTCCCACTTTGTTTTAACAGAGAAGGGCTTGATGAGCGGATAGTAGAGTGCCTTAATATCTGGACAAGGCAGCCTGTTCTTACACCCTGGGAAAACCTCATGGCAAAGATCGAACAGCCCCAGTATTCAGTAAGGATTGCCATGGTGGGTAAGTATGTAAATCTTAGGGAGTCATATAAGAGTCTTAACGAGGCACTTTTTCATGGAGGGGTTGCCAATAGCTCTAGGGTTGAGATTGATTTTGTTAACTCCGATGAAATAAGGGGAGATGACTTGAGGGAAAGGCTTAAGGCTGCAGATGCTGTTCTTATTCCAGGTGGATTTGGAAGCAGAGGAATACCAGGGAAACTTGAAGCCATTCAATTTGCAAGGGAAGAAAAGGTACCTTTCCTTGGAATTTGTCTTGGAATGCAACTTGCTGTGATTGAGTTTGCAAGAAATGTTGCAGGCCTTTCAATGGCAGATAGCACCGAGTTTTCACCAAATACCCCGGACCCTGTCATTTATCTGATGAAGGAATGGTATGATTATAGGACAGATACTATTCAAAAAAGAGATGAGCACAGTCAGATGGGTGGGACCATGCGCCTTGGGGCGTACCCGTGTAAATTAATTCCAGATACCAAGGCCTTTGATGCATATAAAAAAGAGGAGATATTTGAAAGGCACAGACATAGATATGAATTTAATAATTCATATAGAGACACCCTTGAAAAGGCAGGACTTAAGATTTCAGGAATAAGTCCAAATGGAGAGCTTGTGGAGATAGTAGAGCTCCCTGAACACCCCTGGTTTTTGGCCTGCCAGTTTCATCCCGAGTTTAAATCAAGACCTCTTGATCCCCATCCACTTTTTATTGCATTTATAAATGCCGCCCTAAGGCATAAGTATGAGAAATAAGATTAAGAATTATCTAGATTTCTATATTTCTTATGATTTGCATTAAAAAGAGGTTTAAATTGGAAAAGACAATAACAAATAAACTATTAATTCAGAAATTACAAAAACCTAATTATAATATATTACAAAAGATTAGGACAGTAAACTGGACATCTCATAATATTCCCTTGACTCAAAATGAAAGTACTATTGATAAAAAAGACTTACCACTTATTGGTAATGATATTAGGACAAATGTAATTAAGAAAGTTTTATATAGATTTGTAAGTAGAAATAATAGTCTTGCAGGATTGAGATTAATTGATTTAGGTTGTTTGGAAGGTGGAATTGCTTTTGAAATGGCACGAGAAGATATGGAAGTAGTTGGAATTGAAGGACGAAAAAGTAATTTTTTAAAATGTCAATTGATAAAACAATATTTTGAATTTCCCAATTTAAATTTTGTGCATTTAGATGTCAAAAAAATAAATAAGGACTTGGTGGGAGTATTTGATGTAGTATTATGTCTTGGTTTACTTTATCATTTAGATAATCCTGTGTCATTTTTAGAAATTCTTTGTCAAATAACACATGATAAAAGTATTATATTTCTGGATACCCATATTGCTCCGAGTAATCAAGAATTATTTGACTGTGATTTTAAAGATAAGTTGTCAGATCTTGTTCAGTTTGAATATAATGATAAAGAATATGAAGGACGCTGGTATCAAGAGGGTCTAGAAGAAGATCAGTTATTCGATGATTCTTGGGCAGCTGTGAGTAATTTACGTTCATTTTGGTTGACTGAATCTTCTTTGATGAGAGCTCTCTTTTTTAGTGGATTTAAAAATATTTTTAAGCTTTATGGTTGTTTTGAAATTGATAAAGAGTTTGAATTAAGGAGACAATATTCTAGAATATGGTGTGTAGCTGTTAAAAGTATTTATTAATAATAAATATGGAAATACCATCTCACTTTCTCCAGTAATTTATAATGGTTTTTGGACTTAGATAAATATTACAGTGAATATAGTAAAAATAGGTTCTATTAAGGTTGGAAAGAGCAACCCCCCACTTTTAATAGCAGGCCCCTGTGTCCTTGAGGATTTGGATATTGCCCTTACCATTGGAGGCTTTATGAAGGAAGCAGCTTTAAAGGCAGGCTTTTCATACATCTTTAAGGCCTCCTTTGACAAGGCAAACAGGACCTCCATTAACTCATACAGGGGGCCTGGCCTTGAAAAGGGCCTTGAAATACTCTCACAGGTAAAAAAAGAGCTTGACTGTCCAGTGACAACTGATATCCATGAGCCTTCCCAGGCACAAATAGTTGCAGAAGTGGTTGACCTTTTGCAGATTCCCGCTTTTTTGTGCAGGCAGACAGACCTTTTGGTGGCAGCAGGAAAGACAAAAAGACCGGTAAATATTAAAAAAGGGCAGTTTATGGCCCCATGGGACATGATCCATACAGTAAAAAAGGTCCGCTCAACCGGAAATGAAAACATCCTGCTCACCGAGCGAGGAGCCTCATTTGGATACAATAATCTTGTGGTTGATATGAGAAGCCTTCCAATCATGTCTTCTCTTAACTGCCCTGTAATTTTTGATGCCACTCATAGTGTCCAGCTTCCAGGTGGAGGAAAAGGGTGTTCTTCTGGCCAGAGGGAATTTATCCCCAATCTTTCAAGGGCGGCTGTTGCATGTGGCTGCGACGGCCTATTTATGGAGGTCTATCCAGAGCCTGAAAAGGCAAGGTGTGATGGGGCAAATAGCTTGGCCTTAGAGGAAGTCCCCAGATTGCTGGCCACTCTCAAAAGGATTTTTGATATTGTGAAAGATGAGAGATAGGATATCCCTTTTTGAAAAGGCAAAAGGGGTAAGGCTCCTTGTCCTTGATGTGGATGGAGTATTGACCGATGGAGCTATAGTTTACGACCATAACGGTAACCAGATCCAGGGCTTTTTTGTAAGAGATGGTCTTGGAATAAAACTCCTTATGGAAGCGGGAGTCAAAGTTGCCATAATTAGTGCCAGATCTTCAAAGGCCCTTTCCAAGCGAAGTCGCGAGCTTGGAATAGACATGGTATATCAGGGTGAAAAGGACAAGGTATCATGTCTCAAAAGTATCATGACATCTCTATCTCTCTCAAAGGAGCAGGTTTGCGGAATTGGAGATGACCTGGTTGACCTTCCATTTTTGGGAAAATGCGGACTGTCTGTTACGGTCAATGACGCCCCAAGTGAGGTGAAGGAGCAGGTTGATTTTGTTACTGAAAATCCAGGTGGTAGAGGGGCTGTTAGGGAGGTATGCGAATTGATTTTAAAGGCCAAGGGAATTTGGCAGGAGATTTTATCTAGGTTTCAGTGAAAAAGAGAAAGTTTTTTTGGTTATCAGTCGTAATTGCAACCCTTCTCATCGGAACTGTTTTTTGGAAGGGCGATCAAGAGCAGGAAATAGTTGTTAGCCCTGATATTAAGAATCTTAAGGCAGATCTTACCCTTTATGGAGTCAAATATAAGCGGATAGTCAAGGGTAAAACAGAAGAATGGATAGCTGAGGCAGATATAGCCCGTTTTTTTGATAAACGCCAAAGGGTTGAGTTTGAAAAAGTGGACGTCATATTTACAAATAATGGTAGTAAAAATCCCATAACGATTGATGCAAAAAGTGGACACTATGATTTTAAAAGCGGACTGCTTTCTCTTTCTGGGGATGTTGTAGTTACAGGATTAAAGGGTTACAACCTTTACGCCCAGCATCTTTTTTATTTTTCAAAGAAGAAGACAATAGAATCTACAAGCAGTGTAAGACTCTTGGGGGAAAATGGAAACGAACTTACGGGCAGAAATATGATTTATTACATTAATGAACACAAACTTTTGCTTTATTTCCCCAAGGCAGTTATAAAAGAAGATATAGAGACTTAAAAAGGTAAAAAGAACAATTAGAATATGAAGCAGTTAATAATAGGAAAAAGATGTTATTTTCTTGCCCTAGTGATTCTTACAATCCTCCTGTTTTCACCTTCACTGGTGTTTTCAAAAAAGACGCATCCGAAACCCTCTCAGGCTATACGTATAACAAGTGACAAACTTGAAGCAATGGATCAAAAGGGCAAGGTGGTCTTTAGTGGCAATGTGATTGCAAGGCGCGGAAACTTGACCATTTATGCAGATAGACTGGAGGTGTATTACACTTCCACGTCTTCTAAAAAGGGCAAAAAAAAACTTAAAAAAATAGTTGCTACAGGTCATCTCAAGATTGTTCAAGGAAAGAGGCGGGCAACAGCAAAAAAGGCCATATATCTTAAGCCCCAGGAAAAGATCCTTCTAATAAAGGATGCCACTGTTTGGGATGGGCCAAATAGTGTCACAGGAGATAGAATCACCCTCTTTATCAATGAGAATAGGAGTATAGTCGAAAGTAGCGGCAAAAAGCGTGTAGAGGCAGTGGTGTATTCTGAAGGCGACTAATGGGGGATATAAGTTTTCTAGAGGCCAAAGGCCTTAAAAAGGTCTATAAAGGAAGGCCTGTTGTTGATGGAGTGGAACTAAGGCTAGAAAGTTCTCGAATAACAGGGCTTTTAGGGCCAAATGGGGCTGGTAAGACGACCACCTTTTACATGATCGCAGGCCTTGTAAGGCCTGACGGAGGGAAGGTCTTTCTTGACGATATAGATATAACCAACCTTCCCATGCACAAGCGTTCAAGGCTTGGGATCACTTATCTGCCACAGGAGCCTTCTGTGTTTAGGAAATTGACGGTTTCAGAAAATATCGAAATCGTTTTGGAAAACAGAAGACTTCCTAAAAAGGAAAAGAAAAAGAAGACAAAGGACCTTCTTGAAGAGATGGGGTTAGTCGGCCTTTCAAGCCAGTTGGCAGAGTCTCTTTCAGGTGGCGAAAGGAGAAGGGTTGAGGTAGCAAGGGCCCTGGCAACTGATCCCAAGTTCATACTTTTGGATGAGCCATTTGCAGGAGTTGACCCGCTTGCGGTAAGTGATATCCAAGGCCTTATAAAGAATCTCAGGGATAGGGGAATCGGAATTTTTCTTTCTGATCACAATGTCAGGGAGACCTTGACTGTGTGCGATAGCGCTTATATTGTAAGTTCAGGCACGGTTATTGAATATGGCAGCCCTGAACGGATTGCCACAAGCGAAATAGCCAAAAAAATTTACTTGGGAGAAGATTTTTCACTTTAGTGTTTATAATATGGCCCTTGAACTTAAACAAAATCTAAAACTTACCCAACAACTGGTTATGACGCCTCAACTGCAGCAGGCTATAAAGCTTCTGCAGTTGTCACGCCTAGAGCTTATAGATACCATTCGTCATGAGTTAGAGTCTAATCCTGTCTTAGAAGAGGCTACAAGTTCTGAGATTGACGCAATCAAGACAACAGATGAGAAGGTTAATGATGAGGAGGTTAGGGAGTGGGAAAAAAACGAGGTTCCAGAACTTGCCGCATCGGATCAGGAAAAGACCCCTTGGGAAAAGGAGGCAGTAAAGGATACTAATTGGCAAGAAATATGGGATGATGAATATAAAAGGGCCCTTCCTTCCTATTCCTTTGAAGAAAAGGAAGTACCAAATTATGAAAACATAGTTGCCACAAAGTCAGATTTAAAAGACCACCTCCTATGGCAGCTTCAACTTTCAGATCTTTCAGATGAAGAAAAAAAGATAGGTGCCTTCATTATCGGAAATCTTGATAAGGATGGCTATCTTAAGGCCACTTGCGAAGAGATTTCCAAGGATTCAGGGGCAAGTGTAGAAAAGGTTGAGGAGGTTCTAAAAAAAATACAGGAATTTGATCCGGTGGGAGTGGCTGCAAGGGACCTGAGGGAGTGTCTTTTAATCCAGTTGAACCATCTGGGAATAGATGCTCCTTTGGTTAGGGAGCTAGTATTAAACTATCTACATCAGGTAGAGCTTCACAATTATAAACAGATTGCCAAGGCCACTGGAAGAAATCCTAAAGAGGTGGTTGAGGCCATTGAGGTAATAAAGTCTTTAGATCCAAGGCCAGGAAGGGCATATTCTTCTGAAAATATCCAATATATAGAACCAGATATTTATGTATTTAAGGTTGGAGATGAGTATGTGGTCACCTTGAACGAAGAAGATATGCCAGATTTAAAGATTAATCCATATTATAAAGATATTGTAAAAAATGGTCATATTGACTCTAAAGATAAGGAATTTATTCAAGAAAAGTTAAAATCTGCCCAGTGGCTTATAAAGAGTATTGATCAAAGAAAAAAGACCATTTACAAGGTGACAAAAAGCATTGTGAAATTTCAAAAAGAGTTTTTTGACAAGGGTATTGCCTATCTGAAGCCTCTGGTTTTAAAGGACGTGGCTGAGGATGTGGGCATGCATGAATCCACAATAAGTAGGGTCACAAGCAATAAATATGTCTATACCCCTCAAGGAATATTTGAGCTTAAATTCTTTTTTAGTACAGGGCTTCCTAGAAGGGATGGTTCATCGGAAGTTGCTGCCCAAAGTGTTAAGGAGAGGATAAAGCGGCTTATAGAAAATGAAGATCCCACAAAGCCTTTAAGTGATAAGCAGATAGTTGAGATCCTTGCAAAGGACAATATCAAAATTGCAAGAAGGACAGTGGCCAAATATAGGGACTTGATGGGAATACTTCCATCGAGTAGAAGAAAACGGCCCAAGATTTGATCACCTTTTAGGATAAATGGAGGAAAATTGTTTATGCAAATCAATGTGACATTTCGCCATACCGATCATTCAGACGAGCTGAAGGACTACATTCAAGACAGGTTTTCCAGGCTTAAAAAGTATAGCGACTCCCCAATGAATGTGAATGTTGTATTGACTTCAGAAAAATTCAGGAAGAGTGCTGAGGTAGTCATTACAGGGGATGGGATCAGGGCAGCAGCCAAACAGGAACATGACGATCTTCGCGCAGCCATAGACCTTGTTTTGGATAAAATTGAAAGGCAGCTAAAAAAATTTAGAGATAAAGTAAAAAGTAAACGTCAGGCCCAGCAAAACATGGCTCTAGGGCAAGGAGCCGAGTCTGTCAGTTCTGATGAAACAGCAATACCTGAACAGGTAATAACCATCAAAAAGATAGATACAAAGCCCATGTCCATCGAAGAGGCAGCAGACCAACTGCAGATCAGCGGAATGGATTTTCTAGCCTTTATTAATGCGAGCACAAACAGGGTAAATGTTATTTATTGGCGTAAGGATGGAAGTTTAGGTCTTTTGGAGCCATAGTAGGTGCAGGTATCTCGCTATATATGTGAAAAATGCATTCTCTTCGATTTTAAGGCCAAGGACAAGGAAGAGGTCCTAAAAAGGATATCTGAATGGGCAGCTCAGGCAATAGATGGTATTTCCAAGGAAGAGGTTTTGGGGGTTTTAGGAGAAAGGGAAGAACTTGGTAGCACTGGCATAGGTGGAGGGGTTGCCATTCCACATGCCAAGCTTCCAAAGCTTGAAGAGACTGTGGTCATTGTTGCAATAAGTAAAGAGGGGGTTCCCTTTGATGCCGTTGATGGTCAACCTGTTTTTGCCTTTTTTGTCCTTTTGGCCCCTGATAACGATACTGTCAATTATCTTAGGCTTCTTGCCAAGGTTTCCAAACTAATAAAACAACAGGGTTTTCTCCCAAAAATAAAAAAGGCCACGGATCAAGAAGATGTGCGTGAAATCATAAGGCATCTTGAATTTGGACCATAAAAAAAAGAAAAATATTCAGGCCGTTGTAATTACCGGAATGTCAGGTTCTGGTAAAAGTACTGCCTTGAGGGCATTTGAAGACCTCGGTTATTATTGTGTAGATAACCTTCCAATAGCCCTTTTCCCTGATTTTTTGTCTCTTTCAGAAAATAGTTCTGAAATCCCAAGAAAGATTGCTCTTGTTATGGACGTTAGAGAAAAGGGCTTTTTGGATCAGTATGCCTCCATTTTTTCTCAGGTAAAGGAGATGGGCTTTCATCTTGAGGTCCTCTTTTTGGATGCAAATGACAATGTGCTAGTACAAAGGTTTAGCCAGACTAGAAGGAAGCATCCCTTGCAGAAAAACCGCGATATCCTTTCTGCCATTAAGGAGGAACGTTTTAGAACAAGGGGGCTTAGAGAGTTTGCCGACAACTATATTGATACATCGAATAAAAATGTCCATGAACTTAGACAGATTGTTCTAAATATGTATTCATCAAGGGATGATCTTACAAAGCCCTTGATACATGTGATATCTTTTGGCTTCAAATATGGCGTTCCCCCAGACGCAAACCTTGTTTTTGATGTGAGGTTTTTGCCAAATCCCTATTTTGAACCAGAATTAAGGCCAAAAAGCGGCCTTGATGAGTCTGTTTTTAGATATGTGCTCAAAAAAGAAGAGACAAAGACCTTTTTGAAACACCTTGAAGGTCTTTTCGGATATTTGGTCCCTCGATATTATTCTGAAGGAAAGGTTTATCTAGTTATAGGGATAGGGTGCACAGGCGGAAGACACAGGAGTGTTGCCATAGCTAGGTGGCTTGGTGATATGTTTACATCACAGGGAGAAGAGGTTATTGTGACCCACAGAGACCTAGGTAAAGAGGGATAATGATGATAGGAGTAGTTGTAGCTGCCCACGGGAATCTAGCCCATGAACTTGTGGAGACAACCAATTTCATTGTCGGAGAACAAAAAAATCTCATTCCTCTAACTATCGATCCTTCAAGGTCCGTTGAAGAGATGCAAAGTCAGATTAAAAAGGCAATAAAGAGCGTGGATGATGGAAAAGGTGTTTTAATTTTGACGGACATGTTTGGTGGCACTCCGGCCAACATGAGTTTAAGTTTTCTTGAAGAAGGAAAAGTCGAGGTGATAACAGGCGTAAACCTTCCCATGCTTATTAGGCTATCCCAGTGCAGGGATAATGGCCTGGATTTTTATGAAACAGCCACATCCATAGTTAATTATGCCAGAAAAAGCATAAATCAGGCCACGCAAATTCTTAAAAAGTAAAATATTTCTTTTAAAGCTTCAAAAGATTTGGCTTGTTTTTTTTCTTTTGTTCAATTAAAATTGAATAGATATTCAGTTAGGGAGAATTTTTATTTTAATAATTTTCATTAGTTAGATAAGGGATAAGTTTATCCGAAATTTGTTCCCTTGTAATCAATTTTTTTTTGTGCTATCCTTCCGTATCCAGTACGGAATTTTATTTTAAAAGACCAAGGAGGTGTCCGAATGTCACGTTTTTTAATCCAAAGGCCATTGCCTCACGGAGGTAGACTTGTAGAGCGCGTTGTTAGGGACCCAGAGCGTGCAAAAAAAATGATCAAGGGCTGTCCCACTTATGATATCAAGCCTACTTTACACTATGAGAGTGAAGTGCCTGTAAGGAATGTTTACCGCGAGATTATGAGTATCTGTTACGGCTTCTTTAGCCCTGTAGAAGGCTCCATGTGCCAGGCAGAGGTTGAAAGGATACTCAAGGAAAGAAGGCTTCTTAATGAGTGGATATTCCCATATCCTCTGGTTTTTGACATCAGTAAGGACGATTTCAAGAAGCTAGGTGTAGGTTCAGGTGACAGGCTTGTTCTTAATCTTAAGGGTAAGCCATTTGCAATACTGGATATCGAAGAGGTCTGGGAGATTTCCGACACAGAGGAATTGGCCGACAAGACCTTCGGGACTCCAGAAGACAATCCAGAGGTAGTCAGGGAAAAGTTTAATAAGAAACATCCTGGTTGGGTTATTTACAAGAGCCTCAACCCAATTGTTCTTGCTGGAAAATACACCATCATCAATGAGCCAATCTTCCGTGCCCCATTTGATCGTTTCTGGTATCCACCAAGAAAGGCAAGGGAGGAATTTGACAAGAGGGGTTGGAGGACAGTCATCAACCACCAGACCCGTAACGTTCCACACGTTGGTCATGAATTCTTGATGAAAAATGCAGCATTCACAGGTGACCTTGAGCCATGTCATGGTATCCTGGTTAACGCAATCATCGGTGTTAAGCGCCGTGGTGACTATCCTGACGAGGCAATCTGCGAAGGTCACGAGGCAGTAAATACTGGCGGATACATCAAGAATTCACGTCATCTTCCAACCATTTGTCTCTGGGATATGCGTTACGGTAACCCGCTAGAGAGCCTCCTCCATGGAATCATTCGTCAGAACATGGGGTGTACACATCACATGTTCGGCCGTGACCATGCTGCAGTAGGTGAATACTATGACAAATGGTCCACCCAGATTCTCTGGAATGAAGGCATCCCAAGCTTTGGTTTCCCAGCACCACCAACTGATGTACCATACGGCCTTGAGATCAGGCCTCAGAACATGAGAGAGTTCTCTTTCTGCCCAACCTGTAAGGAAATGGCTTATAGCGAGACCTGTGGGCATGAAAGGGAAAAACTAAGTGGTAGCTTCCTCCGTGGTATGGTAGCACAGGGTGTACAGCCACCAGCCATTATTATGCGTCCTGAGGTCTTTAAGGTAGTTGTTAAGTGGTGGAAGCACTTTAACTACCCATTCTGCAATGAGAAATACGTCATTAATAAGGAAAAAGAACTCGAAGTAGATCTCAAGGATCTTTAATAAAAATTTTTGGAGGAGGTAATAAAAATGGCAGATTATTTCATAGATGTTTTGCTAGATGAAGGAAGGCTTCAGGCCATTAAGGATGCCGGCCTTGGAGATAATATCAAATACAGGTTTGCAGGCGAGTTGAAGCTTGTTGAGGTCCATGTATCAGAGGAAACCAAAAACAAGATACTCAAGGAGTTTGATACTGCCCGTACAGACTCAAGAAACGCCATTACAGATGTTCCTGTGGCATTCTTAAGAGAACTTTATCATCAGGTGGTGAAAACTAAGTCATTGGGAGACGAGGCAGTAGAAGCAACCTTGGCAAAGGTAGATGAGATTAAAGACCTTGCAGCCAAGGAATCAGAATATCTGCCTGCCCCTGAGATAGACTAATACAGCATCTGACCAAGTAGGTAGCAAGAGGCCGTCTTGTAATTATCAAGGCGGCCTTTTTTATTCCATTTTTTCTAAAAAAGAATTAGTCTTTAATCAAATTTTAAATTAAAGGTATTTTACTGAAAGTTCTTATTAGAAGAGTACAAAAAAAAGATATCCCAAAGATAGCTGCCATAGAAAAGAGGGTCCAGGCTCAGCCCTGGTCGTTAAAAATCATAGAAAAGACATTAAGTTCAAAGGATGGTTCAAGGTTTTGGTGTGTTTCACCTATTTTTTCCCCTTTTCATAATGTCTTAGGTTATTC
>JALXCD010000033.1 GCA_026991135.1 Deltaproteobacteria bacterium | reverse complement strand
GAACTAGAAGTTTGTCTGAATACCATGAGTTGAAACCTCTTGCGGTTATGGCCCACTTATTTCCATCAATGTTGGCCACCTGGAGCCCTGGAACCATCCTTAGAAGTTCGGGCAGGGATGTAAGCCAACTTCTTCTGATGTCTTCTGAGGTGATTACATAGATGGCGGCATCAGCATCAGACATCTTTTCTTCTGTTTTGGAAACAGAGGTGACTTCAAGGGTGGATAGCTGGGCTATGGAAAGATTTTTGAGGTAAAGGAGATGGTCATCCTTTTCTACAGCATGACTTATGGAGTGAATTGTTAGCCATGTGGTTACGAGAAAGAATGTCCTGAATATTTCTAAAAGTATATTATTGTTCATATTCATATCTCTTTAACGGCACCAATTTTAAGATTTTTCAAGAAATTTTTTTATTTCATCAAGAAATGTCCGGGTATTGATTGGTTTACTGATGTACCAATCACAACCAACCTCCTTGGCCTTTTTCTTGTCTCCATCCATTGCATATGATGTTATTGCAATTATAGGAATATGGCCTGTAATCGGATCTTTTTTTAATGTTGAAGTGGCTTCAAGACCGTCCATCCCTGGCAGTTGTATATCCATTAGGATAAGGTCTGGCTGCTCTTTGCGGGCTATTTTGATCCCTGTTTCAGCGTCAACAGCCTCAAGGACCTTAAAGTTGCCTATGTGTAACAGACTGCGTACAAGCTTAAGATTAATTTCATTGTCTTCAATAACGAGAATGGTTTTTGTATCCATTTCAGCCTCTTTTCTGGTTTCTTTCTCCGGAGTCCAGATCATTCTGGCCAGAGTCCATAGGCAGATAAAAGGAAAAGATGCAACCTGAATTATTAGATTTGTTTGATACCCAGATTTTTCCACCGTGGAGTTCAACAACCATTTTGCAAAAATTCAGACCCAGGCCAACACTCCCCGTGGTGATACCTTCCTTTTTAAGATTTATCTGTTCAAAACGGTCAAAAATACGTTGATGATACTTTTCATCAAGCCCCTTTCCACTGTCGGCAACAGAGAAGACAATTGACTTTTGTTCCTTGTCAGGGGAAAGTTTTATTTCAATATTGCCTCCATCTGGAGTGTGCCTTATGGCATTATCGAGAAGATTGCCAATCACACGGCTAATAAGCTCCGAGTCCAAATGAAGGTCCGGACAATTTGAAGGTAACTTGAGATCAAGATGGATCCTTTTTGATTCAAGCTGGGGGATGAAGCGATCAGCCGCATTCCTAACAAGTCGATCTGGCCTAACACGCTGTTTGTTGAGGGTGATTTTGCCCTTTTCCATTTTATAAATATCAAGAAGACCTTGAATCATTGAGTCAAGATATGTGCATTGGTAACTTGCATTTTCCAGATAGCGTTTTAATCCCATATCCTGTTCAAGTTTCATGAGACACAGGTCTAAATTCATTGAAATGCTAGTAAGGGGACTTCTAAGGTCATGGACAATCATGTGTGTAAGGGCCTCTTTTGCCTTCTCAAGTTTTTTGAGCTTCTCTTTTTGCTCTTCCAAAATTCGATTGCTCTCAACAAGCTCATCCGAGTAATGTTTTATGCGTATCAGAGACTTGACTCTGATTATCAGTTCTGTTCTATCGATAGGTTTAGTCAAAAAGTCGTCAGCACCCGCTTCAAGGGCCTGTTGTCTATGGATCTTATCATGAAGAGCTGTTACCATGAGAACGGGTATTAATCGTAACGCTTTTTGGGCCTTTATCCTCCTGCATACCTCGAAGCCATCCATTTCAGGCATCATTACGTCAAGAAGGATGATGTCTGGGATTTGATTTTCTAGGATTTCAAGGGCCTTGGGACCACTGTCGGCTTTGAGGATATGGTAGCCCTCTGCTGAAAGCATACCTTTTAATATCTTGATGTTAACAGGTTCATCGTCAACCATGAGTATACTAGTACCTTTTGTTTCCATGTCACACCTGTCCATTTCATTGATATTATCGGCGAGATGATAGAAAATATTGAAATTTTTTAAGGTTATTTAGAACAGAAATCCTATGCCTTCCAGGCCCCTTCAAGGTCGTTATATGTTTTAAATTCACAAGCCATAGTGGATGTAAAAGATAAAGATGTAGCAACAATTATCATTTCTAACAATATATAGAAGCTTCTATTTTTAAGTTTAATTTCACATATTACAATGGGCCAACTCACGTATCTGGAATTCAATTCCCTCTTATCATCCTTACCGTATGATATTCATCTAAAATGAGTTCCGGCCCGTCATCTTTCTCGGGTTCTGCCACATAGGGTCCAACTACAGGAGATGCCAGCCGGTTGCCGTTTTTTGTCTTTAAGCCAGTAAAATTTTTTTTGATCAAAAAATACTATTATGAATTTGCCATTTTTTACTTTTGCATTAAAAAGCTCCATATTTGGTATACCCAGACCAAATGGTTTGATTATAACTTTTTTGCCATTAGGTCATGAAAAGAGTAGGCTGCAAAAACATTTGCCACTGTTATAATGACGGTCCAGCTTTTAATTTTTCCCCACCTTTTTGATTTTTTGCCCTGATATGCCAGTGAACTAAAGGATTCCCGCTATTTCCTGGCTTAGCAAATTTCCGTTCTTCATTTCTACAACCCGGAACCAGTGGTCCTTTTTCTTGCCTTGTGGTACAATGTAACCCAGGGTGGATATAACAGTCACCTCCCCGTCTTTGGCCACGTTGTCCAGATGCTTATGGCCTGAAAGGGTAAGCCTAAGGTTGGGATATTTAAAAAGCCTTTTCTTGACCTCGTCTGCGTTGTTGAGAACGTATTTGTGGATATCGGCTTGGTCTTTTCCACCCCAGAAATTCCAGTAAGGATGGTGATTTAACAAGATAAAATACCGGTCCTTGTGGGTTTTGAGCTGATTTTCCACAAAATTGAGGCTTTCCTCAGTAAATCGGCCGTTGTTATGGTGTTCAATGGTGGAATCGATCCCAAGGATGGTATATTTACCCTTTTCAAGGCTCCAGTCCCTGCCTGCCATCCTGACATCGGACGAAAAGAACATCCTTGCATATTCAGCCTGGTTCAGGGGATCGCTTGCAGGCTTTGGCGTGGATTCTTTGTTGCCCCGCACTGAGTACCAGGGACATTTGAGCTGGTCGGCAATCTTCTTGAAGGTTTCGGCATCCTTTTTCCCTGGTACATTGTTGTTGAAATTATCTCCCCCAAAGACCACAAGGTCTATGTGTGAAAAGTCCCTGTTAACCCTTTCAACAAACATCTCAAGCCACGAGACGGTTTGAGGCTTTCCAAGATCGAGATGGGTGTCTGTTACGTGAATGAAACTAAAATCTTCGTCCTTTGGGTTGGCGGCTGCCCTTGTCTGCCCCTTACTTGCAGCAACAGGAAAGGGGCCGAGGAACCCTGACAAAAGCCCGTAGCCTGCTAGTCCAAGTAAACCTTTTTTAATAAAGATTCTGCGGTTAATGGGTTTCATACCTTGTTTCCTTTCATTAATTTATGTGGCTGGTATTAATACCTAGACGCTATCATAACATGGCTGTTAAGCAATTAAAAATTAAAATTTTAATGCCTTGATCTTATCATAACCCAGCAGGAACTTAGTCCCTTTCACCACTTCCCTTCACAAGGTATTCTTTTAAGTGTAAACAGTGATGGCCTGGATTATATAAAGTGGGTGATAAGAAAGGGAAGATTTTACCAGGTCTTGACCACATGACTTCTGATGAAGCATGTGAATTTTCCGAAATAGCTTAATGAAAAGGAAACCTTTTAATATGATAGGTGTAATACTTTTAAATATGGGCGGGCCGGATAAACTGAGCTCTGTCAGGCCCTTTTTATACAACCTCTTTTCAGACAGAAAGATAATAAGGCTTGGGCCTTCTTTTTTGCAAAGGCCCATTGCCTGGTTTATTGCAAGGAAAAGGGCACCAAAAAGTGCAGCATGTTATGAAAAAATCGGCGGGAAAAGCCCGCTTTTGGAAATCACCAGATGCCAGGCCAAGGCCCTTGAAAGAATGCTAAATGAGTCTGTATCCGAAAAGGCCTTTTTGTGTGAGCCTGGCATGAGATACTTTTCTCCTAGGACTCCGGATGTGTTGAGGGACATGGTCAAAAGGGGCATAAAAAGATTTATTGCCCTTTCCATGTATCCCCATTACAGCCTTGCAACAAGCGGAACCTCCATAGATGACTTTAAAAAGGCCCTAAAGGGGCTTTCAATAAAGGACTATCAGGTGATCGACTCCTATCCTGACCATCCCCTTTATGTTAAGGCCCTTTGTGAATGTATCAAGAAAGGCATGGAAGAGATTGAGGACAAGGACAACTTTCAGCTTGTTTATAGTGCCCATTCCCTTCCCAAAAAAATGGTGGATGAGGGTGATCCCTATGTGGAGCATGTAAAAAGGACCATTTCCGCCATTAAAAGGGAGACAGGGCTTAACGGGAGGCTTTGTTTTCAAAGTAGGAGCGGGCCGGTTGAATGGCTTTCCCCTTCAACCGATGAGCTTCTTCTTGATCTTTGTAAAAGCGGGGTTGGGGAGATCCTTTGTGTGCCCATAAGCTTTGTATCAGACCACATCGAGACCCTTTATGAGATAGATATGCTCTATGGAGATTTGGTCAAAAGGAACGGGGCAAGACTTATCCGCACGCCTTCTCTTAATGAATCAAGGACCTTTATTAAGGCCCTTTGCGAGCTTGTGCTTGAAAAACAAAAGGAGTTTTAAGAGGTAAAGGCTTTTATGGCCCATGTAATCATAATCGGCGGTGGAATGAGCGGGCTTTCCCTTGCCTGGTAT
Source organism: Deltaproteobacteria bacterium (assembly GCA_026991135.1). Taxonomy (GTDB): domain Bacteria; phylum Desulfobacterota; class Dissulfuribacteria; order Dissulfuribacterales; family QOAL01; genus JAADCZ01. Next base: position 3,280 of record JALXCD010000033.1, on the reverse strand, counting down.
CTAAAGGAGATGGCAAGGGGCTGGGAGATAACCGTACTTGAGGCAGAAAATAGGGTAGGGGGAAAGGCATGGACAGAAAAGTCCAAGGGCTTTTTGATAGAAAGGGGGGTTAACGGGGTTCTTGACAACAAGCCCTCGACCCTTGAACTTTCTAGGGCCCTTGGGATAAGCCCGTTAAGGAGTAATGATGCATCCAGAAAAAGATTTGTCGTAAGATCTGGAAAACTTCTTCCCCTTCCTGACTCTCCAGGCGCCTTTATGCAATCAACAATCCTTTCCCTTTCTGGAAAATTGAGGCTTTTTTATGAGCCCTTTATCCCTCCGTTAAGGGGGGATGAAGACGAATCCCTGGCTTCTTTTGCAAAAAGGCGGCTTGGGGATGAGGCCTACAAATATCTCATTGACCCAATGGCATCAGGGATCTATGCAGGAAACCCGGAAAGGCTTTCCCTTAAATCCTGTTTTCCAAGGATACATGAGCTTGAAAAGGAATACGGAAGCCTCATTAGGGCAATGATAGCCCTAAAAAGGGAGGCAAAAAGGAAGGGGGAGAAGAAAAAGGCATCTGCTGGCCCTGGCGGGGTTTTGACCTCCTTTAGGGGCGGAATGGAAGAGCTTGTTAAGGCCCTTAGAGAAGGTTTAAAAAACGAAATAAGGACAGGCAGCAGGGTAAGTGCCATTTCCTTAAAGGGGAAAGACTGGGAGGTTCAAACAGAAAATGGTGAGGTCTTTTTGGGGACCCATGTGGTCCTTTCACTTCCTGCCCATGATGCAAGGTCTCTGGTAAGGGACCTTTCAAAGGGGCTTTTTGGACTTTTTAACCATTTTGAATACCCGCCAATTGCCGTCTGTGCCCTGGGATTTAGGGATAGGGACCTTCCAGGTGGGCTTGATGGTTTTGGGTTTCTCTGCCCCCATGTTGAGTCAAGGAAAATCCTTGGTGCCCTTTGGGATTCATCTGTATTTGATTTTAGGGCACCAGAAGGCTTTCATCTCATAAGATGCCTTCTTGGCGGTATGAGAAAAAGGCATATCCTTGAAAAAAAGGACAGCGAGATATTAAAAATGGCCCTTGGCGAACTTAAGGACCTTATGGGAATAAAAAAAGAGCCAATTTTTGCAGAAGTCTTTAGATGGAAAAGGGCCATTCCCCAATATCATGTTGGACATGAAAGGCTTTTGAAAGAAATACACATGGAGCTAGCACGGTATCCAAGGCTATTTATAAGGTGTAACTGGGTAAAGGGTGTAAGTCTTAATGATTGTGTTTTTAATTCAAGGGAGCTGGCAGGTCTTATACAATCTGGAAGTGATGACCAAAGATTTTAGGAGGCATTTTTTATGGTACCAGAACATATATTCAGGGAATATGACATTCGCGGCATAGTTGATAAGGACCTTACAGAAGATGTGGTAAAGCTTATTGGAAAGGCATTTGGGACAAGCCTTAAGAGGTTAGGAAAACGAGAAATAACCTGTGGAAGGGACGGAAGGCTTCACTCAAAAAGGCTTCAGGACGCCTTGATTCAGGGAGTTATTTCCACAGGAATTGATGTGATAAATATTGGCGAGGTACCAACACCACTTCTATATTTTTCCATCCATCACTTTGATAAGGACGGTGGCATACAGATTACAGGAAGCCACAACCCTCCTGATTTTAATGGTCTTAAAATGTGTGTTGGAAAGTCCACCATCTATGGGAAAGAGATAAAGGAATTGAGAGATTTAATAATAAGAGGTGATTTTGAAACGGGAAATGGTGGTATTAAAAATTACGACATCATAGATGATTATCTATCATATCTAAAAACAGATATTAAATTTAGCTCCCCTCTCAAGGTGGTTCTTGATTGTGGAAATGGAGTAACAGCCCATGTTGCACCACAAGCCTTCAAGAATGCAGGTTGTGATGTGGTCTCTCTTTTTTGTAATGTTGATGGGACCTTTCCAAACCACCACCCCGATCCTACCGTGCTTGAAAATCTGAAGGATCTTCAGGAAAAGGTCCTTGAAGAAAAAGCTGATATTGGCATTGCCTTTGATGGAGATGGTGACAGGGTAGGGGTAGTTGATGAAAAGGCTCAGGTTATCTTTGGAGATAAGATACTTATTCTTCTTGCAAGAAATGTCCTTAGGGAACATCCGAATGCTGCTATCATTGGGGAGGTGAAGTGTTCTCATCTTCTTTATAAGGATATAGAAAAACATGGTGGCAAACCCATCATGTGGAAGACAGGTCATAGTCTTATAAAGCAAAAGATGAAAGAGACTGGGGCCCTTTTGGCAGGGGAGATGAGCGGTCACATCTTTTTTGCTGATAGATACTTTGGATTTGACGATGCAACCTATGCGGCACTTAGAATTTGTGAGATCCTTTCTAAAGAGAAAAGGCCAATTTCAGAATTGTTAGGTGATATTCCTAAGACCTATTCAACACCAGAGATAAGGATAGACTGTCCGGAAGATAAGAAATTCAAGGTAGTTGAAAAGGTGAAGGAGTTATTTAGTCAAAAGGGTTACAATTTTATAGATGTTGATGGAGTAAGGGTTGTCTTTGATGATGGCTGGGGGCTTATTCGAGCATCAAATACCCAGCCTGTCCTTGTGCTTCGTTTTGAGGCAAACACGAAAGAGAGACTTTCTGAAATAAGGAAGCTTATTGAAGGGGCACTAAAGGAAGCGGAGGATATGGTTTGAAGGACAAAAAAAGAGAAATAGCCCGATCCCTTGAGCTTTTTCCAGGAATCCTACGCGGGAAAAGGTGGAAGATCTTTTATCCAAGAAGGGTGATATGGTCCAAATGGAAAGAGATAGTTGGTGAAATAATAGCTGAAAATGCCTGGCCCTGGTATTTTCGAGGCGAAGATGTCTTGGTGGTGGCCGTTTCCAATAATATCTGGATGCACCAGCTTTCCTTTGAAAGAAATATCATTATTGAAAATATTAATGCCCTTCTTCCAAAAGAATCACATGTGTCTGAGATTGTTTTCTTGATTGGTGATATTGAGTATGTTCGTTTTAAAACATATCCTTTTGAGAAAAAAAGGGGGAAGGGGATGGAAAAAAAGAAAAATGGCCAGATGCCCCTATCCCTTGAGGAAAAGACGCTTTTGGATTCAATAAGTGACCGGGAATTAAAAAGGGAGTTTGAAAAGCTTTTATCAAATATAAAAAAGAAAAGGCCCAGGGCCTGATGGCCTTGGGCCTTTTAAGGGTTTATTTTTTAATTTTTTATTCTTTGTTACCCTCTTCCTTTTTTTCTTTTTCTACTTTATTC
>JALXCD010000032.1 GCA_026991135.1 Deltaproteobacteria bacterium | reverse complement strand
GTATTATTTTGCAAAAATTTGTAATAATTATACATAATTATACAAAGTTAGTTCTTAATTTAAATAGAGAGTTTCTCAGAGGTCTCAATGGTGTGTAGTAATGTGCGAACGTTTTTTATTTGGCCGGCAACAAATTGGCATAAAGTTTCCCGCCAAGACCTTTAATCGCTGGCAAATTAACAAACAGATTTTCCTATTAATCAACCGAAAAGCTACACCAGTGCTAACCGAGGGCTTTTTAAGGACCCCAAGGTGGTGAAATTAAAGCGACATTAACACCGATGACAAAATTTTTAACTGTCATACTTAACAAAGAAGATGACATGTATGTTGCCCTTTGTCTTGAACTGGATATTGCCTCCCAGGGAAGGACTGTTGAAGAGGCGAAAAGGAATTTATCAGAAGCCGTTGAACTCTTTTTTGAAATGGCTTCTCCTAAAGAAGTTGAGAAGCGTATCAAAGCCGAAATTTTTATCTCCCTTTTAGAAATTTCAATTCCCTGAGGGCAATTAGTTTTAGTACACGCTCCGGATCCAGAATATCCCCCCTTTTGCCGCGCCGAGCACGGAAGGCGAAAGGTCTAAAAAGGCCCCTGAAGGGGGTGGCGACATGGACGTCGCCATCGGCCACAGGGCCATGGATGGCCCCTTTGGCCGACCTAGACCTTTAGTCTTCCGAGCGCAGGGGTTGAGCGGCAACGGGGGCGGTTTTCTTTGGTTCGTTTCTTTTGGCGGCAAAAGAAATGAACACGTACTTGAAGCAAATAATTTTTGGCTTTTTAGGTTCCTTGCCTTATGATTTAAAAAGGAGGTGATATTAAAGGAGGCCTTCTATTATGAATAGACTCCCCATAGGGATACAGTCCTTTGAAAAGATAAGAAAAGGATATGTCTATATAGACAAGACCAAGATCATAAATGACTTAGTTAATTCAGGTGAATACCTCTTCCTTTCCCGCCCAAGGCGCTTTGGAAAATCCCTTCTTGTAGATACCCTAAGGTGCCTTTTTGAAGGAAGGAAGGAGCTTTTTACTGGCCTTTGGTTAGAGGAAAGATGGAGGTGGGAAGAGGTATTTCCTGTCATAAAGATTGATATGGGAGGGTTGGTAAACAGGGATTTAAAGACATTTTCTAATAGCCTTTCAAAGGAGATATCAGAAATAGCATCAAGTTCCCTTGACATTGATCTTTCCTTTGACTCTCACCCAAAGGACATGCTTAAGACCTTGGTAAGAAGGGTATCCAAGAATAGGGGTCAGCAGATGGTCATTCTCATAGACGAATATGACAAGCCCATAATAGACAATATTGAAAGACCGGAATATGCAGTTGAGATTAGGGATTACCTTAGGAGCTTCTACGAGGTTTTTAAGGGGCTTGACGAGCACATCAGGTTTTTTTTCATGACAGGGGTGAGCAAGTTTTCAAGGGTGAGCCTTTTTTCGGGGCTAAATAATCTAAGGGACATCTCCCTATATCCTGCCTTTGGAACGCTTCTTGGCTATACCGAAGAGGAGATAATGGAGAACTTTTCAGACTACCTTGAGGGCGTAAACCTTGATGAGATGCGCTATTGGTACAACGGCTACAACTTTTTGGGGGATGAGCGGGTCTATAACCCCTTTGACATCCTGCAATTCCTCGACACCAAAAAATACCAGAACTATTGGTTCAAGACTGGTACACCGTCCTTTCTCATAAAGGTCCTTGAGGAAAGGCAAGAAGAGCCCGATATCCCTGGGATAGAAAATTCAGAGCTTTCAGCAGACCTTCTTGATGCCTTTGACTGCTATACCATGCCCATTGAGACGCTTCTTTTTCAGACAGGATATCTGACAATTAGGGAAGAGATAGAGGAGGCAGGGGAGATTTATTATACCCTTGAACTTCCAAATTACGAGGTAAAACAAAGCCTCAACAAGGAACTTCTTTTCAGTTACCTGAAAGCCGGAGACAGAAAAAGGGAGCGAGGAAGAAGGAGGTCCCTTTGGAAGGCCATAAGAGAAGGGGATATGGAGGCATTTATAGGCGTAATAGAGGCCCTTTTTGCAGGGATTCCCTATTCAACAGTGAATCTTTCAAGATATGAAGACTACTATAAATCAGTGCTCTATGCCTTTCTCATGGGGGCAGGCCTTGAGGTAATAGCAGAGGACATAACGGATAAGGGGAGGATGGATCTAAGTGTTAGGCTCCCTGAGGTCTATCACAGGGACTCTCCAGTAGTAATCCTTGAGCTAAAGGTGGTAACCAAGAAGGAAAACAAAGCCCTAAGGCAGATAAGAGAGCGCGGTTATCACAGAAAATATTTGGATCGATCCTGTTTCTTGGTGGGGCTTGAATTCAACAAGCGTACAAAGAAGCTTTATTCAGCCTGGAAAAAGGCATAGGACTTTTTTGAAACAACTTCTCAAAAACGCTAAATGAGCGCCTTAAAACTGAAATTTTTATCTTTCTCTTAGAAATTCAATTCCCTAAGGCAGAATAGTTTAAGTACACTTCTAGGCCCAAAATATTCCCCCTTTTGCCACGCTGAGCACGGAAGGCGAAAGGTCTAAAAAGGCCCCGAAGGGGTGGCGATATGGACGTCGCCATCGGCAACAGGGCCACGGATGGCCCCTTTGGCCGACCTAGACCGAAAGCCTTCCGAACGCAGGAAATAAGCGGCAACAGGGCCGATTTTCTTTGGTTCGTTTCTTTTGGCGGCAAAAGAAATGAACACATATAAACTTGTCCGAGCCAAAAGTCTCATGTAAATTCCCTCAAATAAAAATGAGGAAAAAAAAGGCCAAGAGCAAAAAGAAGCGCATCTGGGGTGTACGACCCCTTTTGATTATAATCCTTTTTAATTGTGTCCTTGTAACCACAATTGCCCTTTTGGGGCTTGCCGGCTACATGATGCTTGAACTTCCTCCAATCTCAAGTCTAAAATTTTATGAGCCACCAATGGTAACAGAGGTCTATTCCATTGATGGAAAACCTCTAGCCTATTGGTATAAGGAAAAGAGGTGGCCTGTTCCTATAAAGAAAATCCCAAAAAGATTAAAAGAGGCATTTTTGGCAGCAGAAGATGCCAGATTTTATGAACACAAAGGGGTTGATTTTATTGGAATAATAAGGGCTGCCATAAAAAATGTTGAGGCAGGCACCATTGTGCAGGGTGCCAGCACTATTACCCAGCAAGTAACCCGTGCCCTTCTCCTTTCACCCAAAAGAAGCTGGCTTAGAAAGATAAAGGAGGCCATTCTTGCCTGGCAGATAGACTCGGTCCTCACAAAGGACGAAATACTCAACATTTATTTAAACCACATCTACCTTGGCGCTGGTGCTTATGGTGTGGAAGCGGCTGCAAGGACCTATTTTGATAAACATGTAAATGAACTTACACTTTCCGAATGTGCCCTTATTGCAGGGCTTACCCAGGCACCGACTAAATATAATCCTCTGAGGCACCTTGAAAGGGCAAAAAAAAGACAAAGATATGTGCTTAAAAGGATGTTTGAAGAGGGCTTTATTACACAACAGGAAGAGCAAAGGGCCCTTTCTGAGCCTATCAGGCTTAAAACCTACAAATTAGTCCCTCCAACAGGTGCTGAATATTTCGTTCAGGAGGTAAAAAAGGACCTTCTTTCGCGTTATGGGAAAAAGAGGCTTTTTACAGAAGGCCTTAAAATCTATACAACCATTGATTCACGATGGCAAGAAGAGGCCTTTAGACAGGTGGAAAAGGGCCTAAAAAATATCATTAACCGGCACAAAAAAGATAAGGCATTAAAACAAAATATAGAAGCAGCCCTATTAGCAATTGATGCCCAGACAGGTGCAATAAGGGCAATGGTTGGAGGCATTGATTTTAAAAAGAATCAGTTCAATCTGGCTGTCCAGGGAAGGATGCAGCCTGGTTCTTCCTTTAAGCCCATTGTCTATTCCACTGCCATGAAAAAGGGCATCATTCAGCCAAATACCATTATTGTTGATGAGCCTATCTCTTTTCCAGGGACAGATGACAACAAGCCCTGGCAACCCCAAAATTTTGATAAGACCTACATGGGACCAATCACCATTAGAACCGCCCTTACATTTTCAAGAAATATAATTTCAGTAAAAATTGCAAGGCTTGTGGGAGTAAATGCAATAATAGACCAGGCAAGGCTTATGGGAATTACAGTTCCTCTTGCCCACAACCTTTCAATTGCCCTGGGTTCTTCTGCTGTTCCCCTCATTCAGATGGTAAGGGCCTATTCAACCTTTGTTAACCAGGGCAAGGTGGTTAGACCCAGACTCATTGAACAGATCTCGGACAGACACGGAAGAATAATAGAAATGTTAAGCCCTGAATATCACCAAGCCCTTGATCCTGCAACGGCCTTTCAAATGGCTTACCTCTTGATGGGAGTGGTTCAAAATGGAACCGGAAGGCGGGCAAGGGCCCTTGGAATCCCTGTTGGCGGAAAAACAGGGACAACCGACAACTATCGGGATGCATGGTTTGTTGGTTTCAGCCCAGAGGTAGTAACAGGGGTCTGGGTGGGAAGAAAGGATAAAAAATCCCTTGGAAGGCTTGAAACAGGAGGCCGTGCTGCCTGCCCCATCTGGACTGAATTTATGAAGATAACGCTTCCTGAGCTTTCCAAAAGATATTATGACATACCTCCAGAAATAGCATTTGTTCCTGTTGATAAAAGAAGCGGCGAAATAGTTACTCCGACTTCTGAAAATCTTAAAAATATCGTCTGGGAGGCCCTTAGAAAGGACAAATTGCCACCTCTTAAGCCTGAGACAGGATTTTTCCAAAATGTACCAGATTGGTTAAAGGATGTAGGCTCCTTTTTTCAACTCAGAAACTGATCAAAAAATGACATCAATTAATGACAATGATCCAAGAAAGATCATCTTAAAATCCCTGAAAGAAGATATGCTATCCCATGCCTATTTGTTTTTGGGCCCTGAAACTCCACAAAAAATAAACCTTCTTTTAGAGCTTTCAAGGCTTCTTCTTTGCGAAAATATTGATGAAGATGTTGTCCCATGTGGAAGATGCATACACTGCCTGAAATCAAAAAACCTTTCTCATCCTGATTTTTTTGTCATTGAACCCGATGGCGTCTTTATAAAGATTGAACAGATAAGAAACTTACAAGAGCAAATAATATTCCCACCCCTTGAGGCAAAAAGAAGAATTTGTTTGATTCTAAGATCTAAGGATTTGAATGAAAGTGCTGCAAATGCCCTTCTTAAGACCCTTGAAGAGCCTCCGGAAGATACCCACATATTCCTTTCAGCACCATCAACCAAGGCCCTTTTACCTACTATTGTTTCAAGATGTCATGTAGTTAATATTCCTCCAGAGAAACTTTTTGGAAGTGAATTTGAACGGGATTCCATCTCAAGGCTTATATTCTCTCAAGACCCTACCCTTGAGGATAAGATTAAAAGTGAGGATGTAGAACAGCTAAGAGAGGCCCTTATTGCCTTTTTGGTATCCAATGAAAAGGACCTGGCCTTTTTTGAGGTGGAAGAGCTTGCAGCAAGCTCTAGGGAATCTTTCAGGGCCTTTTTATTGATTTTTAATACCTTAGTAAGGGATCTTTATATTTTAATAAATGAAGGTCATGAAAAACAAAGGGAAAAAATTTCAAAAAACATTTTAAATGACAGATACTTTCAAGAAATCGGAAAGTTGGCTCTCAAACTAAATTGTGATACCTTAAGGTCTTTTGAAAAACGATTAAAAGAATGTGACATGATGCTTAAGCGAAATGTAAAAATTGACATGCTGGCAGATAATCTCCTTATATTTTGGATAAAACATCAAAGAGACAATGAGTGAACAGGAACAACTAGAAAACAGAAAAAGATGTGTAATTTGCCACGTAAGGCTCAGGCCTGAAACCATGCCCCTAACCTATTGTGCAGGAGATATTGACATAAAGGAAGGGGAGTGGGTTGTGGTTCCGACTGAACACGGAATAGAGGTAGGCCAAGTAGTTGGAAAGCCTATTACCTTGGAGCTTCCTGAAAAGTCAATCCCTCCGTTTGTGGAACGTCTGGCAACTACAAGCGAAATAGAAGACTATTACAAGAACATAGAATTTGAGCAAAGCTCTTGGGCAACCTGCCAAGAACTAATAGACAAGCTTGGACTTAAGATGAAGCTAATACGAGTGGAGTGTTTCTTTGACAAGTCCAAGATCATCTTTTTCTACTCAGCAGACGGCAGGGTAGATTTCAGAGAGCTTGTAAAAGAGCTTGTAAAAAGACTTAGAATGCGGGTGGAAATGCGCCAGATTGGAATAAGGCATGAGGCAAAGCTAGTAGGTGGAATCGGCTGCTGCGGAAGAGAAATATGTTGTACGAGCTTTCTCACCACCTTTGATTCCATTTCCATTAAGATGGCAAAGACCCAGAATCTTCCCCTTAATCCAAACAAGATATCAGGGCTTTGTGGTAGGCTTCTTTGCTGCCTTACCTATGAATACGAGACCTACAAAGAGATGTCTCAAAGCCTTCCAAGCCTTGGAAAGGCCTGTGAGACCCCTAGTGGGCAGGGCAAGGTCATAAGGCAAAACATTTTTCGCCAGGCAGTAACTGTTGCAATGCCAGATGGAAGTATTGTGGAATATACCATCGATGAATTAGAAGGTAAAAAGAAAGAACCTAAAAAGGACGAATTTTCCCTGGGTGAATTCGGGCTTGATGAAATCGAAGCAGAAGAAGAAAAAGAAGATGAAAGGGCTGAAAAACAAAAAATAGAGGAAAAAGAAATTTCCGAGCCCATAAAAAGGGAAGAAAAACAACAGCCCAGACAAAAGTCCTGTGCCAAAAGGGATAAAAAGAAAAGGCCTCAAAAACAAAGGAACAAAAAACAGAGGGCTGCAAAAAAGAAGGAGACAGGGAAAAAGGCCTTAAACAAGAAGAGGAAAAAGGAGCAGGATAGAGATAGAAATGGCAAAGGATAAGGAAAATGAATGAACGATTTTATATCACTACCCCTATTTATTATGTAAATGCAGAGCCACACCTCGGTCATGCCTACACGACCGTTGTGGCAGATGTCCAGAGAAGATTTCAAAGGCTAATAGGTAAAGAGACCTTCTTTCTTACAGGGACCGATGAACATGGAGATAAGATTGTCCAGGCAGCCAAAAAAATGGGGGTAAGCCCAAAGGAATACACCAATATAATTAGCCAAAAGTTCAGGGAAACATGGCCCCTTTTAAACATTGTGCCTGACAGATTTATTAGGACCACTGATCCAGAGCATAAAAAAACAGTTCAGCTTATTTTACAAAAGGTCTATGACCAAGGGGATATAGAGTTTCGTGAATACGAGGGGCTTTACTGCTTTGGGTGTGAACGCTTTTTAATTGAAAGGGAACTTGAGGATGGTAAATGCCCAGATCATAAGGTTGAGCCAACCCCTCTTAAGGAAAAGAACTATTTTTTCCTTATGAGTAAATACCAGGACTGGCTAATTGACCATATTAAAAAGAACCCAGAATTCATTCAGCCCAAAAGATACAAAAACGAGGTACTTAGTTTTTTAAAGGACCCCCTTGAAGATCTATGTATCTCAAGGCCAAAATCCCGCCTATCCTGGGGTATCCCCCTTCCCTTTGACGAAAAGTTTGTAACTTATGTCTGGTTTGATGCACTCATTAACTACCTGACAGGCCTTGACTACCCAGAAGGTGAAAGGTTCAAAAGGTTTTGGGGTGTTACCCATCATGTTATAGCCAAGGACATTTTAAAGCCTCATGGCATCTACTGGCCAATCATGCTTCATGCCATTGGCCTTTCTCCCTTTAAAAGCCTACATGTACACGGATACTGGAGAATAAAAGAGGAAAAGATGTCAAAAAGCCTTGGAAATATAATAAGGCCAAAGTGGCTGGTGGATAATTTCGGTGTGGATCAAACCAGATACTGCCTTATGAGAGAAATGAGCTTTGGCCTTGATGCAAACTTTAGTTACGAATCCTTTGTGACCAGGATAAATGCAGACCTTGCAAATGACCTTGGAAATCTTTTAAGCCGCTCCATCACAATGGTTCAAAAATACAGAAAGGGCCTTGTTCCAGAAGAAAGAAATCTTGATGGGCCTCAGGATGAACTAAGGCACAAAGCAAAAGGCCTTGTTGCAAAATGGAAGGAGTTAATGGATTCTTTCAGCGTTCATAGCGGCCTTTCTGAGGTCTGGAAGGTCCTTAACCTTGCAAATAAGGTCATAGATAAGACCGCACCTTGGGCGCTCTTTAAAGAAGAAAAAGACTCAAAGGTTCTTGATGATGTGCTTTATACCCTACTTGAAACCTTGAGGATTTCAGCAGTCATGATTAGCCCTGTAATGCCTGAGGCAAGCAAAAGGATAATTGAGGCCCTTGGCATGGATCAAGAAAAAGAGCTTTCAAAGGAAGGGCTTTTTTGGGGAAGGCTTATTCCAGGAACGGGGACTAAAAAGGTGAAACATCTTTTTCCAAGGATAGGCCCTTCAAAGAAAGAGGCAAAGGAGGAGGCTCAAAAAAAGGATAAAAAGGTGGATAAGGAAAAAAAGATGGAAGAAAAGACCTCAGTCATTACAATTGATGATTTTTCAAAGGTTGATCTAAGGATTGCAGAAATAGTTGATGCCCAAAAACACCCAAATGCAGATAGACTCCTTGTCCTTAGGGTAAGATGCCCTGATGAAAGGACAATTGTTGCAGGAATTGCTCAGGCATTTTCGCCAGATGAGCTCATCGGGAAAAAGGTCGTAGTTGTTTCCAACCTAAAACCCGTAAAGCTTAGAGGGGTTGAATCTAAGGGAATGCTTCTTGTGGCAAAGGATACCTCAGGTCTTCATCTCCTTGAGGTATCAAAGGATACGGAGCCAGGTGCAAAGGTAAGCTAGTAGAATACCCGGGGGGTAAAAATATTGGATACCAAGACCATCATCATTGGGACAGCAGGTCACATAGATCATGGAAAGACCACTCTTGTAAAGGCACTTACTGGCACAGACACAGACAGACTCAAGGAAGAAAAAGAGCGTGGTATCACCATTGAGCTTGGCTTTGCCAGGCTTGAGCTTCCCTCTGGGCAATCTATTGGCGTCATAGATGTCCCGGGGCACGAACGCTTTGTTAAAAACATGGTTGCAGGGGTTGCAGGCGTTGACCTTGTGGCCCTAGTAATTGCTGCAGATGAAGGTGTAATGCCCCAAACAAAAGAGCATCTTGAAATTTGTCAGCTCCTCGGGGTCAAATATGGCCTTGTTGTCCTTACAAAGATTGACATGGTGGATGAAGAATGGCTTGAACTCGTCAAAGATGATGTGAGTTCCTTTTTAAAGGGAACATTTCTTGAGAACGCTCCAATCATCCCTGTATCGGCAGTAACTGGCCAAGGTCTGAATGAGCTTTTAAAGACCCTTGATGAAATTATTTCAAAGATACCTGCCAGGAAAGCAAAAGGCCCCTTTAGACTCCCGGTTGATAGATCCTTTACCATGAAGGGTTTTGGCACGGTTGTTACAGGGACGGCCATCTCAGGCACAATAAATCTGGGGGATGAGGTAAGGATATATCCGCCAGGCATTGAAAGCAGGGTAAGAGGAATACAGATACATGGGGAGTCACGGGAAACTTCTGTTCCAGGGCTTAGAACCGCCCTTAATCTACAGGGAGTTACAAAGGAAAAGGTCCAGAGAGGAATGGTTGTGGCCACTCCTGGGGCACTCAAGCCAAGCTACTTGCTTGACCTAGAATTTTACTATCTAAAAAGTGCCCAAAAACCCCTTAAACACAGGACGCCAGTTAGACTTCATGTAGGAACCGCAGAGGTAATCGGAAGGATACTTTTAAAAGAAGACGAGATTGAGCCAGGGGCAACACACTACTGCCAGATAAAGCTTGAAGAACCAGTTGCCTGCCTTCCTGAAGACAGATATGTCATAAGGTCCTATTCACCCATAAGGACAATAGGAGGCGGCAGGATATTAAACCCGCTTCCAAGGCGGAGAAAAAGACACAAAGACTGGATGTGGGAGGAGCTTAAGGTCCTTTCCAAGGGAAAGGAAGAGGACATTATCCTTCTTCATTTAAAAAATGCTGGGATAAGAGGATTAACTCAAGAAGAGATTTCAATAAGAAGTGGTCTATACGGAAAGCCTTTAAAAAAGGAGCTTGATGCCCTTCTTGGAACAAAAAGGGTTATTAAACTTAGCCAGGACAATATCTTTATTTCATCAAAGGTCCTCGAGGATCTAAAGGAAAAGGCACTAAAGCTCCTTGATGAATACCACAAGGAAAGGCCCCTTGTTGAGGCCATGCCAAAGGAAGAGCTAAAATCAAAACTATTTCCAAGCCATATAGAGCGCTCCTTTGTGCCAGCATCTGAAGGTGTTACAAGGCTTCCTGTTCAAAGGATATTTAACCGGGTACTGGAAGAGCTTTCAAAGGAAGGAAAGGTTGTGGTAGGGAAGGAAAGCGTAAGGCTTTTCACCCACAAGGTCCTTTTAAGGAAAGATGAAGAAAGGCTCAAAAAGGAAATGGAGGAGCTTTTCAAAAATGGGAGATTAAGTCCCCCTTCCCTTGAAGATGCAATAAATAGAATCACTAAGGACCAGGGAGAAAAGGAGGCATCAAGAGAGGTCCTTGGGCTTTTGCTTCGTGAAGGCAGGCTTATAAAGGTGAAGGACGGGCTCTTTTATCACAGGGATGCAGTGGAGGAAATAGAAAAAAGGGTGATCTCCTATCTTAAAAGCAATGAGGAGATGGGAGTTCCTGAATTTAGAAAGCTAACCGGTGGGCTATCCAGAAAGTACATGATTCCCCTTCTTGAATATCTTGATTCAAAAAAGGTTACCATTCGTGTGGGAGATAAAAGGAGACTCAGGTCAAAGGCCGGCTAGATGCTTCGGAAAAACCTTGAAAGGGCCCTTCAAAAAAGAAAAAAAGATGGTTCTACTCCCTTTGAGCATCTTGTCTTTACCTTTGAGCTTGTGCCTGCAAGGGCATCCAAGGGAAAGGCCCTAGATGAGATAATAGCCTTTTCAAAAGAAGCGGCAAAATCAAAAAAAATTTGTGCCCTCTCCATCACCGATAATGCAGGAGGCCACCCTGCCCTCACCCCTCGCGCCCTTGGAGTTGAAATAAAGGCCCTTGGAATAGAGCCAATTATCCACTTTTCCTGCAAGGATAAGAATCGAAATCTTATAGAAAGTGAGCTCTTTGAGCTTGATAGAAATGGCCTTAATACCCTTCTGGTCCTAACAGGAGATTATCCACGCTATGGCTACAAAGGTCGGGCAAAGCCTGTCTTTGATCTTGATTCTGTCCTTGTCCTAATGATGATAGAGGAGATAAAAAGGGGCCTTGTGATCCATAGCAAGGCCCCTGGGGGTGGAATAAAGCTTCCTCCCATGAACTTTTTTGCCGGCTGTGTAGTAAGCCCCTTTAAAAGGACAGAGGCAGAGCAGGTCCAGCAATATCTGAAACTAAAAAGGAAGATAAAGGCAGGGGCAAGATTTGTTATCACCCAGATGGGCTATTGCATAAGAAAATACCATGAACTGAGGCAACTCCTCGATCTTTTGGATCTGAAGGTTCCTCTGGTTGGAACAGTCCTTATTCCTGACAAGAGGCTTTCAAGGATAATTTATAGGGGTATAATCCCTGGCTGTACCATGCCAAAAAGGCTTCTTGAAAGGATTGAGGCATGTTCAGACGAGGAAGATAAAATAAAAAGGCTTGAAAGGGCAGCAAGGCTTATTGCCCTCCTTGGCGGCATAGGCTATCAAGGGATTCACCTTAGCGGTCCAGGCCTAAAATATGAAGATGTCCAAAGGGTAATAGAACTTTCAAAAGAATATTCAAAAAGCTGGAAGGATTTTCTAGAAGAATTTTACTTTGAAGAGGAATGGTCGTTTTTTCTTTTTGAAAAAGAAAAGGATACGCCCCTAAATTCAAAGAAAATAAAAAAGAAAAAGTCATCGAGAACTTCCCTTTCACTGTCCCTTCTTTTTGGAAGGGCAATTCACAGGGCATTTTTTGAGCCTGGAAAAGGGCTTTTCAATATGGCCCAAAGGATTGCCGCCTATTTTGAAAGGACAGGACGGGCCAGTGGGTTTTCCGCCTTTGAATATTTTATAAAGGAATTTTTGTATGACTGTAAACGCTGCGGTGACTGTTATCTAGGGGAACTCGATTTTTTGTGCCCTCAGTCCCAATGTGCAAAAAGGCTAATAAATGGCCCCTGTGGAGGCAGTGAAGACGGATGGTGCGAGGTCTGGGGCAAAAAGAAAAGGTGTCTTTTTGTAAGGCAATATAATAGGAAAAGGAACCCAATAGATGAACTTTTTGGAGAAGTTGACATCCTTCCCCCAAGGGACTGGGGCCTTGAATTACAATCTTCCTGGATAAATTTCTTTCTTGGTAGGGACCATCACCATTTGAAGGCAGACCAAAAGGAGGACAAATGAGGATACGCCCCTGTATTGATCTACATCAGGGAAAAGTCAAACAGATAGTGGGATCAACCCTTACGGATAGTGGAAAAGGACCAAGGGAGAATTTTGTGGCTGAAAAACCGCCTTCCTTTTATTCCAGGCTCTTTAAGGAGCATAATCTGGTTGGCGGGCACATTATAATGCTAGGCCCGGGGAACGAAGAGGCAGCCATTGACGCCCTTAAGGGCTGGCCAAATGGAATGCAGATTGGAGGCGGGATAAATCTTGATAATGCACTTTTTTGGCTAAAAAAGGGGGCTACCCATGTGATTGTTACATCCTTTTGTTTCTATGATGGAGTCCTTGACTGGGATAGGCTTAAGGCCCTTAGCTCAACAGTAGGGAAAAATAAGCTTGTCCTTGATCTAAGCTGTAGAAAAAGGAATGGAAAATACTTTATCGTGACGGACAAATGGCAAAAATTTACAAAGGTCTTTATTGAAAGGGATGTGCTTTTAAGTCTATCCAAATATTGCGATGAATTCCTGGTTCATGGTGTTGATGTTGAAGGAAAGTGCCAGGGAGTGGATGAAGAGCTTATTGAACTCTTATCAGATATCACCCCTATTCCCACGACCTATGCAGGAGGAGCAAAATCCATTGATGATGCATACCTGGTGCTGGAAAAGGGTAAGGGCAAACTTGACCTTACCATTGGAAGCGCCCTTGATATCTTTGGAGGAAGAGGCGTCAGGTTTGAGGAGATTGTAGAATTTAACAAGAAATTTGCTCACTAAAGCCATTTTATGAAATTCAAAAGCCCAAAAGGACTCCTTATTATCTTTACAGGGAATGGCAAGGGAAAGACCACCTGTGCAATTGGGATTGCAATAAGGGCCGCAGGCCATGGCATGAAAATCTCCTTTATCCAGTTTATCAAGGGCACTGAAGAGACCGGGGAGATAAAGGCCCTTTCACGCTTTAGTGATCTCATTGATGTAAAGGTAATGGGAAGGGGGTTTACCTGGGAATCAGATGATTTGTCTAAAGATGAAAAGGCAGCTCAAAAGGCCTGGCGACATGCAAGGAATTTAATACTATCCGGTGATTTTGACATGGTGATTCTAGATGAATTCACCTATGCCATTAACTATTCTATGGTTTCACTGGAAGATGTTATAGAAACACTGACCAAAAGGCCTGCTCATTGCCATGTAGTAATCACTGGAAGAAATGCACCCCAAAAACTTATAGACCTTGCTGATCTAGTCACAGAAATGCATGAAATTAAGCACCCCTTTAAAGATGGAATCAGGGCCCAAAGGGGTATTGAATTTTAGGTAAAAATAAATTTATGATTTTTTTAAATGTTCAGATGTTACAGATATTACAATTTTTATCTAGTTATTGAATTTTAAACAGGCATAAATCAGAGTAGCTATTTTTGATTAAGTTTTCTAAAATTGATCTAAAAAATATTTAAAAAAGACAGGTGAATCACTATGGATATATCACTTATCCTTGTTCCAACTGACTTTTCAGAATGTGCGAGAAACTCCCTTGATTATGCCAAAAAGTTCGCCGAAAGGTTTGATGCAAGACTTATACTTTTACATGTAATTGACAACAGGGAAGCAGCACATTTTTCAAAATATTCAAAGGATCCCATAGAAAAGGTTCTTGAAAAACTTACAAACCAGGCCAAACAGTCCTTCAGACGATTTTTAAACGGATGGGACGGAAGGGATATTGTTAGGGAAACCCTGGTTTCAGTTGGACCGCCATTTCAGGAAATTGCCATGAAGGCAAGGGATTTTCAGGTGGATCTTATCCTCATGGGTGGCTATGGAAGCCAGGGGAAGGGTGGAACCATTGAAGAGATTTTTTTTGGAAGCACTGTTGAAAAAGTGGTGAGGCTTCTTCCCTGCCCTGTTCTTTGCATCCCCATTGGATGGCCTGAATTTGTTCAGGAAGAAAAGTGAAGATTTTAAGTGCGGATATTGGCGGCACCAATGCAAGGGTGGCCATTCTGGAAGACCTTGAGATCAAATTTCTCAAGATCTATCCAACAAGCCAGTTTACCTCATGCACCGAACTCCTTCAGGTCTTTTCAAAGGAGATAAAAGGAGCTTTTCCCAAACAAATTGTCATCTGTGCGGCAGGAGTCCTTGAAGATGAAAAGATATTTGGAACCAATCTTCCCTGGGTCATTTCAGAAAAGGATCTCATTGAAAAGTTTAAGCTTTCAAAATGTGCCCTTTTAAATGACTTTGAGGCAAGCGCCTATGGCTTATTGACCGTTGATGAAAAAAGGCTTGTCACTCTTAAAGACGGAAAGCACTCCTTAAAGGGCGTTAAAATAGTCCTTGGTGCAGGAACAGGGCTTGGCGAGGCAATACTTGTCTTTTGCAGTGAAGGAAAGTGGAAGGTCATAAGGACAGAAGGTGGACATACAAGCTTTTCTCCAGAAGATGAAGTACAAATCGAGCTTTTGCGCTTTTTAAGGGAAAAATACGGACATGTAAGCCATGAAAGAATCTTGTCAGGTAAGGGCCTTCTGGATCTTTATGAGTTTTTTTCAAAAAAAGAAGGGAAGGCTTCTTCTAAAGAAGTACCTTCTGAAGTTACCCAAGGAGCAAAAGAAGGAGATGAGATTTCCAAAAGGGCCCTTTTGCTCTTTTGTAAGATCTATGGCCAGGAGGCAGGAAACTTTGCCCTAAAAACCCTTCCACAAGGGGGAATCTATATCTCAGGGGGTATTATAAGGCACATACTCTTTTTCTTAAAGGAGTCAGATTTCATTGAGGCATATCTAAAAAAGGGAAGGATGGAAAAAGTCTTAAGGGATTATCCCATTTTCGTTGTGGACGAACCCTATCTCGGAATACTTGGAGGTGCCTATTATTTACTTAATTCCAGTATGACCAAATCCTCCTGAGCCCCTTTTTGTGTTAGAAAGCACATCTTTTTCTTCCCAGAAAAGCCTGTAAACCCTTGAAAGGACCGCCTGAGCAATCCTCATTCCCCTTTCAATACGAAAAGGGCTTTTTGAAAGATTTATGAGCCCTACCTTTATCTCTCCCCGATAATCAGAATCAATAGTCCCTGGCGCATTTACCACAGTAATCCCGTGTTTTATGGCAAGCCCGCTCCTTGGCCTTATTTGCAGCTCAAAGCCTGCTGGAATGGAAACACAAAGGCCTGTTGGAACCATGACAATATCCCCAGGGGATATATCCAGGACATCATCAATGGCAGCAAAAAGATCTAGGCCTGAAGCGCCCTCAGTAATATATTTTGGAAGATCAAGTCCCTTAGAATGGGGAAGTCTTTTGACCTGAACTTCTATGTAAGACCAATTATCTTCTTGCAACAAGAAATCTCCCTATCTTTTATTGGCCCTAGCAAAGTAAGGGCAATCCCTTCATCAAGATATTTTTTAAGGGTATCTTTGACATCATGAATTGTGATTTTATCTATTTCTGAAACCACATCATCATAGGAAACATACTTTCCAAGGTCTATCTCGTTTCTAGCAATCCTAGTCATTCTGGAATCGGTGTTATCGGCGGTTAAAAGTAGCCCACCTTTTATATTGTCCTTAGCTGCTTGAAGCTCTGCCTCGCTGATGGTTTCCCATGAAAGGTTTTCGAGCTCCTTCATTATGAGTTCCACCACCTTTGATGTATTTTCAGGAGATACTCCTGCGTAGATGCCAATGGTTCCTGCATCCTGAAAGGTGGATACAAAGGAATAGACTGCATAGGCAAGCCCGCGCTTTTCCCTGATTTCCTGAAAAAGCCTTGAACTCATGGACCCACCAAGAATTACGTTCATTACAAGAGCTTTGTATCTTTCACCATCCTTTGCAGACGGCCCCTTGAGGCCTAAAAGACAGTGGCTTTGTTCAAGGTCCTTTTGCCTAACGAAGCAGCCGAAGTTTGCCCTTGGAGGAACCCTTTTAATGGGTTCTTTCCTGGAGATTGCACTGGAAAAAAGTCTTTCAACCTCTTTACAAAATTTATCGTGTTCAATATTTCCTGCTGCCGAAATAAGGACCCTTTCCCCATCTGAAAAGCGCCTCATGTGACCCCTTAAATCTTCTGATCCGATGCGGGATACAGTCTCAGGAGTCCCAAGGATAGATCGTTCTATTGGATTTCCCTTCCAGAAATTCTCATTGAATAGCTCGTGAATACACTCATCGGGTGAATCCTCCACCATGCTTATCTCTTGAAGGATTACAAGGCGCTCCCTTTCAATCTCCATCTGGTCAAAGACAGAGTTTAGAAAAATGTCTGACAGAAGCTCAAGCACTATGTCAAGGTGGGAGTCAAGGACCTTTGCATGAAAACAGGTGGTTTCCTTTGAAGTAAAGGCATTTGAAAAGCCGCCTAGCCGATCAAAGGTCTTTGCAATATCAAGGGCACTTCTTTCCTCTGTGCCCTTAAATATCATGTGTTCAATAAAATGGGATATTCCTGAAAGCTCACCGGGTTCATCCCTACTTCCTGTTGCCACCCAGATGCCTACAGAAACTGCCCTACTTCCTGGCATCCTCTCGGTAAGAACCCGGATGCCATTTGCCAAAGTGAATTTTTGAAAATGGCCCCTTTCCATAACCCTTAAAGGAGAGCCTTTCTGCTGAGCTTTATTCTATTTTGATCATCAATCTCTATGACCTTAACCTTGACGGTATCTCCTTCTTTAAGAACATCCCTTACGTTATTGATCCTCCTATTATCTATCTGGGAAATATGAAGAAGCCCGTCCGTGCCAGGAAGTATCTCTATAAAAGCGCCAAAATCAACAATTCTTTTGACCTTACCCTCATAAACCTCTCCAACCTTTGGAACCTTGGTAATCCTTTCAATCTCCTTAACTGCCTTTTCCGCCGCCTCGGGCGAAGAGCTATAAACATGAACCTCACCTGTCTCTTCTATATCTATCTTTGCACCAGTATCGGCAATAATTGCCTTGATTGTCTTTCCACCAGGACCAATAAGATCTCTTATCTTTTCAGGGCTTATGGAAATATTTGTAACCCTTGGAGCATATTTGGAGAGCTCTTTCCTCGGGCTCGATATAACCTCCTGCATCTTTGAAAGGATATATTCTCTACCCTTTTTGGCCTGGTTAAGGGCATCTTGCAGTATCTCCTTGGTAATGCCCTTTATTTTTATATCCATCTGGAGGGCAGTAACACCTTCCTGGGTTCCTGCAACCTTAAAATCCATATCTCCGAGATGATCTTCATCACCCAGGATATCTGAAAGAATGACTGCTTTTCCTGTCTCTTCATCATAAATGAGGCCCATTGCAATCCCTGCAACCATATCTCTTATAGGCACTCCTGCATCCATCATAGAAAGGCACCCTCCACATACAGTGGCCATGGAAGAGGAACCATTGGACTCAAGGACCTCGGATACTACCCTTATGGTATAAAGAAAGTCATCAGGAAGGGGAACCACTGCAGCCAAGGCCCTTTCGGCAAGGGCGCCGTGGCCTATATCCCTTCTTGCCGGCCCCCTTAAAGGTCTTACCTCACCTACACTAAAAGGAGTGAAGTTGTAATGGAGAATAAAGTGCTTAAATTCTTGGCCCGAAGGAGATTCAATGCGCTGCTCATCCTCTGAAGAACCAAGGGTAGTAACTGCAAGGACCTGGGTCTCGCCCCTTGTAAAGGTAGCAGAACCGTGAGTTCTGGGAAGCACTCCCACTTCACAGGATATTGGTCTTATTTCATCAAAGGCCCTTCCGTCAATACGCCTTCCTTGCCTTAACACAAAAGCCCTCATTATTTCCTTTTCAAGGTCCTTCAATATGCCAGCGATCTCCTTTTCAGAATCAGGGAAGGAAAGGGATAGCTCTTCTGTAACCCTTTCAAAGAGACGCTTTTTGGCGTGATTTCTATCTACCTTGGTGGGAATGGAAAGGGCTGTTTCCAGTTCAGTAAAGGCAAGTTCCCTAACCTTTTTTTCAAGCTCCTCATTTTTTTCAGGGACAGAAATAAGAAATTTCTCCTTTCCTGCCTTTTCCCTCAATTCTTCCTGGATTTCGATAAGCGGCTTTGCTGCATCCTGCGCAAAAAGTATAGCATCAAGAACTTCTTCTTCAGGGACTATGGATGCACAACCTTCAACCATTACAATGGCATCCTTAGACACTGCAACTATCAGATTTAAATCCGATTCAAGCAACTGGCTTTTGGTTGGATTTACTATGTATTTTCCATCAATATGGCCAATCCTTATACCAGCTATTGGTC
This sequence comes from Deltaproteobacteria bacterium, assembly GCA_026991135.1. Classification (GTDB taxonomy): domain Bacteria; phylum Desulfobacterota; class Dissulfuribacteria; order Dissulfuribacterales; family QOAL01; genus JAADCZ01. Next base: position 8,353 of record JALXCD010000032.1, on the reverse strand, counting down.
CATTAAAGGGGATATCTGAAACCGTCAATGCCGCAGATGCGGCTGTTATGGCTATTACATCTGCATCAATGTCAGGATCAACTGAAAGGGCTGAAACAATTATCTGAGTATCATAGTTATAACCCTCTGGGAAAAGGGGCCTTAAGGGTCTATCAATAAATCTGGAGGTCAATATCTCCTTTTCACTGGGCCTTCCAATTTCACGTCTAAAATAGTTCCCAGGAATTCTTCCAGAGCTGTAATACATTTCCTGATAATCGACCATAAGGGGTAAAAAATCCACACCCTCTCTAGGTTTTCCAGAGCTAACCGCCGTAGCAAGGACCACTGTATCTCCTTGGCTTGCAACAACAGCTCCATTTGCCTGTTTGGCAAGCTTTCCTGTTTCAAGGATATAGGGAAGCCCATTTAATTCTATCTCTACCTTTGTCATATAACTAGATTACCTCACAGTATATTATTTGGAATTTTGACCTAAAATAAATAAAAGCCTAAAATTCTGCCCTTTAAGGGCGAACACAATGATAAAGTCTTAAAGGGTATTTAGTCAACTGCAAACCTCTTCTTTAGTGCCTTTTATATAATTTATCCAAAGAAAAATTGACAAATACTGTTACCTTAAACAAAATGCACACCATGGAAACGAAATGCAAATATTGCAGAAAAAAGACACCACCGGATGCCATTTTTTGCCCTTATTGTGGAAGGCCTTTAGAGAAAAAAAAGAAAAGACCTGATAGGGACCTCCATAGAAAAGCACCAAGCCAAGAAGACCAAAAGCTAAAGAAAATTGAGCATGATAGGGTGGCTTTAATTCTGTTTTATGCATCCACTGGAATTTTGGGTGCCCTAGGATTTATGGGAATATTTTTTATCGGAGCTGGTGCTGCCATTGGAATAAATGAGACATATATTTTCATTTCAATTTATCACATGGCCCTAGCTGCAGCCTTCTGGAATCGGCCCTTTAATGCATATCAAAGGGGAAACAGACTGGATTCTAGAAAATATATACTTTTTGGAATGGCCCTTTTGGCAATCCTTATAATTCTATCAATATCAAATAGCTATTGGGTTACGCTTTTATTTGATTTAGTTGCCTTTCTTATTATCACTTTTCTCTATTATAGACTTGGAGGAAATTCATGGGCCATTTAAAAACTCTTTAGACGCCTTTAATGCCTTTTATATTATAGATCCTTACTCTTTCAATTCTTTCAAAATGCTTCTCGTTTAAACTCAACAATGGAATATTTATTATAATAGCTGTAGCAGCTATAAAAATATCTCTAAACTCTATTAGTTGATTTTTGCTTTTTAAATCCTTGTAAATTTTTGCTGAAAGTTTTGCTATTTCAATAGTTAATGGTTGAACATCTAGCCATTTAAGTAATTTCTTTAAATCATTTTTATGTCTTAAAGTAATTGCACCTGCATATAATTCAAATACCGTAATAGTAGATATAATACAATTAAAGTCAGCTTCTTTAATCCTCCATAAATAACTTCGATTTTTATCCCTCTTTCGCAAAAAATCAATAATTATACTCGTATCGATTAAAATGTCTCTATTTCCCATTTATCAACTTTTATAACTGGTGCTTCATCTAAATGTGACCACACTGATATCTCAAGAAAATCTTTTTTCCAATCTTCTTTCTTTCGTTTTCTAACCTTTTTCTTAAGAATTTTCATAATCTTTTCTTCAAGGTCAAGCAATTCCTCAATACTTAAATGTGATAAATTCTTCTCAACATCATTTAATGAAAACACGGCCATAATAGCTCTCCAGTAAAATTTTTACCGTATTATCCCAAAAAGCCTAATCTCCATCAAGCAAATCTCCAAATCTTCCAAGTATTGAGCCTTCGCCCTGGCTTCCTCCGCGTTGGGGTGCTGCCTGAAGCATCCTCCCTGCAAGGCGTGAAAATGGAAGGGATTGCAGCCATACCTTTCCAGGGCCAACAAGTCTTGCAAAAAAAAGCCCTTCGCCGCCAAAAAGTGCAGTCTTAATACCACCAACCTGCCTGATATCAAAGTCAATGCTTGGCTCAATGGCAACAATGCACCCTGTGTCAACATGTAATTCCTGGCCTGGCGAAAGCTCCCTTTCCACAACTGTGCCACCGGCATGGACAAAGACCATGCCATCTCCTTCAAGTTTTTGCATTATGAAACCTTCCCCTCCAAAAAGGCCAGTCAATATTCTTTTCTGAAAGTAGATTCCAATTGAGACACCTTTTGCAGAACAAAGGTAACTGTCCTTTTGGCAAATAAGGGTTCCTCCCATGTCCGGAAGAGAAACAGGTATTATATTTCCTGGAAAAGGGGCGCCAAAGGCCACGTGGGCCTTACCTGAGCCTCTATTTGTAAAAACTGTCATAAATAGGCTCTCTCCGGTCAGTATTCTTTTTCCAGCACCAAGGAGCTTGTCCATAAAGCCACCGGATGTACTCCGTGAGCCGTCGCCAAAAATAGTTTCCATCTCCACCTGATGATCCTTATACATCATGGCACCTGCCTCGGCCACCACACTTTCTCCTGGATCAAGCTCAATTTCCACAAACTGCATCTCATGACCGAATATCTTAAAATCTATCTCGTCTGCATGTGGAAGGTGGCGTGCGCCCAGGCTGATGCCTCCCGGGCCTACTGGCGGTGTCTTAGGAGCACCTGCAGGCTCTTTTAAAGGTGAAAGAAGTTCTGGAATGTCCCTGATTGGAACCCATGTTGTAAACCCTTCCCTCCATGCGTATCCATCGAAGCCCTTTGTGGCTATTTGCCGCCTTGCCTGTTCCTCATCAAAAGGCCCATATTGATTTCCATCATAGCTCAAATACCAAGTTGACATATCTTCCTCCTAAATTTTCTTGATCCCTAATTGTTCAAATATTTGTCTTTTGGTCTCTTCATCAATTCCAAGCCTTTTTGAAAGCTCATTTATATAATCATGCTCTTTCTGGGTATCTATATCTATTGCTAGAAGAGAGACAATAAAAATCTCCCTTGAAAGCCTTTTATTCCCCTTACTTTTAAAAACTAAATAGTCAATGGTCCTTGGATTGGATAGTTCCCTTTCAAGAAATTCCCTCTCCTCCTGACTTAGGTTTAGTTCGGAAAATTTTGCCAATATACGCCTCTTTTCTTCTGGGTCTATGAATCCATCTGCATTGGCAGCTGCAATCATTGCCTGAATCAAAAGTATTGCCCTTTCCCTTTCATTTATATCTGTTTTAAAGTTGCTCATTGGAGGCGGCGGAGGTGGAGGAGAATGACGCACATCATTCCCTTTTGGTGGAGGAGGGGGAGGTGTTGGAGCAGATGACATGTTCCCTTTCTCTGAAAAAGGGACATCTTTTCTTTCCATAAAGTGTTCTGCAGCAGCCATGGCAACACCAAGAAGCCCCATGGCAAGACCGGCCTTTCCACTAAGGGAGCCTGTATCACCGAGACTTTCCTTTAAAAAGCCACCTAATATCTTATTTGCATCAAACATAAGACCTCCTAAAAGAAATTTAATTAAGCTAGAACAGCCACCTCCAACTTCTTCCTGCCATATAAAGATCCTTTAATGTATTAATCCCACCTTTTTTTAATTTCCTGACAAGAAAGAGAAACAGGTAGGCAGTCTGAAGTGCATCATCTAAAGCATCGTGCTCTTGAAACTCTGGAAGCCCATATTCCTTTGCAAGATTTGAAAGATTGAATGAGACGTTATAATTAAACTGATCATAGTAATTTCCCCACTCTTCCTCCTTATACACTTGGGCAAGACGGAGTGTATCAATACAGGGATTTGCCATTGGCCCGCCAAAATATCTCTTTGTGACCTTATTTATAAAGGCCATGTCAAGATCAATATAATGCCCAACTATCAATGCCCCATTACAAAACCTTATAAAGTCCTCAAGAACCTCCTTTATTGCAGGGGCATTTTTTATCTGTTCAGGGGTAATTTTATGAATAAGGGTGCTATCCTTTGGAAGCCCCTTTTTTGGCTTTACAAAACAGTAAAAATTTTCATTGGGAATTATCTTTAAATCTTTAATTCTTACAGCCCCGAGGGAAACAATTTCGTCCTTTCTGGGATTTAGACCCGTTAGCTCTGAATCATAGACTACAAATTCATATTCATTAAGAGGTTTAGTTTGATCAAAGTCCTTAAAGAAACGACGATTTTCTTCAAGAACAGGATGGACTTTACGCCAAAGGCTAAAGGGCCACATGGTATAGAGCTTCAAAAAATTACATTAGTGGGAAAATATCCTTTATTATGGATTGGAGCTTTGAAATAACCTGAAATGCCTCTTTAAGGGTCTGCTTTTCAAGGTCAGTGAGATCAGAGGGATTGATGTAATTATCAGGCTGTTTGCCCTCTTCCATCATCTGTAATTGGTGAACAAACCTTATTTGCATCTGAAATTCATATGCCTCAGTGGTTTCAGTATAAAGCTCCTTTGAAATATGTTCGGCCTCATAAAGTAGCCTCAACCTCTCAATGGTATTCGTCTCCTTTATGCCAAATTTTAATGCCATAAGCCTTGCAAAATCCACAAAGGGCATAAGTCCTCTTTTCTTTATATCAAGACGATTTTTATGCTCTCCATCCTTTTCTACAATAAAATTTCGGAAAAATGTCAAAGGTGGCCTTGTTTCAAGGCAGTTCTTGGCCAAATGGAGTAGAAAAATTTCCTGCCTTTTTGCTATCTCAGTAAGATGATCTCTAAGTTTTATTCCAAGGTCCAGTTTTCCATAACCTGGTCTGAAGTCAAAAAATATAGTTGCATGAAGCACCTGTTTTGGCTCAGGACGAAGTATCCAGTCGTCAAAATACCCTTGCCAATTGGAATAGGGCTGGCACCATTTTGGATTTGAGGCCATGATATCCCCTGGACACCTTGGATATCCGCAATTTACCAGGTGCTCTATTGCCTCTTTTCCAAAGGCTGAAAAGTATTCTTGGGCCTCTTTTTTAAGCCTTTCATCTTCTGTATCTTCATAGAGAAGGGCATTATCCTGATCTGTCCTGAAGGTCTGCTCTCTTCGACCTTCACTTCCCATGAGCAACCAGCAAAAAGGGACTGGAGGTGCTCCATGTTTATCAATCATCAGAGTTAGGAGCCTGTCTAGGATATGATCATTTAAGATTGTAATCATCCGGGTGATATTGTTTGGTTTGGCTCCTTCTTCAATGAGTGTTCTAACAATTAGTGGAACCTTTTTAGAAAGTGGATAAAGACCTTCAATAGTCCTTTGGCTTACAATCTCTCTAAAAAGGTAAAGGGGGGAGCTACCCTGAAGGACCATTATATCATGGGAGGTCACAACTCCAATTATCTTTCCCTGTTTTTCCACTGCCAGATGATGAATTTGTTTGCTCATCATCTTTAAAAGGGCATCAAAACAGACCTTATGGCCTGCAATCTTTTCCACAGGGCTTACCATTATGTTCTTGACAGGTTCTGTCACTGGTCGCCCCTCGGCAACTACCTTTGTCCGAAGATCCTTATCAGTCACTATCCCGACTATTTCCCCTTTTTCATTGGTAACTAGCAAAGAGCCTATGTGATATTCGGCCATTCTAGCAGCAGCAACCTTTATCTCTTCATTTTCTGGAATTGTTTTAAGTTCCCCTTTTACCAGTTCCTCAACTGGAACACTGAACATGAAAAAGGTTCCCTCTGTTTTAGGGGCCACTCTGTGTTGCCTTAGCTCCTGATAGGCTGTTCGGAGGAATTTTTCAGAAAAGCTTTTCAAGAAAAATTGAGAAAACTTTGGATTGTCCTCAATTAGTTCAAGAAATATCTCCTTTTTCAAAAGGAAACAAAAGGTATCTTCAACTGTTTCCACATTTAAATTGGCCTTTGTACCCTGGATGATGGGGAGGGCTCCAATATATGACCCTTCACCTCGAAAATCCTTCAGGGTGACCATTCCATCTTCGTCTTTCAAATATATCTTTACCCCACCCTTCTGGATAATGTAGAGATATTCAACCTCGGTTTCATCTTGCTTGAATATCATGGTGCCCTTTGGGAAAAAATCTATAATGCAATTTTGGGCTACCCTTTCAATTGTATCTTCGTCAAGCTCCTTAAAGGGAATGATGTTTTTGAAAAATTCCTTTACCACCTGAGGGGAAACCGAATGGACATCTTTATTTTTTTCTGTCATATCGCACCATAAAAATTAAAGGCCCCAAAAAGTGGGGCCTTTTTATTAATTAATTCTGGGCATAAAATTATTGTTGCCTGATTCTCATTCTATTCTTTTAAAAGGGCCTTTCTGGCATCAATGAGTTGATCCACAACAGATGGATCTGCAAGGGTTGATGTATCACCAAAGTCTTTATAGTCACCGGCTGCTATCTTTCTGAGTATTCTTCTCATGATCTTACCACTTCTAGTCTTTGGAAGACCTGATGCAAACTGAATTACCTCAGGTGTTGCAATTGGCCCTATTTCTTTTCTGACCCAGGTCTTAAGTTCCTTGACCAATTTTTCACTTTCCTTTTCGCCAGCCTTCAAAGTGACATAGGCATAAATGGCTTGGCCTTTAACTGGGTGAGGCATACCAACAACTGCTGCCTCAGCTACTGCCGGATGTGCAACCAGGGCTGACTCTATTTCAGCAGTTCCCATACGGTGACCAGAAACATTAATGACGTCATCAAGGCGTCCCATGATCCAGAAATATCCATCTTCATCACGTCTTGCGCCATCTCCAGCATCGTACACACCAGGGAACCGATTGAAATAGGTCTTTTTAAAACGCTCAGGGTCGCCAAAGACACCCCTTAGCATTCCTGGCCAAGCCCGTCTTATGACCAGATGGCCACCTTCGTTGACACTTGCCCTTGTTCCATCTTCTCTGAGGATATCCGCCTCAACTCCTGGAAGAGGCAGGGTTGCTGAACCTGGTTTAAGTGGAGTTGCAAATGGCAGGGGTGAAATGAGTATTCCACCGGTCTCTGTCTGCCACCAGGTATCAACAATTGGAAGTTTCCCCTTTCCAATATGCTGATGATACCACATCCAGGCCTCGGGGTTTATGGGCTCTCCAACTGTACCAAGAAGCTTGAGGCTCGAAAGATCGTGCTTTTCAGTCCACTCTACACCTTCTCTCATAAGGGCGCGGATTACAGTAGGTGCGGTATAGAAGGTATTTACCTTGAACTTTTCTACAATCTGCCAAAAGCGATCTGGAGCAGGATAGGTCGGAACACCTTCAAACATTAAGGATGTTGCCCCAAGGGCAAGAGGACCATAAACGATGTAGGTATGGCCTGTAATCCAGCCAATATCTGCTGTACACCAATAGACATCGTCATCCTTCATGTCAAAGACCCATTGACATGTGTGGGCAGCATAGGTGAGATAACCACCTGTGGTGTGAATGACTCCCTTTGGCTTTCCGGTGCTTCCACTTGTATAAAGGATAAAAAGCACATCTTCTGCACCCATTGAGACAGGGTCACATTTGTCATCGATGTCACCAGCGGCCATTTCATCATGCCACCAAGAATCCCTGCCCTTTTTCATATCAATTTCATTTCCTGCCCTTTTTACCACTATGCACTTTTCCACAGTTGGACATTCTTTAAGGGCTTCGTCTGCATTAGGCTTAAGGGGAATAACCCTTCCTGCCCTGAGAACCGCATCTGCTGTAATAAGTATCTTTGCCTGGCAATCCTGAATCCTGTTTTGAAGGCTTTGGGCACTAAACCCTGCAAAGACAACACTGTGCATAGCCCCAATTCTTGCACAGGCAAGCATGGCAATTGGAAGCTCAGGGATCATTGGAAGATAGATTGAAACCCTATCTCCCTTCTTTACACCATGTTTTTTTAGTACGTTTGCGAACTTACAGACCTCTGTGTGGAGCATCTGGTAGGTATAGACCTTTACGTCTTCATCAGGTTCTCCCTGCCAGATTATTGCTGCCTTATTCCTTCTTCCATCTTCTAAATGTCTGTCAAGGCAGTTATAAGATGCATTTAATTTTCCACCTATGAACCACTCAATTTTTGGCTTGTGAAAATCATATCTTACTACTGTTCTCCACTTTCTGTCCCAGGAAATGAGTTCTTCGGCCCTTTTACTCCAAAAGGATGCAGGGTCCTCCATGGACCTCTTGTAGTGTTCCCTGTATTCTTTCATGCTCTTAACATGAGCTGTCATTTGGGCCTTACGAGAGGGACGAAAGACACGCTGTTCAGATAACAAACTTTCAATTTTTCCGCTTTCAGCCATGATTTCACTCTCCCTTCAATTTTTTTATAAGTGTAACCCCAAAAAACTGAATAATTATTCATTGTAATCATTTTTATGTCAAGATATTATTTTATAAAGAT
>JALXCD010000031.1 GCA_026991135.1 Deltaproteobacteria bacterium | reverse complement strand
ATCATGGAGAAAGTGGCTAAATATGCCAAAAGTTTTAACTGTATTTGATAACATTACTTGATTCGCAATATATTTATGGTTATAAGCCCAACAATTTTTGAATTAAAGCGCCTTTTTCAGAGGTCTCATATTGATATTGCAGTCCCTGTACAATTTGTCAGACGATGCCACTGAGGCCCAGATATTGGATCGTCTGTCATTCATGAGATTTCTTGGATTATCCATTGGAGACAGGGTTCCTGATGCCAAGACCATATGGCTTTTTAGAGAAGAGCTTAAAAAGGCAGGAATCTTTCTTGATCTTTTTGTGAAATTTGACAGGTTCTTGAAGGCAAACGGATTTGAGGCCAAGAAAGGTCAGATAGTGGATGCCACTATAGTTTCTGTTCCCAAGCAGAGGAATAAACGGAAAGAGAACGAGAAGATCAAGTCTGGTAAAGAGATAGAGGAATGGTCTGATAATAAGCGCAGGCAGAAGGATGTGGATGCCAGATGGACCAAAAAGAATGGCAAGGCCTATTTTGGGTACAAGAATCATATCTCAGTAGATGTAAAGAACAAGTTCATAAGGAAATTTGAGGTAACAGATGCCTCTGTTCATGACAGCCGGGTATTCAAAGAGTTGTTGGATGAAGATAACACCAGTGGTGCAGTATGGGCTGATTCAGCCTATCGTTCATATAAAAATCTTTGGTACTTGGGTTTAAATGGATACCGAGATCATATCCAGCGTAAGGGTAAGAGAAATAGGCCATTAAGTGACAGAGAGAAAAAGGGAAATAGGACCAGATCAAAAATAAGTCAAGGATTGAGCATGTATTTGGTGTTCAACTTCAAAAGGCTGGCAATTTGATAGTGCGAACCATAGGTAAAGCTCGAGCCTTTTTGAAGATAGGGCTTAGGAATTTAGCCTACAATCTTGACCGTTACAGTCTTCTTGCGTCCAGGGCATAGAAGTAAGGGAAAATAATAAAAAAACACCATGTAGAAGTTATGAAAAACACGAAAAAGCCCAAAAATATAATGGACCCAATGGCCTTGTTCTGGGTGATTATATCAAAAACAAATCTGAAATTGGATTTTTAGAGGTTCCCTTTACTGCCCTTTTTATAAAGGCATCCTTTAGGCCCTCCATCTCGTGTCTTTTTCTGTCCTTTGTCATGGCGCGCCTAAAGGCATCTGCCTCTGAATAGGAAAGGCCTGCAAAGTGCCTTGCTATTCTTAATACCTGCTCCTGAAAGACAATGACACCATGGGTCTCTTTAAGAATGGGGGCTATTGAGGGGTGGATGTCTTCCTTTATTTTTTTGTTTTTTCTATTTTCCAAAAAGCGCCTTACCATATCCCCCTTTACAGGTCCTGGCCTAAAAAGGGAGATCTCTGCCACTATGTCTTCAAAGGAGCCTGGCTTAAGCCTGCAGATAAGGTTTCTCTGTCCTGAAGACTCCACCTGGAATATCCCAAGGGTGTTTCCGGTCCTTAAAAGCTCAAAGGTCTTTTTGTCATGAAGGGGAAGATTTTCTATATTTATTTTTTTATCTATCTTTTTTAAAACATCCAGGGCCTTTTTTATGGCAGTGTGCATCCTTAGCCCCAAAAGGTCTATCTTTAAAAGCCCAAGGAAGTCGATATCGTCTTTATCAAGCTGTGTTACCGGAAACCCCTTTCTGGAAAGAAAAATGGGGCTCCAATCCAGGATGTTTTTAGGGGCAAGGACCACCCCTCCAAGGTGGACAGATGTCTGAAAGGGGAGCCTTTCAACTCTTGAGGCCATCTCCAAAAGGCCCTTTGCCATCTTAAGGGGAGAGTCCTTTAATTCAGGAAGCCTTTCAACTGCCTCTTTTAATGAAATGCCCCTAAGGGACCAAGGAAGCGCCCTTACCAGAATGTCTATATCAGAAGCACTTATCCCAAGGGCCTTTGCGCTTAGCCTTACTGCGCTTCTTGGTCTAAAGGTGTGAACGGTTGCAACAAGGGCTGCCTGTGAGGAAAAGGGGCCCCTGGAAAAACGCCCCATTAGCCAGGAGGTGATCTCATCCCGCCTTTCCGAGTCAAAGTCAATGTCTATGTCAGGAAGGTCATTTCTTCCATCGTTTATGAACCTTTCAAAAAGAAGGTTGTGCCTTAATGGGTCTGGACCGTTTAAAAGGAGATGAACCACAAGGGAGCCTGCAGCAGAGCCCCTTACGGAATGTCGTATCCCCTTACACCTTGCCCTTTGGCATATATCGCCAACAAGGAGAAAAAGGTCTGAAAGGTTCCTTGAGCGTATGACTCATCTTTAACAGTTGTTTAAAAAATATTCAGTAATATCAACAGGTTAAAGACGCAATTATAGCTCTTGGCACTACTTGGTGTTATCGAGTGTAAAATCTGGCCAGTCATTCGGTTATTTCCCTGATGGTTGGAGGAAGTGCCATTTTTAATGACTTGAAAACCTTACT
>JALXCD010000030.1 GCA_026991135.1 Deltaproteobacteria bacterium | reverse complement strand
GTTAATTTCTTTTTTTTAAAAAGTTTTTTCTAAATATTGCTATTTTTATTTAGATGCATATAATATCTAATTGAATATTAATTGACTTTCTTTTTGTTGATTAAAATAATAGATAATGAAATTAGTTGATTCCAAGCCCCGGTCGGATTCCTCTATTTTAATAGTAAATGACAATATTTTTCAGTTGAAATTGATGCGGTTTCAACTGGAAAAAGAAGGATATCATGTGGTAGAGGCAAAAAATGGTTCTGAGGCCCTATCGGTCTTGGAAAATCGGAAACCTTCGCCTTCACTAATTATATCTGATATAGATATGCCTGGATTGAATGGCTGGGAGCTTTTATCAATTATAAGGAGTTCTACGGAAAAATGTGTTCGAGATATTCCTTTCTTAGCAATCTCTGCCTATTACAATCCACACGAAGTTGATTCCTTGGGACGTGCCCTTGGTGCAACAACCACCCTCACCTTGCCTTATAAATTGGATGATTTTTTAAAGACCGTTAAAAAATGTCTAAAAAATGCTGGTATATCTCCAAAAGGCACAATATTTCTTGATCTTTCAGATGAAGATTTTGAAAAATGGCATAAGATCCTAAAAATAAAAGGATTTAATGTCCTTTCATACATAGAAAAGAATGATGTAATTGATGCAATTTTCATTTCCTCTCACAATCAAAAGAAGATAGACAAATATAAGAAGGATTTTCCTGGTGCAATAATAGTTTCTCTAAGAGGGGAATCTTTTTATCAAGATGCTGATCTGATTTTCGAAAATTACAAAGATATCGACTCATTTATTGATGAGTTAACTAATGTGATACGTAAGAGATCGAGACAAAGGGCAATTGAGTTATTAAAAAAAAGGAGCAAAGATATTGATTTTCAGGGGATAAACCCCTCCTATTTTCACAATCCCCTTGGAAGGTCGCTTTTTAGAATTGAAAATATTGGCCTTATTCTTCTTGATAAGAATTTAAATCCACTATTTATAAGTCCTTCCACAAGGTCACTTTGTGCAGAGGCAGGAAAGCTTGATACAGATTCCCTGTTAACTTTTTTAAAAAATACCATTTTGAAACAACCTTTGAAAGAAGGACAGCGAACAGAAAAGATTCAAATAGGCAAAAAGGGGGCAATAAAGACCCTTGAATTGTATGCTGAAGTAATAAAAAAAGATGGTGATCCCAACACTCTTATAATTGTAAAGGACATTTCAGATGAACTTAAAGAGCTAAACAGGCTTATTCAATGTAATAAGGTAAATTCCCTGTTAATTATGGCAGGGGGGATAGCACATAATCTCAATAACATACTTATGGCCATATCGGGTTATGCCCAGCTTATGCAAGAAAAGATAAAAGGGGAAAAGGAGGCATTTGGTTGTAAGACTCTTCTAGATAATATTGTTTCTGCAACAGAAAGGGCTGCATGTCTTGTATCACATATGAACAGGTTTTCCAGACCGTCTTGTAATTGTGAAAAGGTGTTTGATGTATTACCAGTACTAACCAATCTTTCACAAGTTGTTGAAAGGAGCTATCCAAAACTTACCATAAATATTTCAATCAAAAAGGCACCTCTTCCTGTAAAAGGTGATCCATCAGAGCTCGAAAACGCCCTTTCAAACATTATTATAAATGCAGCAAAGGCCATGAATGAAGAGGGGATAATAGATATTTCCTCTGGTCAAATTTCAATAGATGATCTTTTGATTAAAAGTGGCGCCCTTGGGTATATTTATTCGGGTTTTAGCCCAGAAAGCGGTCTTTATTCCTTCATAAGTATTAAAGATAAAGGCTCAGGGATATCACGGGAACTACTTCCATACATATTTGAGCCATATTTTACAACAAGGATTGACGAAGGTGGTACTGGACTAGGCCTTGCAATAACCTATTCGACAATAAGGTCATTTAATGGCTTTATTTCCGTAGAAACTGAAAAGGGTAAAGGGTCGATCTTTACGGTTTATCTCCCAGTTCCAAAAGAAAAGGAGTTAAAAGATAAGACTCAATCAGATGTATCCTTAAAGGTGTTAAGAGAGCTCGAAGGAATAAAATGTCTGATTGTAGAAGATGAACCAGAACTAAAGGGCCTTATGGCAGATTTTTTGGGTCTTAAAGGAATGGATGTAAAGACAGTTGGAGATGGAAGTAAGGCCCTTGAGCTATTAAAAGGCGGAGAGCATTTTGATGTAATTATATTGGATTTAACAATGCCAGGGTTAGATGGCATCTCTTTTTTAAAAGAAAAAAAGGCCCTCGGAAATAAGGATCCGGTCATTGTTGCCACAGGAAGGGTCGATTCCAATGATTTTCTTGAAAGTGAGAAAGGGTTGCAGGTGAAGGCAATCCTCAAAAAGCCCTTTAATTTTTCATCGCTTTTAAAGGCAGTTGATAGTGCAATTAAGTAGTCCACCTGGAAAAGAGGCGGGATAATGAAAAAAATCTTTTCTGAAAGGGCTCCAAAGCCTGTAGGTCCATATTCTCAGGCAATATTGGTTAATGGATTTCTTTTTGTTTCAGGTCAGTTAGGTATAGATCCAGTAAAAAATTCCCTTGTTCAATCTGGCTTTAAAGATGAAGCCAGACAAGCATTAAAAAATATTCATGAGATTGCGAAAGAGGCAGGAGCTGATCTTAAGGATGCAGTAAAATTTGAGGTATTTTTGACTGATATTACAAGGTTTAAGGAATTTAATGAGATATATGTGGATTTTTTGGGTCAAGGTGTGACTCCGGCAAGACAGGTGGTTGAGGTATCAGCCCTTCCTCTAGATGCCCAAATAGAGATTTCGGCAATTTTTAACCTTAAATAAGGGTTTAAAAGTTCAGGAGAAAGAGAAAATGCTTTTTGTAAGACTTTTTTTAATCTTATTTTGTTTGCATATCTTTTTAGTTCCTTGTCAATCAACAACATTAAAAGAGATAATTAAAAGGGGCCAGTTAAGGCATCTCGGTGTCCCCTATGCAAATTTTGTAACTGGCTTAGGAGATGGATTCAGTGTTGAGCTTATAAAGGGGTTTTGCAAAGAACTTGGTGTTAAATATGTATATGTAAAAACTGACTGGGAAAATGTCATTGGAGATCTCATAGGGAAAAAGATTGTTGTTAAATCAGGGAAGGCCAAGATAGTTGGGAAAAGGCCAGTTAAAGGAGATCTTATAGCAAATGGTCTCACCAAGCTTCCTTGGCGAGAAGAACTTGTTTCTTATTCAGAGCCCATTCTTCCCACTCAGGTGCTTCTTGTGTCAAATATTGATAGTCACCTTATCCCTGTTAAGGCCTCATCAAATACGAAAGATGCTATTAAAAAGGTAATAAGACAATTAGATGGCATAACAATTCTTGGAAAAGCAGGCACTTGTATTGACAAGGACCTATATGATTTTGAAGGTATAAATGTTAAGTTTGTAAGTTATCCAGGGAACCTAAACGAACTTATTCCAGCCATTATTTCAAACAAGGCCGCAGCCACAATGCTTGACCTTCCTGATGTGCTGATTGCCCTTACCAAGTGGCCTGGAAAAATAAAAATTATAGGGCCAATTTCTAATGAGCAGGTAATGGGTGTGGCCTTTACTAAGGATGCTGAAAGACTTAAGGAAAGATTCAATAATTATCTAAGGAAAATAAAATCCGATGGAACCTATTTCGATCTGGTTATGAAGTATTTTCCTTTAATAGTTCAATACTATCCTGATTTTTTTATAGATGTCAAAAGGAAAAAATAGGCTTCTTAAGAAGGAACTCCTTTTCTCCCTTATACCAAGCCTTCTTTTGGGTATCTATGCCATCCTTCTTGCCATTTTGCTTTTTCACGCATATGTCAGAATGGATAATAAAAATATTGAAGACCAGGAAATAAATGTTCAAAAGGAAGCAGATTATCTTGCTTTTTTTCTTGAGGAAAGGCAAAAAGAGATATCTCAATATGCACAGGACCCATTTGTACTTGCATATTTTAAAAATAAAGCCTTGGGAATTGGATATTCTATCGGTCTTTCTCAAAACATATTGGCAATTGACAATGAATTTTCCTTGATACTTGAAAAAAAGACCTATTTAAATGGCAAATCCATATATAAATCCCTAGTGCTTTTTGATGATGATGGCAATCTCGTAACAAAAATAGGGCATATTGGCCGTGCTCTAAGTTTTGTAGAAAGACTTATAAGTTCTACCAAAAATATTCCAAGATTTTTGCCAAATCCATATAGTGATTCCCTTTTTATCTTATCTCCTTGCACCATCAGGGGTAAAAAGGTTGGCTGGCTTTCTGGCACAGTGAGCTGGCAGGAGATACTGACACTTCATCTAAATTCGATACCCAAAAGATGGATGGACCAAAATAGTTCCACTAGCAAAGGGGCTATTGGAATTTTATATGACGAAAAATGCATCATAAGTTTTGGCAATAAAAATTTTATGCCTGAATTTTTTGAAGACATTCTTAAGAGATATTTTAGGGACAAAAAAGAGTGTTATCATGATCAATTTTCCTTTAATAAAGAAGAGTTTATAGCCTTTTTGACCCCTGTCAAAAAGACCTCCTTTTATTTTATTAAGCTCTATCCAAAATGTGAAATTACACATATTTACCAGATAGGCTTACTTTTTGGGGCACTCATATTTTTTGGCGTCATTTTGAGTGTATGGCTTATCTGGGCAATTGGAAAGGCTCTTCAGTCAACCCTTTTAAAATCTGAGGTTCAAAAGGCTGAAGAGCTTTCAAAGGTTAAGTCAGAATTCCTTTCCTATATGAGTCATGAAATAAGGACCCCTTTAAATGGATTGATAGGTGCTCTTTCTCTTTTAAAAGCAGAAAAGTTGGGTGAAGAGTCTAGACATTATCTTGAAATTGCCATTCGATCTGGCAATCATCTTTTGGCATTAATTGACAATATTCTAAATATTTCTCGTCTTGAATATAAAAAGGTAACTGCTCAATTTGAGCCCTTTGAGCCAATCAGGCTTGTTGAAGATATTGCAGATTTAGGAGTAGGTCTAATTGGTCAAAGACCTATAAGACTCTATTCCTATTCAAATTGTCCACAAAGGGTCCTTGGTGATGAGGCAAGGATTTCTCAAATCCTTTTGAATCTTTTAGGAAATGCAGCCAAATACACCTCATCAGGGTGGATAAAGATAGAAGGTATTTGCGGTAAAAAAGATGACAGTGCATTTATTGTCTTTATTATTCAAGATACTGGTTGCGGTATTCCAGATGAAATAAAGGAAAAGATATTTGCACCCTTTGAAAGGGGAGAAGAAAAAAGGGAAAAAATTTCAGGAACAGGATTGGGACTATTTATTGTAAAACACTTGGTGGATACCCTAAATGGAGAGATATCTGTTTATTCTAGCGAACAGGGCACAAAATTTAAGATAAAGGTCCCCATCGGCCTTATTGAAAAAGAAAAAAAGGATGTCTTGCCCAAAAGGTATAAAATTCTTTTAGTTATGAAAGACAGGATACTTCAAGAAATAGTAAAAAATTATCTGATTGACTGGCATCAAAAGGTATTGATTCTCGATTCCTTAAAAAGACCTACTTCAAAAAAGATTGATTTTTTGATTGGAGACAGTAATGGCATACTTGATACTAAAAAAAGCGGTCTTTTAGAAAAACTCAGAAAAGGAGATGGCTTTAAGATAATAGAAATCAGGCCCTTAGGGTTTTCTAAAGAAGAAGGTATTAATGTAATTTCTGATATTACGTTGACATCCCCCTTTAAAGGCTCTCAGCTTCTTAAAATTTTACAAAGAAAAGGCCCACTTCTGAAAGAGATAGATAGAAAAGGGGAGCTTGAAATCAATTTACCTCAAGAGCTTAAGTGTCTTTTGGTGGAAGATAACGAATTCAATCAAATGATAACAAGGTCTATGTTAAAAAAGATGGGTATTTCAACTGTGGATATAGCAGAAAATGGACAAAAGGCCTTAGAGCTTTTTAAGAAAAATTACTATGACTTCATAATAATGGATTGTCAGATGCCTATTATGGATGGTTTTGAGGCAACCTTAAAGATAAGGGAAATAGAAAGAGAACGAAATCTATTTCCAACAAAGATCATAGCCCTTTCTGCTAAGGTATCTGATAAAATCAGGGCAAGATGTAAAGAGACAGGTATGGACTTTTACCTTTCAAAGCCCATTAAGCCTGCTTTGTTAAAGGAGACTCTGGTAAAGATAATAAAGAAAAAGCCAGAAAAGGAATTTTAGTATAACTGCATGTAAAAGAATCTCTTTTCCTGTCTTTTGATCATCTTTTTTTGCACGTTATGCCAAAATTTTTCTTTAACTACCTTGGGTAACCTCGAAAGATACCGCTCTATACCTCCAGGTATCCACCAGTTTGAATAATAATTTTGACTTAAAAGTTCAATTACGTGGTCATCCCATTCTAGCGGGGCAGGGTTTTCAAAATTCATTATATGGGGGCCAACTTGATAAGCTAAATCTTGATAAAAATCTGGCAGATAGTAAAAATATGTTTCAATGTCCTCAGGCCAGAAAAAATAAGGAATCTTAATAGTGAGGTTTATTACTGGGATATAAATCCCCTTTCTCACTATTGGATTTGCTGAATAAAATTCAAATGGTGCCATGGAGATTCTTGAATCCAGGGAAAAGTGTCCATTTGGTGTATTTCTTCCCATCCATGATGCATAAACATCGCCGCCTGACTCTATTATATAAAGGTCAAGGTCATAAAATAGGGCAACTGATGGGTTTGTTTTCCAGTAGAGTCCAAGGAGAAAATTTCCTTGGGTGGATTCTATATTATTGGAAATCCCTGTTGTTTCAGAAAATTGTTTTACGAATTCAAACCAGTTTGGCGCTTTCTGAGAGGAAAGGGTCTTTTCATATTGTGAAAGTTCACCTTCTAATAGCTGAAAACCATAGGGCAAAAAAATGCTTATACCATGAGAACCTGATAAGTCTGAAAAGCCAGCAATATTAGAAGGATATTGAGAGTTATGCAGGCCTACTTCAACAAAAATGTTGTTATTTAAAAACTCCATAATCTCTATAGCCTTTTGGGAAAGTGGGCCTTCAAGGGTGCTTAGGCCCTTTAGGAAATCAAAAAGATCAATGCTTCCAGGAAGAGAAGAATATTCTTGAGTATTTTCCCTTATACTTAAAAATTCATGTATTTTTTCAGAAAATGAATCTTTCAATAACCGGGCTATATCATCTATCTTTTTGGAAAGATCTTCCAGCCTTGATAGGTCAATGGCTGATTTTGTAACGCTTATGTCAATTTCAGGGTCACTTTCATAATAAGAGATATATTTTTTTACTATTAACTGAGAAAATTCCCTTGGTGTCAGATATGGATTCCGAGAGATTTCTTCAAATAACTGGTCATATGGATTCCCTGTTGCTGGCTCATTTGCCTGAGAAAAGGTGGCAAAGTGTGAAAAATTTTCTATAGAGACAGCCACTTCCCACATACCCATGAGACATGCATCAAACTCAATTATATCAAAATTTACTCCAGCAAGGGAAAGGGCCTCATTTAATTCAGAAAGTGACATAAAGGAGTTTGAACCCTGATCTTGAAGAATGCCTCTTACAGGTGCGCTTTTTGTTTCTTGTTCTGAATCTTCATCTCCGCCAACCCAGCCAAGTCCATGGTCCCAAAGGATAAGTAGATAATGCCTTGCTGGAAAATTTGTTTTGGCCCAGGTAATAAAATTTGAAAGCTCATAGGGACTTGCCATGTCAGCATTGTACCCAAGTGGAAAGTCCTTCAGCCAACCCTTTTCAACCTTAAAGCGATGGGTAAATCCATCTTCAGAGATAAGACCAGGTAGCCCTGTATCCGCTTGGACCAGAATATTTACCTTAGGGCTTGAGCCAATCCTTTTCATCTCTTCAAGGTCTTTTTTAAGGCTTTGGGATAAATTATTTTCACCAGCCATATAGACCATTATGGTCCATTCGGCAGAAATTGCATGGCTATTGGCTGCTGGGAATATACTTATAAAAAATATCAACACCTATTGAAATTAGGATTAGCTCGAGAAATGGCACGAATAATACTTCCTTTGGGACAATATACACAATTTTATTGGACTGTAAATGTAAGATCTTTAATGAATTTTATAAATTTAAGAGCTGATTCTCATGCTCAATGGGAAATTCAACAATATGCCATTGCAATTGCACAAATTTTTAAAGAAAAATGCCCTTGGACCTATGAAGCTTTTATTGAATACTATTACAAAGGTGATTTACTTTCCTAAAATTTACAATTTAACAACCTTTGTTAGGTTTCTTGGATTTTCAACGT
>JALXCD010000029.1 GCA_026991135.1 Deltaproteobacteria bacterium | reverse complement strand
AATTAGGGCCTTGTTAAACTTTTTAGGGGCAATGCTATGAAAAATACAAACAACAGGATAATCATCTTTGACACCACCTTAAGGGATGGTGAACAGTCCCCTGGGGTATCTCTGAATATTGATGATAAGCTTCAAATTGGCCGCCAGCTTGAAAAGCTTGGGGTGGATGTGCTTGAGGCAGGTTTCCCGGTCACTTCCCCTGGAGATTTTGAAGGGGTAAGGACCCTTGCAAGGGAGCTTAGGGGGGTTCAGGTTACGGCCCTTGCCCGTGCAGTAAAAAAGGATATTGACACTGCCTGGGAGGCAATAAAGGAGGGTGAAAATCCAAGGATTCATACCTTTCTTGCAACCTCTGACATTCATCTTAAATACAAGCTTAAAAAGAGCAGGGAAGAGGTGCTTGAGCTTGCCGGCGAGGCAGTGAAATACGCGAGCAAATATACATCCAATGTGGAATTTTCTGCAGAAGATGCCAGCCGTTCTGACCTAGATTTTTTATGCAAGGTCTTTGAACGGGTTATTGACTGCGGTGCAACCACTGTGAACTTTCCCGATACTGTAGGCTATGCCATTCCCTGGGATTTTGCTCGAATGATTAAATACGTGATGGAGCACACCCCAAACATCCATAAGGCCGTCCTAAGCATCCATTGTCACAATGACCTTGGGCTTGCCACAGCCAATGTGCTTTCGGCCATTAACGAGGGGGCAAGGCAGGTGGAATGCACCATAAACGGCATAGGTGAGCGGGCCGGAAATACCGCCATGGAAGAGGTGGTTATGGCCATAAAGACAAGGCATGACTGCCTTCCTTATGAGACAAAGATTAACACAAGGCACATTGCCGCAACAAGCAAGCTTGTAAGTATGCTTACAGGCATGGTTGTTCAGCCAAATAAGGCCATTGTTGGCGCAAATGCCTTTGCCCATGAATCAGGGATTCATCAGGATGGTGTTCTAAAGGAGAGGACCACCTACGAGATTATGAACCCAAAGGACATTGGCCTTTCTTCAAGCAGCATTGTCCTTGGAAAACACTCAGGAAGACATGCCCTTAAGGCAAAGCTTGAAGAGATGGGATACCAGCTTAAAGATGACGAAGTCACAAGGGTCTATGAAAGATTCAAGGTCCTTGCAGACAAGAAAAAGGAGGTCTTTCCGGAGGATCTAGAGGCCATAGTGGCCGAGGAGATCTTAAGGATACCAGAAAAATATAAGCTCACATATCTTCATGTTGCTGGCGGAAGCGGGATAAGGCCCACTGCCACAGTTGCCCTTGAGATTGACGGAAGGGAAGAGATGGCGGTCTCTGTGGGTGCAGGGCCAATCGATGCGGCCTTTAATGCTGTTTCAAAGATAGTCAAAACAAAGAGTAAGCTCTTGAGATTTACAGTAAATTCAATTACAGGTGGCACCGACGCCCAAGGAGAGGTCACCGTAAGGCTTCAAGAGGGTGATAAGGTGGTTACAGGCCAGGGGGCAGACCCAGATATAATAACTGCAAGTGTAAGGGCCTATCTTGCCGCCCTTAACCGTCTGGCCTATAAGAACTAGAAAGTATTAAGGAGATATTAAAAGGGGTAACAGATGAGCCGACCAATGACCATTTCTGAAAAGATTCTGGCCGATCATGCAGGGCTTGACTATGTGGAGCCGGGCCAGCTTGTGGAAGTAAAGGTGGATATTGCCCTTGGAAATGACATCACTGCACCCATTGCCATAGATATCTTTAAAAAGGCAGGTGCAAAGGAGGTCTTTGACAGGGAGCGTATAGCTCTTGTGGCAGATCACTTTACTCCAAATAAGGATATAAAGAGTGCTGAACAAGTGAGGATGCTGAGGGAGTTTGCTGAAGAACATGCCATCCTTCACTTTTATGAAGGGGGAGATGTTGGCGTTGAGCACTGTCTTTTGCCCGAAAAAGGCATTGTGCTTCCAGGGGATGTGGTGATTGGGGCAGACAGTCACACGTGCACCTATGGTGCCCTCGGGGCCTTTGCAACAGGAGTTGGAAGCACGGATCTTGCTGCCACCATGATAACCGGCTACACCTGGTTCAAGGTGCCAGAGACCTTAAAGCTTGTGTATGAAGGGGAGCTTAGGCCCTGGGTTACTGGAAAGGACCTCATTCTTTATACCATTGGGGATATTGGTGTAGATGGTGCCCTTTATATGGCTATGGAGTTTTGTGGGCCAGTTATCGAAAGGCTTTCAATGGCAGAAAGGATGACCATGTCCAACATGGCCATTGAAGCAGGTGGAAAGGCAGGCCTTATAAATCCAGACGAGATAACAGAAGAATACTGTTCAAAAAGGGCAAAAAGGCCTTATAAGCTCTATAAAAGTGATGAAGATGCCCAGTATGCACGTGTAATTACCTATGATTGCTCAAATATAGAGCCACAGATTGCCATGCCGCATCTTCCAGAAAATACGGTTGGAATATCAGAAATAGGGACCATTGAGCTTAATCAAGTGGTAATAGGCTCCTGCACCAATGGAAGGATTGAGGACCTTGAGATGGCAGCAAGTATCCTTAAGGGCAAAAAGGTCTCAAAGGGCCTTAGACTAATTGTCCTTCCTGCAACTCCAGCAATATGGTCAGAGGCCCTTGATAGGGGCTATTTGAGGACCTTTCTTGATGCCGGGGCTGTAATTGGGCCACCTACTTGTGGTCCTTGTCTTGGCGGTCATATGGGAATACTTGCTAAGGGAGAAAGGGCCCTTTCCACAACCAACAGGAACTTTGTAGGAAGGATGGGGCATCCTGAAAGCGAGGTGTATCTGGCAAGCCCTGCCGTTGCCGCAGCAAGTGCTATTTTGGGCCGAATTGGAAGTCCTGAAGAACTGTAAAAAGGGGTTAAAATATGAAGTTTAAAGGACAAGTCTGGAAGTTTGGAAAAAATGTGGATACAGATGCAATAATTCCAGCAAGATATTTGAATACATCCGATCCTGGGGAGTTGGCGAAACACTGCATGGAAGATGCAGATCCTGATTTTCCCAAAAAGGTAAAAAAGGGAGATATAATTGTAGCTGAAAAAAATTTTGGATGTGGCTCTTCCAGGGAACATGCCCCAATTGCCATCAAGGCAGCAGGGGTTTCCTGTGTAATTGCTCCAAGCTTTGCAAGGATATTTTATAGAAATGCCTTTAACATGGGGCTTCCCATCTTTGAATGTGAGGATGCGCCCGAGCTTATCTCAGAGGGAGATGAGATTGAGGTAGATGCAGACACAGGCGAGATAGTAAATCTTACAACTGGAAAGCGCATGAAGGCACAACCCATCCCTCCCTTTATGCAAGAGCTTATAAGTGACGGCGGGCTGATAGCCCATATCCTTAAAAAGAAATCGCTATAGGCAAGAAATCCATATTTTTAAAAATGATAGGAGAAGAGGTATGAATAAGTATAAGATTGCAGTTATACCTGGTGACGGGACAGGTCCTGAGGTAGTAAGAGAGGGTGTTAAGGTCCTTGAGGCCGCGGCTAAAAGGTTTGGGTTTGAACTTGACTTTACATGGTATGATTACGGCGGAGATAGATATCTTAAGACTGGAGAAGTCCTTCCAGAAGGGGCCGTAGAGGATCTAAAGCAATATAAGGCAATCTATCTTGGTGCCATTGGACATCCGGATGTAAAGCCAGGGATACTTGAAAAGGGTATCCTTTTGGCCCTTCGCTTTGCCCTTGATCAATATGTAAACCTTCGCCCTGTAATCCTTTATCCAGGGGTTGAGACTCCCTTAAAGGACAAGGGGCCAGAGGATATAGATTTTGTTGTTGTCCGGGAAAATACAGAAGGCCTTTATGCAGGCGCTGGAGGCGTTCTAAAGAAAGGGACCCCTGATGAGGTTGCAGTTCAAGAATCCATCAATACCAGAAAAGGGGTTGAGCGCTGTATTCGTTTTGCCTTTGAATACTGCAGGAAGAGAAATAAGAAGAAAAAAGTCACCCTTTGTGGAAAGACCAATGTCCTTACCTTTGCCTTTGATCTTTGGGAAAGGACTTTTTATGAGGTGGCAAAGGAATATCCCGATATCGAAACTGACTATGCCCATGTTGACGCCACCTGCATGTGGATGGTGAAAAACCCTGAATGGTTTGATGTAATTGTCACTGACAACATGTTTGGCGATATAATAACAGACCTTGGTGCCATGATCCAGGGCGGAATGGGAATTGCTGCAGGTGGCAACATCAACCCAGAAGGGGTTTCCATGTTTGAGCCCATTGGTGGAAGCGCCCCAAAATACACAGGTAAAAATGTTATCAACCCCCTTGCGGCCATTTGTGCAGGCCAGATGATGCTTGACTATCTAGGCGAGGAAGAGGCTGCAAAGGCGGTTGAGGATGCAGTCAAAAAGGTGGTAAGCAAGCACCTTAAGAGCCTTTCTGCAGGCAAGATGGGGTATTCCACCACAGAGGTGGGAGACCTCGTTGCCGATTATGTAAAGGGCTAGAGGAGGAAGATAGGCCATGAGCAAGGAATATTCAGTGGCAGTGGTAGGCGCCACAGGGGCTGTAGGAAAGATGATGATAAAGGTCCTTGATGAGCGCGACTTTCCGGTGTCAAATATCAAGCTTTTGGCATCCGAGCGCTCCCAGGGCAAAAAGATGCGTTTTAGAGGCGAAGATGTGGTTGTTGAAAAGCTTGACCACGACTCCTTTAACGGGGTGGATATTGCCCTTTTTTCTGCTGGAGCTTCAAGAAGCCTTGAGTTTGCGCCTTCTGCTGCAAGGGCAGGCGCAGTAGTGATTGACAATTCAAGCGCCTGGCGAATGGATCCTGATGTTCCCCTTGTGGTTCCAGAGGTAAATCCCCATGCTATTTCTGGCTATAAGAATAAAGGGATAATAGCCAATCCAAATTGTTCCACCATTCAGATGGTGGTGGCCCTAAAGCCCCTTTATGACTATTCACCAATCAAAAGGATAGTTGTCTCCACATACCAGGCCGTTTCAGGCTCAGGGCAAAAGGCCATAGACGAGCTTGAAGAGGAGATAAAGCAGTGGGTGATCAAGGGATGCGGCAATGACCCCGGAAAGTCAAAGGGATATGTTGGGGAGTTTGAATATAAGGCCTACCCGCACCAGATTGCCTTTAATTGCCTTCCCCACATAGACGTATTTCTGGAAAATGGCTATACCAAGGAAGAGATGAAGATGGTGAACGAGACCAGGAAGATAATGGAGGATGACTCCATAATGGTCTCTGCCACAACAGTGCGTGTGCCGGTATTTTTCGGTCATTCAGAGGCAGTTAACTGCCAATTTGAAAGGGAAATCACTGTCGAAAAGGCAAGGGAGCTTCTTGAAAAGGCAGAAGGGGTGAAGGTCCTTGATAATCCTGAAGAAAATCTCTATCCAATGCCCATAAAGGCTGAGGGCACAGACTACACCTATGTTGGAAGGATAAGAAAGGACATCTCCCAGGAAAATGGGCTTGATATGTGGATTGTTGCAGATAACATCAGAAAGGGCGCTGCAACAAATGCTGTTCAGATAGCAGAAAAGCTAATCGAGTCCTATCTTTAAGAGTTTTTTATTGGCGGGCACAAGGGAAATTCTTGTGCCCCTTTGTTGATTAAAAAGGTTTAAGAGTTATCAGTTTGAGCACTCCAAAGGCCCCGCCATCTAAAAGAATTGAATCCATTGATTGGATGCGCGGGCTTGTGATGATCTTAATGGTCCTTGACCATGTCTCCATGGCCTATGATATAGGGCATTTTTCTGCAGATTCCGCCGCCTTTTTTAAGCCAGGGGTTGAGATCCCACTTTTTGTATTTTTGACTAGGTGGGTCACTCACCTTTGCGCCCCCACATTTGTATTTCTTGCAGGGACTGCCCTTGCCATAAGTGTTGAAAGGAGGGTATTCCGTGGTCAGGATTCATGGGCCATAGACAGTGGAATTCTAAAGAGGGGGGCCTTCATTGCAGCCCTTGATCCCACTGTCATTTCGTTTTTTTCCTGGCGACTTTCCTTTCAGGTCCTTTATGCCATAGGGGTTTCCATGATGCTGATGGTTCCCCTTCGCCGTCTTTCAAGTTTCTGGCTGTTGACCCTGGCCCTTGGCTGGTGGTTTGGCGGTGAATACATCACAGGGCTTTTCTGGAATCCATCTTCAGGCCATCAATCTGTGCTGGCAGCTCTTACTGTAGCACTCTACAAGGCCCCTGGTGTAAGCATCAACTACCCCGTTATCCCCTGGCTTTCCATAATGGTGCTTGGCTGGGTCCTTGGAAGGTATCTTATGAATTTTACAATGGGGCAAAGGGTTCCCCTTCATCCTCAAAGGCTCATTTTTCTTTCTGGGGTGATCTGTCTGGTGGTCTTTGCCCTGGTCCGCTATTTTGACGGCTATGGGAACATGTGGCTTTATCGAGGTGAAAAACACGATTTGGTTAGCTGGCTTTATGTTAGCAAATACCCCCCCTCCCTAAGCTACATGAGCCTTGAAACAGGTCTTATGTGTGTAATCCTTTCTGGTCTTATGGAAATTGAAAAAAGAATTACTCCGAACCCAAAGGGAGTGCTCCTTGTCTTTGGCCAAACTGCAATGTTCTTTTATCTGGTTCACCGAATAATCCTTGAAGGAAGTGCTACATGGCTTGGTTTAAGGGGGTTTGTGACCATCTGGGAGATTTACCCTATAACGATTGTCCTTCTTATTCTTCTCTATTACCTTTGTCTTTGGTATAGGGACCTTAAACGAAAATATCCAGGGACGTGGACAAGATATCTTTGATTTTGAAATAGGGGAAAAAGTCATCAGGCCCGGGGAAAAACGCCCCAGTATTAATCAAATAGCACTTTTTGTATAAAAATAACACTAACAATTTTGAAATTGTTCTTTAATTTCAATTAGTTTTTTAATGATTTACCATTTATTTTAAAATGGTTTTTACTTGGTCCAAGCTTTGCTTACTATTAAAGGCCATTAAAAGGCTGAATTGGGATTCATTAATTTTAGGGAGGAGCCATGTCAGCAAAGATCATTAGCGGAACTGAGATTGCAAAACAGATTAGAGAAGAGCTAAAACAAGAAGTGCAG
The DNA here is from genome assembly GCA_026991135.1 of Deltaproteobacteria bacterium. Taxonomy (GTDB): domain Bacteria; phylum Desulfobacterota; class Dissulfuribacteria; order Dissulfuribacterales; family QOAL01; genus JAADCZ01. The sequence goes on along the minus strand of JALXCD010000029.1, from coordinate 20,329 downwards.
GAGATGAAGGAAAAGCATGGGGTTACCCCAGGGCTTGTTACCATCCTTGTAGGTGAAAATCCTGCATCTGTATCCTATGTCACTGCCAAGCAAAAGACAGCCCATGACCTTGGTTTTTACTCTGTTCAGGATAATCAGCCCGAGGATATTTCAGAAGAAGAGCTATTAAATCTCATTGACAAATATAATAAGGATCCAAAGATCCATGGTATTTTAGTCCAGCTTCCCCTTCCAAAACATATTGATGAGACAAAGGTAATAAATGCAATTGATCCGGATAAGGACGTTGACGGATTCCACCCGGTAAATGTTGGAAGAATGGTAATTGGCGAAAGGTGTTTTCTTCCTTGCACCCCTCATGGAATCCTTGAAATGCTCATTCGTACAGGGGTTGAAACCAGCGGAGCTGAAGTTGTAGTTGTGGGAAGGAGCAACATTGTAGGAAAACCCATAGCTAATCTCATGCTCCAAAAGCGCGAAGGTGGTAATGCAACTGTCACCGTCTGCCATACCCGCACAAAAGATATGGCGTTTCATACAAGGCGTGCAGACATCTTGATAGTAGCAGCAGGAAGGCCAAAGGTAATCACTGCTGACATGGTGAAGGAAGGGGTTGTTGTAATAGACGTAGGCGTAAACAGAATTGGAAAGACCCCGGAAGGAAAGGCCATCCTATGTGGAGATGTTGATTTTGATGGAATTAAGGAAAAGGCTGCTGCCATTACCCCTGTCCCAGGGGGCGTTGGTCCAATGACTATCACTATGCTCATGAAAAATACTGTTCAGGCAGCCAAACAATTTGCTGGATTGGCCTAAGGTATCGGCCAATTAACTAGTTTAAGGAGATTTTTATGGATACCAGCAGAAGATTTAAAAAGGGAAACGGTGGATGCCCGAGCATCCAGTGTGAGGCAAACAGACAGGTTCTTTGTAATGAATGTTCATCAGGTGTAATCACTGCGGCCCACAGGGTCAGTGCAAGGAGCACCGAACCCTGTCTATTTGGAAAAGGTGGGACCTGTTGCAGAAACTGCAACATGGGTCCATGCCAGATCATTGAAGGTGTTGACACCATGATAGGTGTCTGTGGTGCAGATGCTCCCACAGTTGCAGCCAGAAATTTTGCAAGGATTATTGCAGGGGGCGCTGCCGCCCACATGGATCATGGAAGGGGAGTTGCCCTTGCATTTTTAGAGACTGCCAGGGGTGAGACACCCTATGAAATAAAGGATGAAGTAAAGCTTAGGGCCACTGCCCAAAGGCTTGGAATTGATCCTGCTGATAAATCAAAGACTGATCTTGCAATTGAGGTAGGAGAAAAGCTCGTATCTGAATTTGGTGAGCAGTCGGCTGGCCTTTCATTCATTAGGCGTGCTCCACAGCCAAGACAAGAACTCTGGGAAAAGGTTGGAGTGGTTCCCAGAGGCATTGACAGGGAAGTTGTAGAGCTCATGCACAGGACCCACATGGGGGTTGATCAGCACTATGAAAACATACTTCTTGGAGCTGCCAGGTGTGCCCTGGCTGATGGTTGGGGCGCTTCAATGATTGCCACCGAACTTTCGGACATTCTGTTTGGAACGCCAGTTCCAATTCGCACAAAGGTAAATATTGGTGTCCTAAAAAAGGATGAAGTGAACATAACGGTTCATGGTCATGAGCCAGTACTTGCAGAGGCCCTGGCAATGGTGGCCAACGATCCAGAGATCGTGGCCGAATGTAAAAAGGTTGGTGCCAAGGGAGTAAATCTTGCCGGTGTCTGCTGCACAGGAAACGAGATCCTCATGAGGCGCGGGCTTCCAATAGCAGGAAGCTTTGTCCAGCAGGAGGTGGTTCTTGCAACAGGGGCAGTTGAGGCAATGGTCGTAGATGTCCAGTGCATCATGCAAGGTGTCTCTCCAGTTGCAGGGAATTATCACACTGCCCTTATAACCACCTCGGAAAGGGCAAAGATGGAAGGTGCCATCCATGTCCAATTCCACGAAGACAAGGCCCTTGATGTGGCAAAGGAGATCGTAAAGATTGCAATCTCGAGATACCCAGAAAGGGGTAAATATTTTATTCCCCAGCATGAAATGGACGTGGTTGCAGGATTTAGCCACGAGACAATAAACTATATCCTTGGAGGACGTTTTAGGGCCTCTTATAAGCCCTTAAATGACAACATAATAAACGGCAGAATCAAAGGCGTTGCTGCAATTGTTGGCTGCGATAACTACCGGGTTATGGATGAAGTCCATGTAGAGCTTGCAAAGGAACTCATTGCAAACAACGTTCTTGTTCTTGTTACAGGCTGTGCTGCAACAGGAATGGGAAGGGCAGGGCTCCTCTCACCTGAGGCAGCAGAGATGGCAGGAGATGGCCTTAAGGAGGTACTTGAAGCAGTTGGTTGCCCGCCAGTCCTTCACATGGGCTCTTGCGTTGACAATAGCAGAATCCTTATTGCAGCCACTGAAATGGTTCATACCGGTGGCCTTGGGAATGATATAAGTGATCTTCCTGTGGCAGGTTGTGCACCGCAGTGGATGAGTGAAAAGGCAGTTTCCATTGGCCAGTACTTTGTCTCAAGTGGAGCTTATGTTGTATTTGGGCCAAACTTCCCGACTTCTGGCTCAAAGATTGTTACAGATTTTTGTTTCAAGGGAATGAATGAAGTATATGGCGGGAGCTGGGATGTCGCTCAGAGTCCCAATGAGTTTGCCAATAAGATGATTGATAAAATTGATGCTAAGAGGAAGGCCCTTGGCCTTGACAAGAAGCGCGAAAGGGTACTCTTTGACATGGCCATGAGACGTGAGCTTGGCTCAGGTATCCCTGGCATGGGATGTTCTCCTGGTGGTCATTAATTAAGGAAAATACTTTCTAGGACTTGGAGTTGAGATAATGGCAAAAAGCGGTTCAATTTTAGTCCTTGGGGGAGGAGTAGCAGGGGTCCAGACAGCCCTGGATCTCTCTGAACTAGGATATTACGTATATCTGGTGGAAAAGAATGCCTCCATTGGTGGGGTAATGGCCAAGCTTGATAAGACCTTCCCCACCAATGACTGTTCTTTGTGAATCCTTGCCCCAAAGTTGGTTGAGGCCGGTCGGTCTCCAAACATAGAGATAATCACAAATGCAAGGTTAGAGGCCCTGGAGGGTAAGCCCGGGCAATTTCTCGCAAAGGTTCATCAAGCCCCCCGTTTTATTAACGAAGACCTCTGCACTGCCTGTGGTATGTGTACCATGTATTGCCCAAGGCCAGTTGTAGATACCTATAATGAAAGGCTAGATATTACCAGAGCCCCACACATTGACTACGCCCAGGCAATACCCTCTAGTTATTATATTGATGCGAAAGCATGTCTAAGGGTCAATTACGATACATGTAACCTGTGCGCCCAGACATGCACTGCAGGTGCCATTGATTTTAGTCAAAAGCCAAAGAAGCTTGAGTTAAATGTGGGAGCTGTAGTCCTTGCCCCAGGCTTTGGAAAGGTGGATGACGAGGTTTTGGAAAAATTTGGCTATGGAAAATATCCTGACGTACTCACTTCCTTTGAATTTGAAAGGTTGACATGTGCATCAGGTCCAACAGAGGGACATATCGTTCGTCCATCTGACAACAAGCCTCCAAAGAAAATCGCCTTTCTCCAGTGTATTGGTTCAAGGGATGAAACCTGTGGAAATGGCTACTGTTCATCGGTCTGCTGTATGTATGCCATAAAGGAGGCCTCTGTTGCCAAGGAGCATGAACCTGATCTTGAGATCTCCATATTCTTTATGGATGTCAGGACAATGGGCAAGGGTTTTGATGAAGCAAGGAAAAGGGCCCAGGAAAAATATGGGATAAATGTGATAAGGGCAAGGGTCCCCAGGGTGGACCAGGTGGACGGAAAGCTTGCCCTTACCTGGACAACACCTGACGGTGAGCACCATTCCGGCATCTTTGACATGGTGGTCCTTTCTGTTGGTCTTGAATCCCCAGAGGATGCGGAGATCATATCCAAGGTAGCCGATATTGAGCTTAATCATTATGACTTCTGCAAGACCTCCGTTGATTCACCACTTGCCACAACAAGAGATGGGGTTCTAGTTGCGGGGGCATTTCAGGGGCCAAAGGATATTCCAGAAAGCGTAACCCAGGCCTCAGGTGCTGCAGCCATTGCATCCGAGCTACTTTCAGATGCAAGAAATACTGAAACAATCACAGTCACATTTCCTGAAGAAAATGTTGAGCTTGAAAGGGAAGAGCCAAGAATTGGCGTCTTTGTTTGTCATTGCGGGGTGAATATTGCAGGTGTTGTGGATGTCAAGGCCGTAAGGGACTATGCAGGGACCCTTCCTGGCGTAGTCCTTTATGAAGATACACTTTATTCCTGCTCACAGGATGCACTTAAGAGCATTGCGGAAAAGATAAAGGAAAACAGGCTCAACAGGGTGGTTATATCAGCCTGTTCTCCAAGGACTCACGAGCCCCTCTTCCAGGAGACCCTGCGCTCCATTGGTCTAAATCCGGCACTTGTGGAGATGGCAAACATAAGGGATCAATGCGCATGGGTACATGCCCAGGAGCCAGAGGCAGCCACTGAAAAGGCAAAGGACCTTGTAAGGATGGCTGTGGCAAAGGCAAGGCTTCTTGAGCCCCTTGACCAGCCAACAGTAGATGTAACACCAAGTGCCCTTGTTCTCGGTGGCGGGGCCGCAGGTATGGCATCTGCCCTTTCCATAGCGGATCAGGGCTTTAAGGTGGTGCTTGTTGAAAAGTCAAAGGAGCTTGGCGGAAACTTAAAAAGACTTACCTGGACCCTTGATGGACAGGATGCTAGAAAGGTCCTAAAGGATATGGTCAAGAAGATCAAGGCCCACAAAAATATTGAGGTCCTGACCGAGGCAAAGCTAGAATCCATTTCCGGATATGTTGGGAACTTTACCAGCACCATAAGCCGCAAGGGAAAGACCGATATGGTCAACCACGGTGTTATGATCATTGCCACAGGTGGCAGGGAATATAAGCCCAAGGGCTATGCCTATGGTGATAGTCCCAGGGTATTGACCCAGCTTGAGCTTGAGGAAAAGCTTTCTAAGGGCAAGTCCTTTTTGAAAAATGCCAGAAATGTGGTGATGATTCAGTGTGTTGGCTCCCGCGGAGAGGACATGAGCCACTGCAGCAGGCTTTGCTGCACCCAGGCGGTCAAAAATGCCCTTAAACTCAAGGAAGTAAAGCCAGACCTCAATATATTCGTATTTTACCGTGACATGCGGACCTATGGCTTTTATGAAGACCTTTACAGGGAGGCCAGGAAAAAAGGGATTCACTTTATAAGATATACCCCTGAAAAGAGGCCCGAGGTCATCAAACAGGCAAGAGGCATAAAGGTCAGGGCCTTTGATCCGATCCTGGGAGATGACCTTGAAATACCCGCAAGCCTTGTTGTCCTTTCTACAGGTATAGCCCCAGGGGAAAATGAAGAGCTTTCAAAGGTTGTCAAGGCCCCATTGACCTCAGATGGCTTTTTCCTTGAGGCACATGCAAAGCTAAGGCCTGTTGAAGTGGCAGTGGATGGCGTTTATCTTTGCGGGCTTGCCCACGGGCCAAAAAGCCTTGAAGAATCCATTGCCCAGGCAAAGGCAGCAGCAGCCAAGGCTGCCATTCCCTTGGCAAAGGGAAAGGTTGCAGTTGCGCCGATTGTTTCAAGGGTGAACCAGGATGCCTGCATTGGATGCGGAATCTGCGAAAGCCTATGTCCCTTTAATGCCATCAGGCTTGAAAAGGCTGGCAAGAGGAAAAAGGCCCAGACCATTACTGCATCATGTAAGGGTTGTGGTATCTGTGCCTCACACTGTCCAACCCTTGCAATCTCAATGGGTGGATTTACTGACGAGGCTATAATGGCCCAGATCCACGCATTTTCTCCAGAAGGTTGTAAGGAGGAATAGGACAGTGGCACAAGAAAATGTTTCAATGAAGGAGAATGACATGGCCCAAACGGGTTTTGAGCCAAGAATATTGGGATTTTTCTGCCACTGGTGCTGTTATGCCGCTGCCGACTCGGCTGGTGTATCGCGTTATCAGTATCCTCCAAATGTGCGCGTTGTAAGAGTCATGTGCACGGGCAGAATCGACACCAGGTTTATCCTGGAGGCCTTTAAGTGCGGTGCAGACGGTGTCTTTACAGGCGGGTGACACCTTGGTGAGTGCCATTACCAGTCTGGTAATTACGAGGCAATGATTGTGGCTGAGACATGTCGTCAGTTCCTTAAAGACTGTGGCGTTGATCCTGAAAGGATGAGTCTTGAATGGGCATCTGCCGCAGAGGCCCCAAGATTTGTGGAACTCATCACAGGATATGTTTCAAAGATAAAGGATAAGGGCCCATTGGGTGAAGCCGAGGGTGAAGAGGAAAGGGAAAAACTCATAAGGCATCTTAAGGCAGGAGTTAAGGCTGCCCAGGCCAGAAAACCAAGAACGGCCCTTGGAACCCTTTCAAAGAAGCTTCACAAGGAGGGCAATTTTTCAAAGGAGGCCATAACTGAAGGGGTGAAGGCAAAGATTTTACCAGCTCTTCGTTCGGAAAGGATACTTCAAGAGATAAAGATGCTTCTTTCAGAAGGTGCCCTAAGCCTTGATGAGCTTTCAAAGGAGGTAAAGGCGGAAAAGGAAGAGGTAGAAAAACATCTTTCTACCCTGTCCAAAAAAGGCACTGTCAAGGAAGAGACTGGAAAATGGTCCATGGCTTAGATAACAGGGTGAGGAAATAAAAGTATGACAGTTCAGGCTGCAAAATTAAATAGTTCATTTTACGAGTCAGTAATCCCGTACGAGGGCTGCGAGAGCGTAACCTTATGTTTTTCATGTGGCTCTTGTAGCGGTGTTTGCCCTGTGGAAAAGGTTGTAGATGAGTTTGATCCAAGAAAGATAGTCCACATGGTAAACTTGGGGATGGAAGATGATCTTATCAAGGGGGATATCATCTGGGCATGTTCCCAGTGCCAAAGTTGTATCCCCGTATGTCCTCAAAATGTGAGATGTGCAGATATCATAAAGGCCTTGAGAGAAGAGGCCATCAAGAGGAAGACAATAGACCAGGAGGCCCTCAGGGAACTTGGACTTTTTGCCGTGGTCGATCCCGGAAAGTGTGTGGCGTGCCTTACCTGTGTAAGGCTTTGTCCCTTTGGGGCACCGCACATAGTGGATGAAGGCTATGCAGTAATTGAACCCGATCTTTGTCATGCATGTGGAATCTGTGTAAAGGATTGTCCGGCAAAGGCAATATCTTTGGAGCCTTCACTTGAGGCCAGGGGGGCAGAATCATGAGTAAGATCAAGGGCTTTTGTTGTAATTATACCATGAGTGTTGATGTGGACGCCTTGAAGGAAGGCGGGCTTGTGCCAGAAGGGCTTGAAATAGATAGACTTGCATGTACTGGAAGGCTTGAAGTGCCAGAAATCCTTGATGCCTTTACCAATGGGGCGGATGCTGTATTTGTAGTAGGTTGCCAGATGGATAAGTGCCATAACCTTTCAGGAAGTTACAGGGCCTCAAAAAGGGTTAGATATGCCAAGAAAATTTTGAAAGAGCTCGATATGGACCCAGAGCTTCTTGAGATGTTTTTTGCAGATAGGGGCCACAGCGAGCCAATTGTTGAGGCAGCAAGGCTTATGGCATCAAAGACACAAGGCAATTCCCAGGATAGGGATCAGTAAAGGAGCTATTGGAGAAGGTTTATGATAATAGCAGAAAGAAAACCTATGAAGGAGCTGCTGGGGATGGTCAAGGGTGCCAGGAAAATCCTGGTCCTTGGATGCAGGGGCTGCGTTGCAGTCTGTTCTGCAGGTGGAGACAAGGAGGTAAAGATCCTTTCAGCAGCCTTAAAGCTCGGGGTTAAACGTTCAGGGGGAGAGATTGAAATAGATGAAGACACCCTGGTCAGACAGTGCGACCCCGAATACATTGAGCCCCTTAACGAAAGGGCAAAGGACTATGATCTTGTAATGTCCATGGCCTGCGGGGTTGGTGTGAACTTTGTTGCCGACAGATGCCCTGATGTAAATGTGGTGCCTGCCCTAAATACCACCTTTTACGGAGCCAACCTTTCAAGTGGCGAATGGAAGGAGCTGTGTGCAGGTTGTGGCGCGTGTGTCCTGCATCTTACAGGTGGCCTTTGCCCTGTGGCAAGATGTGCCAAGAGCCTTTCAAACGGCCCATGTGGTGGCTCCCAGGGTGGAAGATGCGAGATAAACCCCGATGTTCCATGTATATGGCAACTGATATATGACAGGCTTTCCAAACAGGACAGGAAGGAAGAGCTTAAAAATATCATGCCAATAAGAGACTGGACTACTGCTGGGCACGGTGGGCCACGTCGGAGAGTAAGGGAGGACTTGCTACCGTGATAGCTGGAAGCAATCTTGAAAATATATTGAGTTCAGGGACCTTTGCAGTTACAGGCGAGCTCGGGCCACCAAAAAATGGAGACATGGAGGTGGTCAGGAAAAAAGCCAGGATACTCAAGGGCCATGTTGATGCAGTAAACATCACTGACTGCCAGACTGCAATAGTTCGTATGTCAAGCCTTACAGCAGGTCTCATCGCCCTTTCAGAGGGTGTTGAGCCTGTCATGCAGATGACCTGTAGGGACAGAAACCGCATTGGTATGCAGGCAGATATCCTAGGGGCAGCAGCCCTTGGGATTAAGAATCTTTTGTGCCTTACAGGGGACCATCAAAAATTCGGAAATCATCCCCAGGCCAAGGGGGTCTTTGATATGGACTCCATCCAGCTTCTTCAGATGGTCAAGGGAATGAGGGATGAAAAAAGGTTTCAGTGTGGAGAAGAGATAAAAAAGGCTGAACCCAGGCTTTTCCTGGGGTGTGCAGCAAACCCCTTTGCAGATCCCTTTGAATTTAGACCTGTAAGGCTTGCAAAAAAGGTTGAAGCAGGGGCAAACTTTTGCCAGACCCAGATAATCTATAATGTGGAAAAGTTTCAAAGGTTCATGGAGATGGCAAGGGACCTTGGAATCCATGAACGCTGTTATATCCTTGCAGGTGTAACCCCTCCAAAATCCTTGGGTATGGCAAGGTATATGAAGCGATTTGTCCCTGGTCTTGATGTGACAGATGAGGTAATTCAGCGCCTTCAAGATGCCAAGGATCAAAGGGAAGAAGGCATTGATATCTGTGTGGACATAATAAAGCAGGTTCAAGAAATTCCTGGTGTGGCCGGCGTTCATATAATGGCAATTGAGTGGGAAGAGGCAGTGCCTGAGATTGTAAAAAGGGCAGGGCTTTCGGATAGACCCGAGCCCAAGGGCGTTGAGCCTGTTCTTATTAGCAACCAAGCCATAACCGAGGCGGTTGAAAGGGCCAGGGAAGAGGCACAGCTTGAGCTTAAGGGAGAGCTGGACAAGGTAAAAGCAGAGGCTCAGGCATCAAGAGAGCTTGTCGTCAAAGAAAAAGAAAAGGCGGCCTCTGAGATATCTAGCCTTAAGAAAGAGATAGAGGCAGCAAAAGAAATGGTTAGTCGCAAGGAGGCCGAGGTTGAAAAATTGACAAAGGAGCTTAAACAGGCGAAAGAGGCCCTGGAAAAGGCAAAAAGCGAAGGACCAAAAGAGGTAGTCATGACCAAGGAAGTAAAGGAAGTTCAAGGGCAAACATCACTTACAGCAAGAGAGCAACAAGTGCTTCAGTCCCTTAATATGGGCTTAAAGGCACTAAAGGATGTGTTGGGGCTTAATGATGTCCAATTTGAGGCCCTGAGGAGATTTTTAGAGGCAGAGTTCATGCTTCAGTTTGGGACTTCGGTTTCTCCGGAAGTGCTACCATCTGAGGCAAAAAAGGAAATACAACCAGCGGCTATCGAGGCCACAAAAGAAGAAGTGGTCGTAGAAGAGGTTGTCAAGGAAGAAATTGCAGCAGAGGAGGAAAAGCCATCAGAGAGGGCCAAGGAGGTAGTAAATCTGGTTGCTAAGGGTAATGTTGCCCTTCACAATAAGGATTATGTGGCAGCAATTGAGGCCTTTAAGAAGGCCCTTGAGATAGATCCCGATGATGAAAAGGCAAAGGAAGGCCTTGAAAAGGCCCGAGAACTTCAGGTGGAACAGATGCAGGCCGAGGCCAAGATGGCCGAAATAGAAGGCCTTCCACCCTGCCCCGAGGAGATAAGTGAAGAGGAATGGAAGGAAAAGTGGGTAATTCGCTTTACTGCCAGGGGCAATGTGGCCCTTATGAAGGGGAATTATGACGAGGCCATCAAGGAGTTCAAAAAGGCGCTTGAGATAAATCCTGACTATGAAAAGGCAAAGGATGGATTAAAGAGGGCTGAAAATAGAGAAGATATCTATATTCCAAGCGTTGAGGCAAAGGCTGAAGAGGTAAAGGTAGAAGAAAAACCTGTCAAGGAAGAGGAAAAACCGGAAGTTGAAGTAAAGGCTGAGCCTGAGGAAAAGGAAGAAAAAAAGGAAGAAGTAGAGGCAAAAGAAGAGAAAGAAGCTCCAAAGGTTGAAGAGAAGCCAAGGCCCAAGGTTGAGCTTAAGGCTCCGGAAGGGGAAGGAGTAACCGAGCTTGAAGTGGCACCCCTTTCAAAGGATGAGCCACCTCTTTCTGAAAGGGCAGAAGGTATTCCAGAGGACGTTTACAAAGAAGTATGCAGTGGCGTCATTCAGAGTGTAACCATTGGTGAGGGAGACAAGGCCATAGTTGTTGGAGGCGAAACCACTTTACCTTTCCACACCTTTGAAGGAGACATGCCAAATCCGCCGAGGATTGCCTATGAGGTTCTCGATTCACCTCCAGAAGAATGGCCAGATGCCCTTTTAAAATATTACTCAGATGTAATTAATGATTCTGCTGCATGGGCAAGAAAGTGTGTAAATGAATTTGGTGCAAAGGCCATCTGCCTTTCTCTAGCCAGCACTGACCCCAATGGTGCAAATGTATCGTCTCAAGATGCGGCAAAGGTTGCCCAAAAGGTAATTGAGGCAGTGGATGTGCCCATTATTCTCTGGGGTTGTGGTAATGCAGAAAAGGATACAGAGACTCTAAGGGAGATTACAAGCCTAATTGGTGATAAAAAGGTATGTCTTGGTCCATTGACAGATGCCAATTACAAGACCTTAGGGGCCACTGCCATGGCATTCCAATATCCAGTTGTGGCTTCAACCCCAATTGATGTGAACCTCGCAAAGCAGTTAAATATCCTTCTTGAAAACCTGGGGGTTGGTCTTGATCATATACTTATGGACCCGTCCATTGGTGCGGTTGGTTACGGCCTTGAATACACCTATTCAGTTATGGAAAGGATAAGGCTTGCTGCCCTTACGCAGCAGGATGACAAGCTTTCTCCTCCAATAATTTGTAACCTGGGAAGAGAGGTCTGGAAGGCCAAAGAAACGAAGCTTCCAACTGATGCAGAGCTGGGAGACCAGGAAAGAAGGGGAGTTTTGATTGAAGGTATTACTGCCTCCACGTTGCTACTTGCAGGAGGAGAACTCATGATTATGAGGCATCCAAAGGCCGTAAATCTTACCGAGGCATTAATTGAAGGATTGATTTAAAGTTTAGATATATAGAGAGGGAAGAGTATGTCCAAGATTATTTGTTCAGCAGCAATTAGAGGGGCCCATAAGATTGTTGACATGGCCGAAGAAAAGTATGAAGAGGCTTTGAAAAAGTATGGGCCAGAAAAGGAAGTAGCCTTTCCTAATACCGCTTACTACTTGCCAATAATTTACAGTATGCTTGGTGCACCTGTGAAACAGTTGGGGGACATGAAGGACATCTTTCAGGAATGTCGCAAGCTTCTCCCTCCACCTGTAAGTGACAAGTTGTGGCTTCCATATCTTGCCCCTGCCCTTGACGCAGGAATGGCCACATTTTTCGCAGAAGAGATGTATGAGGCTATAAGATATATTGATGATCCAAATTTTTATACAAAGACCGAAGATCCTCCTTCAAATGATAACTACTGGCTGGGTGCAGCAGACGACTTGATTTTCAGAAAAAGGGGTGTTGAGTTTGTGGATGGAACTGCCCCTGGCTTTGCTGCAATACTTGGTTCACCCAAGGACCCCGAAGAGGCTCAAAAAATAGCCACCGAGCTTCAGGAAAAGAATCTCTATGTATTTCTTCATGACCAGACAGATGGAATTTATTTTCCTGATCAGTTGATAAAGCAAAATGTCCAGATTGGATGGTCAACAAGATTGGTGCCCTTCGGTCCAACTTACACATCTGCGGTTTTTGCCATTGGCTTTGCCTGTCGTGTGGCCCTGGCCTTTGGTGGAATTAAGCCAGGTGATTATAAAGGCAATCTCATCTATAACAAGGACAGAACCTTTGCCTTTGTCATAGCCTTTGGACCGGTTTCTGACGAATGGTATGCTAATGCTGCAGGTGCCATTAATTGGGGCTTTCCGACAATATCTGACTGGGATATACCGGAAGTTTTGCCTACAGGTATCTGTACCTACGAGCATGTTGTCAGCAAGGTTCCACATGATGAGATAGTTCAGAAGGCAATCGAGGTTAGAGGTCTTAAGGTTACTGTTTCAAAGATCGATATTCCAGTTTCCTATGGTCCAGCCTTTGAAGGTGAACGTGTTAGAAAAGATGATCTCTATCTTGAGTGCGGTGGCGGTAGGACTCTTGGTGTCGAGGTCCTTATCTCAAAGGATATGGATGAAGTTGAGGATGGAAAGGTAATTGTTGAAGGTCCTGAGATGGACGAAGTTGAAGAAGGTGCCAAACTGCCTTTGGCAATTCTTGTCGAGGTTGCAGGGCGCCAGATGCAATCAGATTTTGAGCCAATCCTTGAGCGTCAGTTCCATCATCTCATTAATTATGCTCAGGGCATAATGCATATTGGCCAGAGAAATATAATGTGGCTTAGGGTGAGCAAAAGCGCCATTGAAAAGGGCTTTAAGTTTGAACATATCGGAAGAATCCTTCATGGTAAGCTTCATCAGGACTTTGGTGCAATTTTGGACAAGGTCCAGGTAAAGATTTATACCGAAGAAGAAAAGGTTAAAGAGGTCCTTGAACTTGCTAAAAACGTCTATGCTGCAAGGGATGAACGCCTTGGTTCCATGACCGACGAAGGCGAAGACGTCTTTTACTCCTGTACCCTGTGCCAGTCCTTTGCACCTAGCCACGTATGTGTCATTACCCCTGAGCGCATTGGAATGTGCGGGGCATACAACTGGCTTGATGGCAAGGCATCCTATGAAATCAATCCTACAGGGCCCAACCAGCCCATTGAAAAGGGCAAGTGCATTGATGAAAAGCTCGGTCAGTGGGAAGGGGTCAATGAGTTTGTAAAAAAGGCATCTAGGGGTAAGGTCGAAAGGGTCAGTGCCTATTCCCTCATGGTTGATCCAATGACTGCCTGTGGATGCTTTGAGTGTATTGCTACAATGCTTCCCATGTGTAACGGAATTATGATAGTAAACCGCGACTACATGGGTATGACACCAAGCGGTATGAAATTTACTACCTTGGCCGGTATGGTAGGTGGTGGACAGGTCACTCCCGGATTTCTTGGTGTTTCAAAACACTATATCTGCTCAAGGAAATTTATGCAGGCAGAAGGGGGTCTAAAAAGAGTTGTCTGGATGCCTAAGATGCTAAAAGAAGAGTTGAGGGATCGACTTGAAGAACGAGCCAAGGAGATAGGTGTCCCAAATCTTTTGGAACTCATTGCTGATGAAGAGGTTGGGATAACAGAAGACGAGGTGCTTAAGTTCTTGCAGGAAAAGGGTCATCCTGCACTTTCTATGGAAAGCGTTGTTTAAGAGGAGAATAAACCATGGGTCTTACAGGAATAGATATCCTGAAGATGCTCCCCAAGAAAAATTGCGGGGAGTGTGGAGTGCCAACATGTCTGGCCTTTGCCATGAAGGTGGCAGCAGGCCAAGAGGATATAGGGGCATGTCCCTATGTATCTGACGAGGTAAAGGAAAAGGTAGGGGAGGCAAGTGCCCCGCCAATAAGGACCATAACCCTTGGAAGTGGTGATAATAAATTTGAGTTTGGCGGCGAAACCTGCCTCTATAGGCATGAGAAACGGTTTGAGCATCCAACTGGCCTGGCAGTACTTGTGACCAATAATATGGCAGAAGACGAAGTCCAGGGTCGCCTTGATAGATTTAATGCCCTTAGGTACGACAGGGTAGGAGTGAATCTCAGGGCTGAACTTGTTGCAATAAGGGATGAAAAGGGTGATGAGGGCACCTTTACTGGTCTTGTCCAAAAAGTCAGGGAAAATTGTCCGGATGCAGCCATCATCCTTATGAGTGATAATCCCTCAACCTTAAAGGCCGGAGCTGATGTTTGCGGAGACCATAAGCCCCTTTTGTACGCTGCAACGGAATCCAATGTGGATGATATGGTAGCAGTTGCTAAGGAGACCGAATGTCCCTTGGCAGTTAAGGGTGATACCATTGGTAAAACGGCAAAGCTTTCTGAAAAGATTCAGGGAGAGGGTTTGAAGGACCTTGTCTTGGATACTGGCGCCCGTACCCTTAAGTCTGTTTTTGAGGATCAGATCGTTTGCAGGCGAGCATCCATCAAGCACAAGTACAAGCCCCTTGGATTCCCAACAATAACTTTTCCCTGTGAAATGGCCAATGATACTCTCACTGAGGCAATGATTACATCTATCCTGATTGCCAAGTATGCAGGAATATGTGTCTTGTCAGACATTCATGGTGATACACTCTTCCCGCTTCTTCTGGAGCGTCTTAACATATTTACAGATCCACAAAGGCCAATGGTTGTCCAGGAGGACATCTACCCCATCAATGGCCCAGATGAAAACTCTCCTGTTCTCATTACGTGTAACTTTTCTCTTACTTACTTTATTGTCTCTGGTGAAGTGGAAGGCAGCAAGGTTCCGTCATGGCTCCTTATAAAAGATACTGAGGGACTTTCGGTTTTGACTGCATGGGCCGCTGGTAAGTTCAGTGCAGATCTAATTGCCCAGTTTGTCAAAAAGTCAGGGATTGAAGATAAGGTGAAACACAGAAGTCTTATAATACCAGGATATCTTGCCTCCATTAAAGGTGAGCTTGAAGAGGAGCTTCCAGATTGGAAAATACAGATCGGTCCAAGGGAGGCAAGTCACCTGCCCTCCTATCTAAAGAGCTGGCAGCCTGAAGGCTAAAAAATAATGCAAGATGAGGATCAGTCTATGTACGTTCAATGTATAGCAGAAAGTATCAATATAATGGGTAAACGCACAGGTGGCGCTATGAGGGCCAGAGACCCAAGGCCAATTGTAGAAATGGCCCATGAAGAGGTGGCCTTTGGAGGTGATTATCTTGACCTTAATATTGGCCCTGCAAGAAAGGACGGGACAGAGCTAATGCCCTGGATTGTTCGTGTAGTGGAAGATGTTACAGACTGTCCCCTTTCCCTTGATACAACCAATGCAGAGGCGCTTATTACGGGTATAAAGGCTGCAAAGCATCCTGAGCGCCACATAATGAATTCCATTTCTCTTCAGCCCGAACGTATGAAAAGGCTTATACCGGTTGCAGCCGAAATGGGTTGTTATGTGGTAGCCTTACTTTGGGGTGTCGATGGAATGCCAAGAGATGCCAATGAAAGGGCTGCAATGACAGTGGACCTTGTAATGGCCATGAATGAAGCAGGTATCCCCAACGAAAAGATTCTAGTTGACCCCATTGCCACCCCTATTACCCTTGGTTCAGACCAGGTAATGAGTGGCCTGGAGTTCATGTCCATGTTGCAGGATATTGCTCCTGGGGCCAAGAGCACCATAGGGCTTTCCAATGTTTCCAATGGCGTTGAGGCACATCTCCGTCCCTATCTTAACAGGGCCTATATGGCCATGTTGATGAAATACGGAATCTGGTCTGCAATTGTCGATGCCTATGATCAGGAGCTTATAGAGCTTGCTCATGGACAAAAACCCGAATTGGTCAAGCTTGTTCATGACATAATGGATGGAAATGAACCCGACCCATCTAGTCTTTCTGAAAAGGAGCTTGAATATTATAAGACCACCAGGGTTTTAATGGGTAAGACCATCTTTTCGGAATCTTGGTTAGAACTTTAAATTTTTTGTGGCAAAAGGTATTATAAAATGGTGGGTTCATCCCACCATTTTTGTATAAAAAGGTGGTAAGTGGCAGTCATGGTTAAGATTACAGTTGATGGGAAAGAGATAGAGGCAAAAAAGGGGCATACTATACTTTCTGCCTGTAGAAAGGCTGGCATAAAGATTCCCACCCTATGCCATCTCGAAGGTGAAAGGGAGCCAGAATCCCCATGTCTTTTGTGCATGGTGGATGTGGAAGGAAAAGGAAGGGTAAGGGCTTGTAATACTGAAGTTCAAGATGGAATGGTGATCTCGGCCTTTTCAAAGGAACTTCAAGAACTCAGAAAGGAGCGTCTTGAGGTCCTTGCAAAGAGTCACTATGGGGATTGCAGGGCGCCATGCAATCTTACCTGTCCAGGTGGTATCAATGTTCAAGGTTATGTAAATCTTATTGCCAAGGGTGAGTACCTTGCCGCCCTCATGCTAATTAAGGAAAAAAATCCCCTGCCCATTTCTGTTGGAAGGGTATGCCCACGGTTTTGTGAAACAAGATGTAGAAGGATACTCCTTGATGAACCCATTGCCATTAATCATCTTAAACGATTCGTGGCCGATTATGCCTCTGAGGTAGGTTTTAGGGATGACAAGGTAGGAAGCCCCACAGGAAAGCGCGTGGCAATAATTGGAGGAGGGCCGGCCGGTCTTTCATGTGCGTATTTTTTGAGAAAACAGGGGCACGAAGTTACAATTTTTGAGGCGGCAGACAAGCTTGGAGGACTGCTCCGTTACGGGATCCCCGGATATAAACTCCCTAACAAGGAAGTAGATAAAGAGGTTCAAAATATTCTAAATCTAGGGGTTCATGTAAAGCTGAATTCTTCTTGGGGTAAGGACTTTACCATCAAGGACCTCAAAGATCGGGGTTTTCAAGCAGTATTTATAGCAACTGGCCTTTCAAGGCAAAAGCAGCTCGACATAGAAGGCTCGGAACACGCCATTTGTGGTCTTAGATTTTTAAAGGATGTAAACCTTGGAAAGGCCCCCGAAATAGGAAATGACGTATTGATTGTTGGAGGCGGAGACATTGCTGTTGATTCAGCAAGGAGCGCCATAAGGCTTGGTGCAAAAAATGTTACTGTAATCTATCCAAGATCAAGGGTTGAGCTTCCAGCCCATCAAAGGGATATCGAGGAGGCTGAAAAGGAAGGAGTCCAATTCTTTTTGATGGCCACTCCCCTCAGGATAATGGAAGAAGACGGACGTCTTAAGGTAGAGATGGCAAGGACCATTCTTGATGAGCCTGATGAACGGGGGATTCGTCATCCGATTCCAATGCCAGGCTCGAGGTTATTCTGGAATGGCGACACAGTAATTTCTGCTCTTGGCCAGGAAGGAGATCCAACCTTTCAAAGCTTTGGTGAGATAGAGGCTTCAATCAAACTTTCCCCGAGAAAGACCATAAAGACACATCCATCCACCATGAAGACAAGTGTGGATGGAGTTTTTGCAGGTGGTGATTGTGCAACCGGTTCACGCACTGTAATACAGGCAGTGGCAGGCGGAAGACGTGCAGCCGAATCCATCCATGAATATTTGATGAGTGAAAAGGCAGGCATTACAGAGCCACGTTTTAATTTTACAAAGGGGAAGCGTTTTGAAGATGTGGACATGCATAACTTTGACGGGTATTCCATAAAACTGAATGAAGTAATGCCTGCAAGACCCCCTGAGAGGAGAAAAGGAGATTTTGACGAGGTAAATCTTGGCTTTTCAGAAGAAATGGCTGTGAGAGAGGCAAAAAGATGCCTCAAATGCGGATGTCTTGGCCTTTCAAAATGTACTTACAGAGAACTTTGCGTTGACTACAAGATAAAGGCGAATCTTTCCCAAACAAGGCTTAAATATCCTATAGATAAGAGTCATCCATTTATAATAGTTGATGCAAATAAATGTGTTGGCTGTGAAAGGTGTGTTAGAAGCTGTAGATATGATGCACTGGAGCTTTCCATACAAAGGGATAACAAAAGCCAGGTCATTGAGAGTGTTTTAATAAGATTTAATGAAAATTGTGTCTCTTGTGGGGCCTGTGTAGATGCCTGTCCTACAGGTACCCTTTCAAAGAAAGACGTTGTTATTCCGCTATTTCCAGAACAACTTAATAAAAAGCAAAGTGTTTGTACCTACTGTGGAACAGGTTGCAGCATAGATGTTGTCACTAAGTATGGTTCAATTCTAGAAATAAAGGCTGATTATGACAGGCCGCCAAACTATGGTCAGCTATGTGTAAAGGGGCGTTTCGGCTACACATTTTACAGAAATGAGGAACGTCTCAAAAAGCCCCTTGTAAGAGATAGTATCGACGAACCCTTTAGAGAAGTTGACTGGGATGAGGCCTTAAGGATAATTGCTACAAAGCTCAATCACATAAAGACCCACTTTGGTGCGGATTCAATAGGTGTCCTTGCATCATCTCGTTGTACAAATGAGGAGAACTATCTGCTCCAAAAACTTGCCAGGGCGGCAATAGGCACGAATAATGTGGATAATTGTGCCCGGGTCTGACACGCACCATCTGTCAGCGGTCTGCTGGCAACACTCGGAAGCGGAGCAGCTACAACGCCCTTTGAACAGATAATTGGAACAGACTGTCTCCTTATCTGTGGTTCAAATACCACTGAGGCGCATCCAATAGTTGGACTCAAAGTAAAGGAGGCCGCCCAAAAAGGGACTGATCTTATTGTCATTGATCCAAGAAGGACTGAAGTAGCTGCCATTGCTGATGAGCAGCCTGAAGGGATATGGCTACAGGTGAGACCTGGCGGAAATATTCCGCTTCTAAATTCCATGCTTCATTGCATAATTGAAGAAGGGCTTTTTGATGAGGATTTTATCAAAAAGCGCACCGATGATTTTGATAAGCTAAAAGAACATGTCAAGGAATATCCGCCTGAAAAGGTCTTTGGAATAACAGATGTACCCGCTGAGCTTGTCAGAAAGGCGGCAAGAAAATATGCTACTTCCAAAAATTCCCTGGTTCTTTATGGCCTTGGTGTTGCAGAACACAAGGGAGGAACAGCAGGAGTCATTGCCCTTGCCAATCTAGTTCTTGCAACAGGTCATGTTGGTAAACCCCACAGTGGTATTAATCCATTAAGGGGGCAAAACAATGTCCAGGGTGCCTGTGATATGGGCACATTGCCTTATACATATCCTGGGTATCAATCTACTAGTGATCAGTCGGTCCTTGAAAAGTTTGCTACCAACTGGGGTGTAAATACCCTTCCGGTCACAGATGGCCTTCTTGAACCTGAGATGTATTCAAGGGCAATAAAGGGTAAATTTAAGGCCCTTTACTGTGTTGGATATGATCCGGCACAAACCCAGGCAAATATTGGCCATGTACATGAGGGCCTTAAGGCCATGGACTTTGTGATAGTCCAGGATCTATTCCTTACAGAGACCGCAAAGTTTGCCCATGTGGTGCTTCCATCTGCCTGTTTTTACGAAAAGGACGGAACCTTTACGAGTGGTGAAAGAAGGGTAAGGAGGGTCAATAAGATCATTGATCCTCCTGGCAAGGCAAAGGCCGACTGGGAAATTATATGCCTTATTTCTCAAGCCTTAGGATATCCCATGTTTTACACGAGTCCCGAGCAGATTATGGCCGAAATCGCAAGGCTAACTCCTGCCTATGCAGGAATAAGTTATGACAGGATAGGAGATAAGGGTCTGGTCTGGCCTTGTCCGGAACCCGATCATCCAGGAACTCCTCTTCTTCATACCGAAAGGTTCCCCAGGGGAAAGGCCAACTTTGTGCCTGTTTCCTATATTATTCCTGAAGAGGTCTCCGATGATGAATATCCATTTATCCTGGTAACAGGAAGGAGGCTTGAGCATTACAATAATGGTTCTATGACAAGAAGATGTGAAGGCTTTGATTTAATTTCTCCAGAAGAGCTTGTTGAGATCAATCCAGAGGATGCCAAAAGGCTTGGTATTCAAGATGGCCAGATGGTGAAGGTTGAGTCTAGAAGGGGTAGAGTCAAGGTAAGGGCATGGGTAACGGAAAGGAGCAAGCCTGGAACTGTCTTTATGACCTTCCACTTTCAGGATGCTTTAACAAACATCCTTACAAGCCCTGGGCTTGATTCAAAGACCTTGACACCCGAATATAAGGTTTGTGCTGTAAGGATTGTGCCTTAAAAGTGACAGCCAAATGATATTTGAGGCCGGTATAACCGGCCTTTTTGTTGTTTACGAAGTTGTAAGTAAAATAGATTTCAGTTT
>JALXCD010000028.1 GCA_026991135.1 Deltaproteobacteria bacterium | reverse complement strand
ATAAATCTACTTTAACATTTAAAATATCTGTCAAATATTGTTCTACTTGTATAAATTTAATCAATCCCATAGGATATTTAATGTCAACAATTATATCAATATCGCTTTTTTCATTTGCTAATCCTTTACTGTATGACCCAAATATTCCTATCTTTTTTATGCCAAATTTTTGCTCTAACTCGGGTTTTATTTTTTTTATTTCATTTTCAATATCCCGTAAGTTCATCATCTTCATCATCCTAAAAGCTATTATTGAATACCCTTCTATATATCCCTAGGGCTTCCCAGTTCAGAAATGGCTATATCGCCCGATTCAACATAAAAGGTAATGGTCCTTCTAAGGGCCTCCTTGAGACCGACCTTTGGTTCCCAGCCAAGTATCTCTTTTGCATTGGTTATATCTGGAACCCTATAGCCTACGTCCTGATAATCAGGCCCATAATATTCCTTGGCAGGAATCTCTTTAAATTCCACTTTCTCTGCCAAGTGACTGAGTTCAGGAAATTCAGAAACTATTTCAACCATCATCTCAGCAAGCTCTTTAATGGAATAATCATTATAAGGATTCCCAATATTAAATATCTTGCTGTCGCATCTATTGTTCTTGTTTTCTATTATCTTAAAAAGGCAATCAAGACCGTCATCCACGTAGGTAAAACAGCGTCTTTGCCTTCCTCCGTCAACAAGGGTTATGGGCTCGCCCCTCAAGATATGGCCAAGGAACTGGGTCACTACCCTTGAGCTTCCCTCTTTGGGTGTTGAAAGGCTGTCAAGGCCAGAGCCAATCCAGTTAAAGGGTCTTATCAGAGTGAACTGAAGACCCTTTTGTTTTCCCATTGCCCAGATCACTCTATCCATCATCTGTTTTGCACAGGCATATATCCATCTTTGTTTGTGAATGGGGCCATAGACAAAATTACTTGTCTCTTCATTGAATTTTTCATCCTGACACATGCCATAAACTTCACTGGTTGAAGGAAAGATGACCCTTGTCCCGTATTTTGCACACTGTCTTACTATCCTTAGATTCTGTTCAAAGTCCAGCTCAAAGACACCGAGTGGATTTTTTACATAGCTCGCAGGCGTTGCAATGGCCACAAGTGGCAGGCAAACATCACACTTTTTCACATGATATTCTATCCACTCCTTGTTTATGGAAATATCTCCTTCAAGAAAATGGACATTTGGATGGTTGACCCGTTCGCCTAAACGGTCACAAGATAGATCCATGCCGTAGATTTCCCAATCGGTCTCCTGGATAGCACGCCTTACCAGGTGACTGCCAATAAAACCGTTTATTCCCAATACCAAAATTTTCATGAACAATTCTCCTAAATGTGACTGTTATTTTAAAATGATGCCTTCTTGGAAGAGTGCTTTAGGAAGATTCTCTTTATCAGATGGCCTTTTGGAAAGACTTGCCCTAATTATCTCAAGGCTTCCCTTTCCTGTCTGGACAAATACTTTATTTCCTTTTTTGACTACTTGTCCAGGTCTTCCATCGATATCTTTTTCAGAAAAATCTGCCTCCCAAATATAAAGTATTTGTCCCTCAAGCTCGCAAAAGGCACCTGGATAGGGCCATGTAACAGCACGAATTAGATTATAGATGGAAAAGGCGTCATCTTCCCAGTTAATCCTTCCGTCTTCGGGCCGCCTTCCTCCAAAGTATGTGGCCTTTGAATGGTCCTGGGAAATGCGGGGAGCAGTGCCATTTAATATCATGGGAACATAAGTCTTTATAATCTCGTATGCGGCGTCCTCAAGCTTTTTAAAAAGAGTAACTGCATTGTCCTTGATATCCACTTCCACACTTTTCTGGGCGACTATGTCTCCTGCATCTGCCTTTTCAACCATGTAGTGAAGGGTTACTCCGCTTTCTCTTTCACCGTGTAAAAGCTGCCAGTTTACAGGACATCGCCCCCTGTATTTTGGAAGCAGGGAACCATGAAGGTTAAATGCACCAAGCCTTGGAATATCGAGAATAGGCCTTTTTACCATCTGCCTAAAATAGCAGGAAAGGATTAAGTCGGGATTGATTTCCTCTAAAAGCTGTATCCATTTTTCTTCATTTATGTCTTCGGGGAAATAGACGGGTATGTTATTTTTTTTTGAAAGTTCTGCCAAGGAATCAAACCAGACGTTTTCATTTGGATTGTCCTTGTGGGTAAACACTGCTGAAACCTTGACCTTTTCATCTAAAAGGGCATCAAGCGCCCTACATCCCATATTGTGATAGCCAAGCAAAACGACTGACATAACCATTTCCATCTTAATTTTTAACTATCTTATACCACCTTTTTGAAACTTCAATAAGCCATTAAAAGACAAGATAACTAAATTAGACAAATACTATCATTTTTATAAAATTGGTCTTGACTTTTAAAAAGTAATCAGATAAAAAATATCACAATTTTGATCCACCTATAATCATTCAGAATCTTTGGAGATATCTATGAGAATAACTAAAGCGGGAGATTATGCTATAAGATGCGTCTTATATCTTTCTTCCAAGGGAAAGGGAACCCTTGTGAGCAAAAAAGAAATAGCTGAAAAGTGCTATATCCCGCCCCAATTTTTATCAAAAATCGCCCAAGACCTTGCAAGGGCAAGGGTAATTGAAATCAAGCAAGGGCCAAAGGGCGGATTCATGCTCATCGAAGAACCAAAAAACATAACACTACTAAAGGTGGTTGAAGCAATTATTGGAGAGATATTCCTAAATGACTGTGTAGCAAGACCTGGAAACTGTGAAATAAGCACTTGTTGTATTATTCATGATGTATGGTCTGACCTAAGAAATCAACTTCGTGAGTCCATGGATCGCATCAATTTTGAAGAACTTACCAAAAATCCAAATTCAAATCCTTTCATTCAATAAAAATGGGAATAAATTCCATAAAAACACTACCTAAAAGTGCCCTTGAATTCTATATCCAGGGGTTCAGGTCCATGACCCTTGGAAGAACACTTTGGAAAATCATTGTCATAAAACTCTTAATTATTTTTCTGGTTTTCAAATTCTTTTTCTTTCCTGACATCTTTAAAAAACACTTCAAAACTGATGAACAAAGGACAGAGCACGTAATGAAAGTCCTTACACTTCAGGCAAAAAGCCCCTCAGGGCATAAGAAAAATTCTTTATCTAGAGGAGGTCACCTATGATTGATCAAATGGATCTAAGTTTGGTCAATTGGGCAAGGGCACAGTTTGCATTAACTGCTATGTATCACTGGCTCTTTGTCCCATTGACGCTTGGGATGAGTTTTCTTTGTGCCTTTTTTGAAACCATTTATGTTAAAACAGGAAATGAGGAGTGGAAAAACCTTACAAAATTCTGGATGAAGCTTTTTGGTATCAACTTTGCTATTGGTGTCGCCACTGGTATCATCCTAGAATTTGAATTTGGGACCAACTGGGCCAACTATTCCTGGATGGTTGGCGATATCTTTGGAGCACCTCTTGCCATTGAAGGGATTGTTGCATTCTTTCTAGAAGCCACCTTTTTTGCAGTGATGTTTTTCGGATGGAACAGGGTTTCCAAGGGTTTTCACCTCCTTTCAACCTGGATGGTAGCAATCGGCTCAAACCTTTCCGCGCTCTGGATTCTTGTGGCAAACGGTTGGATGCAGTTTCCAACAGGCATGGCCTTTAATCCTGATACAGCCAGATTTGAAATGAAAAGCTTTTTTGATGTGGTCTTTTCTCCTTATGCAATAAGTAAATTTTCCCATGCCACCACCTCTGGTTTTGCAGTTTCATCATTTTTTGTTATTGCAGTGTCCTGTTACTTTTTGGCCAAAAGACGCCATGTCCTCATGGCCAAAAGGAGCATAGCAGTAGCCTCTGTTTTTGGACTGATTGCCTCCTTGATGGTTGCATTTACAGGAGATGAAGCAGCATATGTTGATGCCCATCACCAGCCCATGAAACTTGCTGCAATGGAAGGCCTTTGGGATGGAACCACCAAAGCTCCTGTTGTGGCCTTTGGAATAATTAACGGCATGAAACAGCCCGGAGACTTTCAAGATCCATTTGTAGTTGAATTCAAGGTACCAGGGCTTTTATCCCTGTTGGCAAATAGGGACCCTGGCAGCTATGTACCTGGAATAAACGACCTTGTTTATGGCAATAAAAAAATGGGCATTATGGGCGCAAACGAGATGCTTGAAAAAGGTAAGATGGCTGTAAAATACCTTGCTGAATACAAAGAGGCAAAAAAAGCAGGGGACATGCAGAGGGCCTCCATGGCACTTCAAAAGTTTAACCAGGTAAAGGAATACCTTGGATATGGCCATCTTGAAAAACCTGAGGATGCAGTTCCCCCTGTTTCCATAACATTTTATGCATTTCACATAATGGTAATTGTTGGATCACTTATGATCTTGGTTTTTGTCCTATTTCTTATATCAACCATAAAAAATACCTTAGAGAAAAATACATGGCTTTATCCCATTGGTGTTGCCCTCTTTTTCCTTTCCTTTATTGCCGGGCAAGCTGGCTGGGTTGTTGCCGAAGTTGGAAGGCAGCCCTGGGCAATTCAGGGTCTTTTGCCAGTTGCAGTAGCAAGGACTGATATAGCAGCCAGCAATGTAAAACTTACCTTTTTCATGTTCTTGGTAACTTTTACTCTTCTCCTCATTGCCGAGGTCAAGATCATGTTAAAACAGATTCAAATTGGTCCTAAGGAGGTGGCATAATGATAGGCAGCCTTGATCAAAGCATACTTCAGCAACTTTGGTGGATTTTGGCATCCATAGTTGGCTCCCTTTTTCTCTTTTTAACATTTGTCCAAGGGGGGCAGACTCTAATTTGGCAACTTGGCAAAAACGAGACGGAAAAATCATTGATTATAAATTCCATTGGAAGAAAATGGGAGCTTACTTTCACGACCCTGGTGCTTTTTGGTGGAGCACTTTTTGCTGCCTTTCCAAAGTTCTATGCAACAAGCTTTGGCGGTGCATACTGGGTTTGGATTTCAATCCTATTTACCTTTATTGTTCAGGCAGTGAGCTTTGAATACCGTAAAAAGCCCGATAACCTATTTGGCTCTACTATTTATGAGGCCTTCTTATTCATAAATGGAGCCATTGGAATACTCCTTATCGGAGCTGCTGTAGGCACCTTTTTTACAGGCTCCAATTTCGTATTAAACGAATATAACCTTGTAAAATGGACCAATCCTTTAAGAGGACTTGAGGCTGCACAAAATATCTTCAATATAAGCCTGGGGCTTTTCCTTGTCTTTAATGCAAGGGTTCTTGGTGCCCTTTATCTTTTAAACAATATTGACTTTACAGGTATGGAGGAATTTAGAAATCGCACCAAAAATGCTGTCTTTCATAACTTTATTGCCGAACTGGTATTTTTGCTAATAGTGGTTGGTGGGCTTTTGACCATGAGCGGTTTTCATGTTGACCCTGCAACTGGTCAAGTTATGAAGGTTCCTTTTAAATATCTTAAAAACCTGGTCTCAATGCCGCATGTCCTTCTCATTTTACTTGCTGGCTTAGGGCTTGTTATTTACGCAGTTTATGTGACTTATCTTAAGGACAGAGACAATGGAATATGGTTTGCTGGAATTGGAACAGTCTTAGTTGGGCTTGCAGTCTTTTTCACTGCAGGGTTTAACAATACCCCATTTTACCCCTCCAAGGTTGACCTTCAATCAAGCCTGACCATTTATAATGCATCAAGTTCACATTATACACTTACTGCAATGACCTATGTTGCACTCATTATTCCTGTGGTATTAGCCTATATTGCATATGTCTGGTATCAGATGGACTCTAAAAAACTTAGTCAGGAAGAAATTGAGAGTGCTGAGGCAGAAAACTATTAAAGGAGGAAAAAATGCAGGCAGTTTTAATAGTTTGCTGGATTATTACCATAGTCGTATCACTTCAAGGGGCACAGGCCGTCTTAAAAAAGACCAAACTCCTATAAACAAATAGAAATTGAAAAAGGGGGGCCTTTGGCCCCTTTTTATTTGGCCGTTTACATGATTGGACATAAAAGAAAATTAAGTTATTTTATGGAAAATATCTAAAGGATCTTTTTGAAAAAAACCTCATGAAAAGAAAACTTGAGATAATACTTGCACAACCCCGTGGTTTTTGTGCTGGAGTTAAGCGGGCTATAAAGATTGTGGAAACCGCACTGGAAAAATACCAAGATCAGGTTTGGGTACTACATGAAATTGTCCATAATACCCATGTAATCAGAGAGCTGACTGAAAAGGGCGCCAAGTTTGTTGAGGATATTAACGAAATCCCGGATAACTCTATCACTATCTATAGCGCCCATGGAGTTTCAAAGGCAGTGGAAGAAAGGGCCAGTCAAAAGGGGCTAAAGGTCATTGATGCCACATGCCCCTTGGTGAAAAAGGTCCATCATCAGGCCCAAAGGTATCAAAAGGCCGGGCATGAGATCATTATCATTGGTCATCATGGCCATCCAGAGGTTGAAGGGACCCTTGGAAGGGTTGATGGACCGGTAGAGGTTATTTCCACCCTTGAGGATATAGAGAACCTTAGGGTTAGGAACCCACAAAAGGTGGCATATGTTACCCAGACAACTTTAAGTACTGATGATACAAGGCATCTTATTGACGCCCTTAAAGAAAAATTTCCTAACCTTAAAGGACCTGAACTCAAAGATATTTGTTATGCAACTCAGAGCCGTCAGGATGCTGTTAGAAAACTTGCTAATAAAATCGATGTATTATTGGTAGTAGGGTCAAAAAATAGCTCCAATTCCAATAGACTCCGGGAAACAGGGGCATCAAAGGGTCTTTCTGCCTATCTAGTCAACGATGCCACAGAGGTTGACCTTACCTGGTTTGAAGGAAAAAATATCGTGGGAATTACTGCAGGGGCATCTGCGCCAGAAGTTTTGGTGCAAGATGTGGTTGAAAAATTGAGACAAAATTTTGACGTCACTATAAACTCTCAGAAGGGCAAACAGGAAACAACTCAGTTTAAGCTTCCTGATTTTCCTGATTTCTGATTTTTTCCATGAAAAAGGCTTCAGAAAATAAAAACGAAAACCCTTCAAAGGGCGTCTTTCTCGGGCTTGTGGCAGTTTCAAGCATTGTGCTTGGGCTTTTTTTGATATCTTTATGGGTGGTCCCATACTACGGATTTGACGCCATTCATCCCCTGGCAAAATGGATTGCTGGCGTAATCATAGCCCTTGCCCTCTTAATTGTCTTGTGGGCAAGCCTCGGACTGATAATTAATGCCACAACAGGAAAATACCTTCCTTTTTTTAAAAGACTTCGTGGGGTTACCGTTAAGCTCTTTTTGCCCATTATGACCCTCATTGGAAAGGCATTCGGCCTTTCAAAAAATGTAATTCGATCATCTTTTATAAGGGTCAATAATGACCTTGTCCTTTCAGAGGCAAAGACCTATAAACCTGATGAGCTTCTTATGCTTATGCCTCATTGTCTTCAAAACAGCAGATGTAAAATCAGACTTACGTACAATGTTAGGAACTGCAAAAGATGCGGGAAATGCTCCATTGCTGGGCTTCTGGAACTTAGTGATAAATATAACATCCATCTGGCAGTGGCCACTGGTGGAACAATTGCAAGGCGGATTGTTAAGGAAAGAAGACCAAAACTCATATTGGCGGTAGCCTGTCAAAGGGACCTTGCAAGTGGAATTCAAGACACATATCCACTCCCTGTATATGGCATTGTAAATTTAAGGCCACATGGCCCATGTCTTGACACCCTTGTCCCCTTGGATCACCTTGAAGCAGCCATAAGGAGATTTTTAGATTCCAGATTTTATCCAGAGGTGTTAAATAAGGATCCTGTTATCGACCCCATAGGATAAGCTAAAGGATTTTAGGAGAAAAGATGTCCATTCCATTTATTCAAAAGGCACGACTTGGTGCATATATCACAAAAAAGATGATTACTGGGGAGAAAAAATTCCCCCTGGTGCTGATGCTTGAACCCCTTTTTAAATGTAATCTCAAATGCAAAGGATGTGGCAAGACCGCCTATCCTAAAGAAATACTTGAAAAAAGAATGTCTGTCAGTGAATGTATTGAGGCTGTGGAAGAGTGTGGTGCACCTGTTGTATCTATTCCTGGAGGGGAGCCGCTCCTTCATCCAGAGATCCATATAATAGTCGATGAGCTTATAAAGAGAAAAAAATTTATCTACCTTTGCACTAACTCCACCCTTTTAAAAAAGAGAATCTCTGATTTTTCACCTTCTCCCTATCTCACCTTTAACATACACCTTGATGGCTTGAGAGAACGACATGATACCTTGGTAAATGCCCCTGGAACCTTTGATAAAGCTGTTGAAGCAATAAAGCTCTTGGTATCAAAGGGCTTTAGGGTCACTACAAACACCACCTTTTTTTATGGTGAGACTCCTGAATCCGCTGAAAAATTCCTTGATTTTTTGACCAGCCTGAACGTAGAAGCTATGACCATATCTGCTGGCTTTAGCTATGAAAAGGCCGAGGCCCAGGACAATTTTCTAACCAGGGAAACAACTATTGAACTATTTAAAGGCATTTTTAAAAGATCAAAAGGGAAAGGGTGGAAATTTAATCACAGTATTCTCTATCTAGATTTTTTGGCAGGAAACCAAGACTATAAATGCACACCTTGGGGCAATCCCACAAGAAACATCTTTGGCTGGCAAAGGCCATGTTATCTTTTAAATGACGGATACGCTCCAACTTATAAGGATCTTATTGAAAATACCGACTGGGAAAAATATGGACACCATAAGGACCCGAGATGTAAAAACTGCATGGTTCACTGCGGATATGAACCATCGGCCGTGATTGATACTGTAAAACATCCCTTAAAGGCGCTTATAGTAACTCTTAGAGGCCTTTATAAAAGTTAAATGTTATTATTCTTCTCCTTTATTGTACAAAAATGAACTAATTCTTGCAGCCTTGTCTGGTTCCATGTTTGCAAGTATTCTTGCAACCTTTTTACTTTTCATTATTGAAAAAAGCTTGGTAACAGTATTTTCATCCATTTTATCAAGAAGTGCGGCAGCCCTTACAGGATCCATGGAACTATATACTCCAGCAAGATGTTGAAGCCTTGTTTGTTCCTCTGCTTTATTCCTTTTAACGGGACCTTCAAGCCTCTTTTGAAGCTCTTTCAGCTTTTTGAGCTTTTCCTCAATATCCTTTTCTAAAAAACTTAAATCCTTTTCCCTTTTATCAAGTTCCTGTCTCTTTTTCTCTAAATTTGACATCTCTATCCTGAGATAAGCCAAAAACTCGGGATGACAGCATCCTTCCTTAAAATAATGGGATAACGTCTCTTTATATTTATTTTCTGACATCTTTTGAGACGCCTGGACAGGGGCATCATGTCCAAAGGGAAAAAGATCAAAAATAAGGCAAACAACCAAAAATATCTTGATGGTAACGATAAAGAGTAAAAGTTTCACCCAACTGCTAAAGGACACCCTCTTTATCATTTTATACTGCTCCTGGTTCGTGCTTCACCTAAAGATACTAACTCATCCAATTCCTTTTGAAGCCTCATATCTTCTTCTTTCAGATATTCCTTTAATGCCCTTTCTCTTAAATTTTCAATTAATTCGCAATCTGTATGCCTTTGTTTCAGATTTCCACGGGCCTTAATAATATCAATTTCAGCCTTTTTTAATCTTTTATCCAGTCCCTTTATTTTCTTTTCCATTTCTTCTAAAAGCTGGACCCTTATGACAAATTCAGATGACATAATTCCCTCCCCCATCTTTTTATTTAGCTCTCCCTTTTCTTCCAGAAATTTTTTCTCCAATAACTCAAGTTCCTTTTTTATCCTATCCCTTTTTGAAATGGCCCTAACAAACTCCATTTGAGCCATCTCAAGCATCCTTTTTCTAATCCTTAAAAGGGTCTCAAGCCGGAATCTAAATGCCATCTATTTAAATATTTCCATCATCAGTTGAATACTTTCCTGCAAACTCGATGGCTCATCAATGTCCTGCCTTAAAAAGGCCTTGACATTCTCTATCTTATTTAATGCAAAATCTATGTCAGGATTAGTTCCCCTCGTATAGGCACCGAGATTGACTAAATCTTCTGCACGAGAATAAACTGAAAGAACCTTAATAATTTTTTGATAGGCATCTATCTGTTCAGGACTTGCAATATCTCTCATTATCCTGCTAATGCTTGAAAGTATGTCAATGGCTGGATAATGGCCTTGGTGTGCAAGATCACGACTTAACACCACGTGGCCATCCACAATACTCCTTACAGAATCGGCTATGGGCTCGTTCATATCATCGCCTTCAACAAGAACAGTGTAAATTCCTGTAATACTACCCTTTTCGCCCTTTCTTCCTGCCCTTTCAAGAAGCTTTGGAAGTTCTGCAAAGACCGACGGGGTATAACCCCTTGATGTGGGAGGCTCACCTATTGAAAGCCCTACTTCCCTATGGGCCATGGCGAACCTTGTAATGGAATCCATCATAAGTATCACATCAAGACCAAGGTCTCTGAAATATTCAGCAATAGCAGTTGCAAGATATGCCCCCCTTAGCCTTAACAATGGTGGCTGGTCAGAGGTTGCAACCACTACTACTGATCTTTTAAGCCCTTCCGGACCTAAATCCCTTTCAATAAAATCCCTGAGTTCCCTTCCGCGCTCACCGATCAGTGCAATGACGCTTACATCTGCCGCCGTATGCCTTGCTATCATTCCCAAAAGTGTACTTTTTCCAACACCTGACCCTGCCATTATGGCAATTCTTTGACCCTTTCCCAAGGTGAGACAAGAATTTATAGCCCTAACCCCTACGTCCACTGGGGTGTCAATCCGGGGTCTGTCCATTGGATTTAGCGGCAAGGCATAGAGAGGATAAAAATTTTCAGTATCGAGAGAGCCCTTGTTATCAATTGGGCTTCCTGTGGCGTCAAGGACTCTTCCTAAAAGACCCTCTCCAACTCCAACTAGAGCCCTTTCCTGACTAACCCAGATTTTACTGCCTGGTTCAATACCCCTCATATCCCCTAAGGGCATTAAAAGGATTTTGTTGTTCTTAAATCCAACAACCTCTGCCTGAAGTGTTCCACGGCCTCCTATCTCAACCCTGCAGATGCCTCCGATAGGAACCCCTGGACCCTGTCCTTCAATGACCATTCCAACTACTTGCTTCACTATGCCACATGAACGAATAGGCTGATTATTTTTAATTATCCGCAAATATGGGCTTAGATCCAAATTTAGTGTTTCCAGAAAGGAGGATTTATTATCCATCTATTCTTTATTTGAAACCTTTGCTGAATCGACCAGAATTTCATCTGAAAGCTCAAGACCAGTCCTATCCTTGAGCTCTTTTGCCAAATCATCTAAAAGACTTATCCATTTAGACTCAATAGAAGCATCAACTAAGCCAAATTCGGTCTCTACCATACAACCACCCCTTTGAACTGTATCGTCAGGCCTGATCTCTATCTTGTTTCCTCCGGGAGAATTTAAACCTTTTAAAAATTCTTCATCTAGGTTTTCTTGGTCTCTCGGGTTCATGTGAATTATAAGTGAGCTGCCTTCTATGGTCCTATCAAGGGTTGATCTCAACACCTTACCAATTAATGCTTTATCTTCCTGAACTTCCTTTTCAATAATCTTTTTTGAAACTGCAAGGGCTATCTGGACCATCTGGGCCTCATACTTCTTTGAAAGTTCTTTTGTTTGTTCTTTAAAACTTTCTAGAAAATCCTTAAGATGCTGAAGGCCAATTTCAAATTGTTTCTTGCCAATTTCAAGACCATCTTTCTGACCTTGTTCATAACCTATTGCATAGGCATTGCTTTCAATCTCTTCTGCTTCTTTTTTAGCCCTTTTTAGAATTTCCTCAGCCTCTTGCTTCAATCTTTCAGCCTCTTTTCTTGCCTCATGAATTATGTGTTCTCTTTCAAGCTGGGCTTCTTTAATTGGATCACTAAGACTAACATCTTCTTCTTTCTCTACAGAACTTCTGTTTTTTTCATCGCTGGTTAAAAGCGAATGCTCCTGTCCATTTTGAGGAATAAAAAAAGAAAGCTCATTAAACCCGAGTTCCTGTTCATTCTCGCCAGAGTCCCTTTCCAATCCGCCTTCATCTATCTCAAGTCTAAAAAAATCACACCGACCTTTTTTTATTATTCGTGCCATATCCCTTTAGACCAAAACTTCGTCTCCACCTTTTCCACCAAGAACAATCTTTCCTTCACTTTCAAGACGTTTAGCTACCCTTATAATGGCCTGCTGTGCCTGTTCAACATCCTTTAATCGTACAGGTCCCATTACCTCCAAATCTTCCTTCAAAAGCTGTGCAGCACGCTCAGACATATTATTAAAGAATTTGGCCTTAAGCTCTTCTGACGCTGCCTTAAGTGCAAGCTTCAATTCATCTGTGCTAATCTCTTTGAGTATGGCTACAATGGCTGAATCATCCACATTAAGAAGGTCTTCAAACTTGAACATGAGCTTCTTAATTTCTTCGGCAAGATCTTGGGAGGTCTCCTCTATCTGTTCAAGAAGGCTTTCCTCCAATGTTCTGTCTAGATTATTAAGGATTTCAGCAACCTTTTCAGCCCCACCAACCTTTGTTGCATCACTCATCTCAACAGAAAAGAGTTCTTCTTCAAGGACTCTGTCTATCTCTGCAACTATCTCCGGGCTTATCTTTTCAAGATTTGCAATCCGAAGCATCACATCTGATTGCAATCGTTCATCAAGTTCTGAAAGAATCTGAGCTGCTAAATCCGGGTCAAGATGGGCCAGTATTACTGCAATGGTCTGGGGATGCTCGTTACTCAAAAAATTTACAATTACCTTGGGTTCAAGACTGGAAAGCTTTTGAAATGTTGAAGGATGAAGTTGCCTCATAATATCTTCATATATCTGCCTTGCCTGTTCTTCTGGCA
The DNA here is from genome assembly GCA_026991135.1 of Deltaproteobacteria bacterium. Taxonomy (GTDB): domain Bacteria; phylum Desulfobacterota; class Dissulfuribacteria; order Dissulfuribacterales; family QOAL01; genus JAADCZ01. The sequence continues at coordinate 14,574 of JALXCD010000028.1, read as the reverse complement.
TAGAACTAAAAAGAACCTTTTTCAGAAAATCCTCAACAGGAATAGCCACCTCACCTTGAACCAAAGACATCTTTTCCCTAACTTCATCCAACACAAGTTGAACAGCCTCGCCAGGAATGTGTTGAATTTTTGCCATTAAGGTAGAAACCTTTCTCACCTCTTCTTCTCGAAGATATTTAAAGACCTCAGCTGTAAAGGCCTCACCCATGGCAAGGAGAAATATTGCGGCCTTTAGTGGCCCATCTGGCCTTGTTAGATCAAGCTCTTGAGAAATATCTACCATATGTTATTCGCCCTCTATTGCCTCATCAGACTCTTTCTTCTTTTCCCTTAGCCATACTTTTATAAGGGCTGCTGCCCTTTCAGGATAGTCACTGGCAAGATCTCTTAATTCATCTGTTACATCTGGTATAGGTTCCATGGGGGGTTTTAGCGCCACTTCACCTTCAGAAACCTCGCCCTCTATTGCCTCAGGAGCTCTTCCTTCTTCCTCTTCCCTTGGCCTTAAGACATATCTGTTGATGAGTGGACGTACCACCACAAATATGAAAATCAGTGCAAGGATAAGATTTGCAATTGGTTTTATCAAATGTGTGAAGATATCCATGGCCTTTGCCAACTTGCTTTGTTTCTTTCCCTCTGGTGAAAAGGCTACATTGACAACGCTAACCTCATCTCCCCTTTCTTCACTAAATCCCATGGCAGCCTTTACTATCCTTTCTAGACTTGCCATCTCTTCGGGATTTCTCGGCACATAGACGGTCTTACCCTTTTTTTCTTCATACTTTCCGTCAACCATTACAGCCACAGAAAGCCTTTTTAGACTGCCAATAGAGCCAAGGATTTCTCTCTGAATTCGGCTTATTTCGTAATTAGTTGTCTCCTTTTTCTTTCGAACCACTGGCTCTTGTGTTGATATTCCAGTATTACCCTGAAGTTTATCCCTTAATCCCCCTTTTACTCCAGGGATACCCTGGCTTGTACCTTCACCTTGAATCTCCTCAAGCTTTTGTTCACTTCTTATGGCAATGGTATCCGGATCATATCTGTCCTCATTTGTCTTAATCTCATTAAAATCTATTTCTGCACTCACTCTTACCACTGCCTTTTGTGGCCCCAAGGCGTCTTCCAACATGGTCTGAATTTTGTGCTTGAAATAGTCCTCAAGCCTTCTTTGATATGTCAATCTGAGATTTGCCTTCTCCTTTAGTGGATCCTTTACTTCCATCCTGGAGTCATAAAGGATGGCCCCTGAGGTATCCACAACTGTGACGTTATCTTTTTTTAGCCTTGGAACCGCGCTTGCTACAAGGTGGACTATGCCCATTATCTGGCTTTGAGACAGTTCCTGTCCCCTTTTAAGCTCAAGAACAACTGAAGCAGTTGGCTCTCTTCTTTCATGAACAAAAAGTGAATCCTTTGGCTTTGCTATGTGAACTCTGGCTGTTTTTACCTGTGGAAATCTTGATATAGTCTTTTCAAGCTCTCCTTGAAGAGCCCTTTGATAATTTACCTTTTGAACAAAATCTGTGGTTCCAAGGCTTGTCTTGTCAAATAATTCGAAGCCAACTCCATTCCCCCTTGGAAGACCCTCACTGGCAAGGGCAAGCCTGATATCATAGACCTTCTCTTCAGGGACCTTTATAAGGCTTCCACCATTTGAAATTTTATATGGAATGTCATTTTTCTTAAGCCATTTGACTATTTCCGCTGCATCCTTTTGATCGAGATCAGAGTAAAGGGTCTTATAGGTAGGGGCATTTATTATGAAAAAAAAGATGATGAAACTTGAAACAGCAAATGCTACTACCGCTCCTGCTATAACCTTTTGCCTAAGGGATAAATCCTCATAGAACTTTTTAAGCTGTGAAATATAATCTGATGCAGTTGCCATCTTGGCCTCTCAATATTTTATATCCTTAACTAAAATTGTATTCTCATTATCTCTTCGTACGCGCTCAATGCCTTATTCCTGAGTTGGACAAACATCCTGAAGGATATATCAGCCTTATTTATAGCCATCATTACTGTGGGAAGATCAACCTGTTTTCCAGAAGCAAGATCAAGGGAAAGTTTTTCTGCTTCTTTTATGTCTTTATTTACCTGACTTATTTCATTCTCCAGAACCCTTGAAAATCCCACTTCATCTCCCTGGCTCTTTTGACTATCTGAAATATCTTTTTTAAAGGGAATTTGGTTGATATTGCTTAAAACCTTCATACCCATTCTCCAAAAGTTTATTTAATGAGCTCTAGAGCCTTGATAGCCATTGACTTGGCAGTATCAAGAGCTGATAGATTTGCTTCATAGGCCCTTTGAGCCTCCATTAAATCAACCATCTGCTCCATAATATTCACATTTGGAAGCCTAACTATTCCATTTTCATCTGCATCAGGATGAGTTGGATCAAAACGCTCAATAAATGGAGTCTTGTCATCAACTACCTTTGCTACCTGAACCTCTTTAAGGGCATTTAAGAGCTCATTTTCAAACCCCTTATCTATATCAAAGTCTTTTTTTGAGATGGGAATAGCACGAAAAACGACAGACTTTGCCCTATATGGCCCTCCATCAAGGGTTCTTGTAACATGGGCATTTGCCAGATTCATGGAGGCGACATTAAGCCTAGTCCTTTCGGCCATAAGGCCCTTTGCACTGATCTTAAAAGCAGTAAAAAGATTCATTGCCTACCTCCCTCGGTAATGGCATTCTTGATAAGCTCGAGCTTTTTGGAAAGCATCTCAGTAACTATCTGATACTGAATGTTATTTTCTGAAAGCTTTGCCATCTGCTCATCAAGGTCAACATTGTTTGGCACACCCCTTTCCTTGCTTTCAATTATCGCCGCAACAGGCTCATTACCATCTGGCGTAAGATGTCTTTTGTTTGTAACCCTTAGACCGAGTTCGCCCCCATCTGACCCTTTTGAGCTTTCACTGGGATATTTTTCTTCCATGTATGACTCCATGAGCCTTTTAAAATTGACATCCTTTTCCTTGTAGCCAGGGGTATCCACATTTGCCAGGTTGGATGAAATGACTGACTGCCTCTTGATCCTAAGACTTAAGGCCCGTTGCATTATGTCAAAAACCGGTCCAAAGAGTCTATCCATGCTCCCTCCTAAAGGACAAGCCCCATGGTCCTGTATTCGGCCAGTTTGTTTCTAAGGGTACGAACACTTATACCTAAAAGCTTGGCTGCATGGGTCCTGTTACCCTTTGTCTTGGAAAGCGCCCTTTTTATCATTTCCTTTTCGACTTCTCCAAGGTCAAATATATCCTTTCCAAGACTTGCTCCCTTATCATGGGCTGAATTATTTTCATCCATTTCAAGCTCATCACCGAGCAAATCTTGCAGGGTTATTTCCTTTCCCCTTGCTAAAAGAACTCCCCTTTCAACAATATTCTTGAGTTCTCTTATATTTCCATTCCATTTTCTTTCAGAAAGTTTTTTGAGACAATCTTTTGCAAATTTGAGCCCATTTTTTCCATATTCCTTTACAAAGTGCTCGCGGAAATACTCTGCCAAATAGCCAATATCTTCCTTTCTTGCCCTTAATGGCGGAACTTTGAGAGGAATCACATTTAGTCTAAAATAGAGGTCCTCTCTAAACTTACCTGCCCGAACTGCTGCCAAAACGTCACGATTTGTCGTAGCTATCACCCGTACGTCGATTGGAATAGGAGAATGACCACCTACTCTGTCAATTTCATTTTCCTGAAGGACCCTCAAAAGCTTTGCCTGAAGTGGCAAGGCCATTTCGGTAATCTCATCTAAAAGTATGGTTCCACCATTTGCCAGCTCGAATTTTCCAAGCTTTTTCATAATGGCACCTGAAAAGGCACCCTTTTCATGACCAAAAAGCTCGCTTTCAAGGAGGGTCTCTGGAAGGGCCGCGCAATTTATTGCCACAAAAGGCCCTGAGGCCCTGTCGCTATGCTGATGAATATAGCGTGCTAAAAGCTCCTTACCTGTACCACTTTCTCCCTGAATCAAAACAGTGGCCTTGCTTTTTGCTACACTTTTTGCCTTTGAGAGAATGTCCTCCATAAGAGGACTCTTTGTTAAAATCTTGTATCTGTCAAAATTATGACTCAAAGAGCATTTTTTATTAAGGCCATTTTCTAGCTGATTCTTTTCTTCTTTTTTTTCTTTTCCCGGTGGACGACTAGCCAGGGCCCTTTTAACTACAAAACCAAGGACTTCACCTGTCCAAGGGGGTAGTCTAAAATCTAGTGCACCCAGCTCCATGATGCGCTGGGCATCTTCCATACTTGCCTCTTTTGAAAGAACAACAACCCTGGAGGGCTTTGGCAACTCTTTTATGGCCTCTAAAAATTCCAAGGCATCAAATAATTCCCTTTGATGAAATAGCACTGTCAGGTCATAGTCATTTTGTTCAAATAGCTTGACACTTAGTGAGATATCAGGAGATGTAGTAACATCGAGTCCAAGGGCCTCTAAGTGACTTTGGACCTTAAGCCTTTCATTTACACTTCCTCCTACTAAAAGAACCCTTTCCATTTCCCTTTCAAACATCATAGAGAACCTTCTGCTCCCTTAATAAACTTATAGTATTCCTCTTCTGCCTTTGCTGCCTTTTTCCAGATACCAGCTCCATTCTTAGATAGGTCCTTCCAATCTTTTATTGTCTTTGATGCCCCTTTTTGTTTAGCTTTTACTAAAAGAGTTCGAAATGTTATTGATGGACTTTCCTTTTCGAGGTTTTCTAAAAGATTATAGGCATATCTTGCTTCTTTAATTTCATCCAAGGAATAGGCCTCGTCACCCCAAAATCGTAAGATATCTCTTTGTCTATCCTTTTTAAGTAAGTGACTATTTTCCTTAAATATTTTTCTTACCATATCCCATTTGCCCAGAAGTATCCCGCATCTTAATGCCTGGTAGGTATTTTGAGCCTCTGGCTTTATGGAAACACTGTCGTAGGCCATGTTAAAGGCAGCCTTATAATCGCCCTGCCATAGTGCTAGCTTTGATTTTAGAAATAAAATCTTTGAGGTCATGGAGGAGTCAGGACAATATATGTCCAAAAGAGCAAGTGTATCTTCAGATATCTTTACCCTTTCTGCCCGAAATACTTCAAAGGTCCAGTTGATTAAAAGAGGGCAACGTAAACTTTTTGACGGCCCCATATGCCACGCTTTATAAAAGGCTCTTAGACTTGGATTCCTAAAATTCAACCCTGAATACGCCCTTGCTAGATAATAATAGTGATCTGGAACCCTTAATTGATCTATTTTTTCCTTATTAAAGAGATAAAAATTGACTAGATCTTCAAATTTCTCTTTTTTTAAAAGACTCCTATCTATTGCTAAAAGGGCCTTTTTTGCTAAGGAAATAGTCCCATTTTTTGGTTTAAAAAAAACTAGATATCTCCAGTACTCACTTATTGCCTCTAATGGTCTTTTTTCATTTAGGAGCTGGTTCTGAAGTTCAATCCATTTTTTATTTAAAGCAACTTGCAAAAGTTTCTTAATATCTTCATTAAGACCGTTTTTTAGTAATGAAGTACTCTTGGCTACAATAGCTTTTAAGTGATCAGTAGAATACCTTCTTTCCAAAAGTCTTTTTTGTGCAAGTTTTGCAAGATTTAGGATACTAGATGAATACGGATTTTCTGGATCACTCTTAAGGAAGTGATTAGCAAGTTCGAGACACTTTAGATAGTCACCCTTTTGAAGTTCGAAATCTACATATTCCTTTTTGACTTCTCTAGTAATTGGATGTCTCGGAAATTTTTTAAGAATCTTTTCAAAGATCATCTCAGATGTTACAAAATCTGGAGACTTGACCTTCCCTCTTGTATACTGTGAAAGTCTTTTCCTTGCCTCTTCATCCATCTGAATCATTCGAAAACGTGCAAATAGATATTCAGGTTGACTGGTATAATCTCTTCTAATTAAGGCATAGTATTTCCTAGCCTTAAGATAATCTCCCTCTTTTCTATATGTTTCTGCAATTGAAAAAAGTGTTGAAGCCCTGGCAGCAATTGATCGCGTAAGATTTAGATATCTTAACCAATAGCTAATTGCTTCTTGTGGCCTATTATTCAAAAGGGAAAGCCTGGCCTTAAGATCCAAAAGCTCTGGAACATCAACTTCAGCCCTAATTGTTGATGTTTCAATTCTTTTTACCACCTTTTCTGCAATGTCTTTTCTGCCCTTTGCCAGTAGATTTTTAGCAAGTATCACCTTAATGGTCTTTGCAGCAATAGTGTCAGGAAATTGACGAATTATCTCTTTATAAAATTTCCTTAGTTTCCTCTGATTTCCAGTGGCTTCATAATGATGAATAAGATTGCTCAAAGCCTGATTTGTCCACTGACTATTGGGATAGTATCTAATTACTATTCTCCAATGTGCTTCTGCTTCAGGCCAGTAAGATACCGCACTATAGGCTTCTCCGAGTATGAAATAGGCCTCGGGTATTCTCTTTGAATTTGGATAGGCCTTAATGAAATTTTTAAGCATTGAAATCAAGGGCCAGACGGTTTGCTTTAACCTCTGGGGACTAGTCTGATAATCCCTCCAAAAGCTTTCTATCTTTGGCTCTATAGTCTTCCAGGCAAGCTCATCGTCCCTGTTATTTATGGCAAGTAATGAATTTGCCGTTAAAAAAAACAGGAAAAATGAAAAAAGAAAAATGCTTATAATCTTATATATCTTTGCATTACAGTGCGTTTCCATGGCATCGATCTAAAAAGCAAGGTCAATGCCATATCCTATTTTGAGGAGAATTCTTTGATAAGAAGTGTAAGAAAAAGGGGATTTGTCAAAATTTAGACACAAAAAAAGACAAACAGTCTAAGCCGTTTGTCTTTTTAATTAAGGTGGTTATAAAGATTTATTTTTTCTTTCTAGACCTTGTATTCTTTTTCTTAGCCTCTTCCTTAATTGGTAAGCCCTTAGATTTTAGATATTCGAGAATGGGGTTTGGCCTTTTTGCCGTTTTCTTTGGAAGATCGATATGCTTTCTTAATTCACTGACAATTTTTGACACTTGAAATTTGCTAATACCTAACTCTTCTGCTATTTCACTTGCAGTCATTTCAGCATAATGTTTATGGACAAATTCTACATCTTCGACTGTATAGGGCCTGCTTCTTTTACGTGCCATGATATTAGTCCTCCTTATTTAACCTACTTTAATTTAAGGCTATTACAATTGTCTTATTATGTCAATAAATTAGATAAAGATTAAGCAATTTTTTGTAATTTTAATTAATTTTAGAGAGGACCAAGTCGTTAAGGCAAGAATGATCTGTTAAGTCAAATTTTATTGGTGTTATTGTTATAAATTTCTTTTTTAACCAATATATATCTGTATCCACCTGGAGTTCTTTGACCTTAGAGGTATATTGCCAAAAATATACATTACCTCGTGGATCAATTCTTTTTTCAAATTTTTCATTAAATGGACTAGTAGATTGCCTTGTAATTTTTATTCCTTTAATCTTATGTGCAGGTAGTGCAGGAACATTTACATTTATTGCTTTACAACTTGTATTTGAATTATAAAACCAGTTGACTATATCTTTAACAACAAAGGCTGCATAACAGTAGTTTAAATCACTGAAACTAGCAATAGAAATAGCTATGGCCTTTATACCCAATATTGCTGCCTCTGTTGCTGCTGATACAGTTCCAGAATAAAGACAATTAATCCCTACATTAGCCCCCCGGTTTATGCCAGAAATAACAATATCGGGCTTTACATCTAGAAGTGAGTTTATTGCAAGTTTCACACAATCAGCAGGTGTACCATTAACTGCCCACCCAAATATCTGTCCCTCTTTGAAAACTTTTCTAACCTTAATTGGGTCCGAAATCGTAAGGGCATGGCCCACTGCACTCCTTTCTCCATCAGGTGCTACTACTGTAACCTTATGCCCATCTGCCCTAAAAGATTCATAAAGGGCACAAAGACCAAGGGCATGAATACCATCATCATTGGTCAAGAGTATTTCCATTGCTAATTGTTTAAAAGTGTTAGAATCTTTTTGAAATTTGATATTGGTATCTGACCAGGTGCAGAAAGGGCATCTTCATCAAGGGCTGAAAATGATAAAAAACTTCCAAGATATAAACAAAAAGGCCTTGAAAATTTACCCTTTTCCCCCATACAAAATGAAATGATTTTCAAATCCTTGTCTTTTGCCCTTGTAAATAAAGGAATGAGATTTAAAAAATCCTGCTCTTTTTTTGCCATGGTAACAATCTTAATGATATATGGATTTAGAGATGACATCTTGTCGAAAAGGGCCAGCAAAGCTTGGGAATCCTCGGTTTCTTCAAAATTATGATATGACAAAATTACCCTGGCACCCTTTTCCGTGGCACTTTTCAAAAGATTTTCAATGTGCCTTTTCTCTGTCTTATATTCTATATCAACATAGGGGAAACCAGATTCCAGGGCATCTATCAAGAGACCAATTCTTTCCTCCTCAGGGCCATTGAAGGAGCCACCTTCCCACAAGGCCCTGTTGGTTGCAATAAGCGGCCTTTTTGATTTTTTGAAAAGGGTGCCAAAATCAAGGGAATCTCTTTCTTTAATTAGATCCAGACGGATTTCTATAATGTCACAAAGCCCATTGGCAGCCTCCAACCGCCTCAAGACTTCTTTTTGATCCTTTCCAAATACCGAAATACAAATCATGAAAATATTTATTTAAAATAGGGATCTGAATCCACATCTATGGTATGTAAGTAATTGGTTATTGCAGTGTCATAGGCACTTGTGGTGGCAAAGACCTTTCTGGCAAGCTCAAATCTCGTCTTAAGGGTGGTTTCGCCATTGTTTTCCTTCATCTCTTTAATAACCTTGTCATAATCAGAAGGATCAACCACGACAGTAACAAATTTAAAATTCTTGGCGGATGATCTTAGAAGTGTAGGCCCACCTATATCTATATTCTCTATTGCCTCTGCCAAGGTTACTCCTTCCTTTGCCACAGTCTTTTCAAAGGCATAGAGATTGACAACCACCATGTCTATTTCAGGGATGCCATGCTCCTTCATCTGGGAAACATGCTCTTCATTGTCTCTTAGGGCAAGGATACCACCATGAACCTTTGGGTGAAGGGTCTTTACTCGTCCATTCATCATTTCAGGAAAACCCGTAAGCTCTGATACATCTTTTACATTGACACCAGCTTCCCTGATAACCTTGGCCGTTCCACCTGTTGAAACGATCTCGACTCCCATCTCTGATAACTCTTTTGCAAGTTCAGCTACACCTGTTTTGTCAGTAACACTTATAATTGCCCTTTTTATCTTGGCCATTTTTTACCTCCCTTATTTTAATTTAAGTACATTTCTAACTAATTAAGATTCCTGAAACTGGATGAATCAATCTTATACTTTCTTAAAAGCCTCTGAAGGCTTTGGCGTTCTAAGCCACATTTTTTGGCTGCCAGTGTCACGTTGCCGTTTGTCTTTTTTAGCAAATTGGTAAAATAGGCAGTTGAAAAGAAATTAAGTATCTCTTCTTTTGCCTGCTTATATGGAAGATGAGATACACAAGGCATAACAATACCTTGATGAGTTTCACTTCCTCCGTTTTCCTTTGGAATGTCTGTTGGCCAAATAGTATCCCCTTGGGCCAAAAGAACCGCCCTTTTTATGGCATTTTCAAGTTCCCTGACATTACCCTTCCATTCCCTTTGTAACAGGCATCTTATGCTTTCTGGCGAAAATTCAAGGCCTTCCTTACCATATTCCTTTGAATATTTTTCCAGAAAGTGCTGGGCCAAAAGGGGAATATCTTCAGCTATCTCCCTAAGTGAAGGCATGTGTATGGAAACAACATTTAATCTGTAAAAGAGGTCTTCTCTGAAGGTTCCCTTTTCTATTTTTTCCTCAAGGTTCTGATTTGTAGATGCTATAACTCGCACATCCACATTTATAGACTTGGTGCTCCCCAGAGGCCTTATCTCCTTTTCCTGAAGGACTCTTAAAAGCTTTGTCTGTATGGAAAGGGGAATATCGGCAATTTCATCTAAAAGTATGGTTGAGCCATTGGCAGCCAAAAAAAGCCCTTCTTTATTGGATGTTGCGCCTGTAAATGCACCCTTAACATAACCAAATAGCTCGCTTTCAAGGATATGTTCAGGAAGGGCTGGACAGTTTACTGTTATCATCTTTCTGTTTCGCCTTCTACTCATCTCATGAAGTGCCCTTGCAGCAAGCTCTTTTCCGGTACCACTTTCTCCCCTAATGAGAACTGTTACATCGGCGTCTGCCACCCTTGAAATCAACTCGAGTATCTTTTTTAACTTGCTGGATTGACCAACAAAACCATAATTTTCCTTAGACCCTTGAAGTTGCTCCTGAAGCCTCCTATTTTCTCTTAAAAGGCTTGTTCTTTCAAAGCCCTTTTTAACCGAGTGAATAACCATGTCATTATCAAAGGGCTTTTGAAAAAAATCCAAGGCACCTTCCTTTAAGGCCTGGACTGCACCCTCAATGGTGGCGTAGCCCGTCATAATAATGACAGATATGGTAGGATCAAAGGCTATGATCTCCTTCATTAGAGAGATGCCGTCAAGATCAGGCATTTTTATATCAGTTAGCACTACATCGTGTCCTCTTTTCTTTACAAGGTCGATGGCTTCATAGGCGGAAGCTGCTAGATCTATCTCGCAGTCCAACTTCGGGGCAATGACACGCTTTAATAAAGAAAGCATGTCTTTTTTGTCATCAACAATAAGAAGACTTTGTTTTGCCATGATGGCCTTAATATCCTTCTACCCAGTAGTTAGGGGATTCCTTAGTTATTATTACATCATGGACATGGCTTTCTCTAAGGCCAGCCGGAGTAATCTTTACAAAACGAGCATTTTCCCTGAGTTCCTCAATGGTTTTACAACCAAGATAGCCCATGCCGGCCCTAAGACCTCCAACAAGCTGATAGATAGTTGCTGCAAGCGGACCCCTATATGGTACTCTTCCTTCAATCCCTTCTGGAACTAGCTTTGAGACAACCTTGACATCGTCCTGAAAATAGCGGTCTTTGCTACCTTCCTTCATAGCTCCAAGAGAGCCCATTCCTCTATAAACCTTATATTGACGTCCTTTATAAAGCTCAAGCTCTCCAGGGCTTTCATCCGTTCCTGCAAGAAGGCTTCCGATCATTACGCAGTGAGCGCCGGCTCCTATGGCCTTTGTAAGATCTCCTGAAAACTTTATGCCTCCATCTGCGATTACTGGTCTTTCATATTTATTAGCGACAATTGCGCAGTTATGAATGGCAGTGAGTTGAGGCATTCCAACGCCTGCAACTATCCTTGTAGTGCAAATTGAACCAGGGCCAACCCCAACCTTTATAGCATCTGCTCCTGCCTCCAAAAGGGCCTCAGCACCCTCTGATGTCGCTACATTCCCCGCAATAACCTCAAGTTCTGGGAATTCCTTCTTAATCTCTTTTACTGCAGAAATAACATTTGCAGAATGACCGTGGGCTGAATCTATTACTATTACATCAACACCAGCCTCCATTAACGCCTTTGCATGTTCAACTCGCTCGGGACCGACTCCAACTGCAGCGCCTACCCTTAGCCTACCAAGTTTATCCTTACAGGCATTTGGATACTTTTTTATCTTCTCTATGTCCTTGATAGTTATTAGGCCTGTCAAGTTCCCATTTTCATCAACCACCAAGAGTTTTTCTATTCTGTGCTTATGAAGAAGCTTTTTTGATTCTTCAAGGGTAATACCTACAGGGGCTGTGACTAGATTTTTGGTGGTCATGACATTTTTGACTTCCTGGTCAAGATTTGTCTCAAATCTCAAGTCCCTATTAGTCACTATTCCAACAAGCTTTCGCCCTTCAACAACAGGCACGCCTGATATCCTGAATTCTTTCATTATTTCAAGGACCTGCCATAACTTGTGTTTAGGGGTCACAGTAACCGGGTCTATAATCATTCCACTCTCAGATTTTTTGACCTTTTCAATCTCCTTTACCTGACGTTTTATTGACATATTTTTATGAATTATGCCTATGCCCCCCTCACGTGCAAGGCTAATAGCAGTATCTGCCTCTGTCACTGTATCCATAGCTGCACTTAAAATCGGAATATTAAGACGTATCTTTTTGGTAAGTGGTGCAGAAACATCAACCTCTGCAGGTAAGACCTGGGAGAAAGAAGGAACTAAAAGTAAATCATCAAATGTATAGGCTTCTGGCACTGGATGGTTCAACATAAAATCCACACTCCTTTTCAAGTGCGAAGGCCAAAAATCCAAAAAGGATGCCTCCGTCACTAATGGTTATCTTTTTTAAATCTAAATATCTAATAATCTCAATCAAAATTGCAATGCCTGTGGGAAAAATATCCACCCTTTCAGGTTCAAGCCCCTTCACTGTCTTTCTCTTTTCAGCAGAAAGGGAAAAAATCCGTTCAAGCAGGTCCTCTAATTGATCCAAAGAAACCTTGTAACCCCTAACTCTTTTAGGATCATAGGGCCAAAGGCCCTCCAAAACTGCTGCAACTGTTGTGGCAGTTCCTCCAGTTGCTAAAGCAGAATTGACCTTTTGTTTTTTTAAACCAGCTCTTTGTATCTCTTTTAAAAAAAATTCTTCAACAAATAAACGAAACCCCTTAAAATCCACTATCTTTCTTTTTTGGGCCATTTCATGGACAGAGACTGCCCCCATGGAAAGGCTGAATAACTTTTCAGGCCTTTGTTCCTTACAAAAAACGATCTCAGTGCTTCCTCCTCCCAAATCAATCATGGCCCAGGGGGATGACAGTTCAGGAACTGTGAGATAGGCGCCTCTTACTGCCAACTCCGCCTCTTTTTGTGGAGAAATTATATCTATCGCTATGCCTAGTTTTCTTGCCTTTTTTAAAAATAAAGGGCTATTTTTTGAACGTCTAAAGGCCTCGGTTCCAATAGCCAAAAATTTTTCTATTTTTTCCTTTTCGATTTTCCTTTTAAACTCCAAAAGGGCATCTATACCACTTTTTATGGCATCTTGCCTAAACTCACCTGTTTCCAACAAGTCCTTTCCAAGACGTACATTTTTTCTTAAAGAAAAAATTATCTCCGGCCCTCTTTTTGTAACCTTTGCTCCTACAACTCGAAAGGTCTGTGTACCAAGGTCAAAGACAGCCACTTTACAACTCTTTGACATCCCTGACATAATAGTCTCTATCTCTTTTTAACTCTTCAATCTTTTCTAGATTGAACTCGTAAAGTCTTGTGGTTACAACATCACCGTAACTTTTAAAATGACTTGGTGCACCGCATAGGCTTTCAAAGAGCCTTGAAAAATCAAGATTTCTCCTGGAAATGGCAGGAAGGTATTCTTCGTGTCTTTCTGTGGGCACGAGAAACCCTTCTGCAATAAGTCTTTCTAGGACCCCATCTATTTCCGTAAGGGGATGCCCCAGTTCATCTGCCAAAAAATCCGGAGTAATTGTCTTTCCAGTATCGTGTTGCTTATATGCAAGCTCCATAATGTCAATGGCAAGACCCAATTTTTTAATGGGAGAAAGAGGCCTCTTGATGGGCTTTAGCCTTTTATAGTTCTGAATTGCATAGGAGGCCTCAGCCCCTATAAGAAAAACTATCCATCCAATGTAAAGCCAGAATATAAAAAGAGGTAATGTTGCAAAAGACCCATAAATTGCATTGTATCTGGCTACACCAATTTGCAATTTAATGTAAAGGGTCTGGACTGCGATCCATCCCGCTCCACCTATCAACCCTCCGACAAATGCAGGCCCTACCCTTACCCATGTGTTTGGCATGAATCGGTATAGAATGGTAAATGTTCCAATTATCAAAAAAAATGGAAGAAACTTAAAGATAAGAGTCAGGAGCCAGGATATTTTTAAAGTTGCAGCAATGCTTTCGATAAAAGATTCATTCTGGGTGGCAGTAATTGCCCAAAAGGCAACATTTACAGAAAGCGGCAAAAGGACAATAAGCGCTATGTAATCAATAACCTTTCTGCCTATCTCTCTTGTTCGCCTTGTCTGCCAAATAGTATTCATGGCCTCCTCGATGTGAGACATCAACGAAACAATAGTAAGCAGTGATGCAACTATTCCCAGCCAGCCAAGGGCAGCAAAGTTTGTCTTGTCAACATAATCAAATATCTTGTCAATTGCCTTTTTAAGATGTTTGGCCTGGACACTTTTTAAAACTGGTGACGTTCGGGATTTTATCTCACCAGTGCCATTTACAGCACATAAGCTTTTATCATCCTCTAACGGCTTTGATGAAGAAATCTCTTCAAGCTCTTCAAGCATCCTGTAAGCCGCCTCTTTCATATAGTTATCTGCGCCAAGGCCCTTAACAAGGGCTGTCCCCATTGCTAGAACTGGGACCAAGGATAATATAACCGTGTATGTAAGGGCACTTGCCCTGAGCTCCAGTTTATGCTTATTAAAGCCTATGGCAATGATAACAACTATGCGCAAAAATGCCTTTAATACCCAGTCAACTCCCTTTTTCTTTTTTGAAAGATTCTCTGACCAGAGCCAGTGGGAAAATTTGCTGTTCATGAAGGGTACCCTTAGGTCTTGGGAATTTTTTCCTATAT
>JALXCD010000027.1 GCA_026991135.1 Deltaproteobacteria bacterium | reverse complement strand
ATCATGGAGAAAGTGGCTAAATATGCCAAAAGTTTTAACTGTATTTGATAACATTACTTGATTCGCAATATATTTATGGTTATAAGCCCAACAATTTTTGAATTAAAGCGCCTTTTTCAGAGGTCTCTAATTTATTATGGAAAACGATAATCGGTCATCTCACGCTGTCCATCGAAGTCAGTATCACTTGATTCTCAGGAAACTATAAATGACAAAAGCAATAATGATTCAAGGCACTGGTTCTGGTGTTGGGAAAAGTATTGTAGTGGCTGCCCTTTGCAGGCTTTTAAAAAAAGAAGGGCTGCAAGTTGCACCATTTAAGGCACAGAATATGGCACTTAATTCCTTTGTTACCGCTGACGGAAAGGAGATGGGAAGGGCTCAGGTTTTTCAGGCAGAGGCAGCAGGCCTTTTACCTGATGTGAGAATGAATCCCATACTATTGAAGCCGTCTGCAGATTCAAAAAGCCAGGTGATTTTAATGGGTGAGCCTTCCAGGCATCTTTCTGCCAGGGATTATTATAAAAAGGCAGAGGAGCACTGGCAGGTTGTAAAAGAGGCCTATGAGAGCCTTAAGAGGGATTTTGATGTTATTGTTCTCGAAGGTGCAGGAAGCCCTGCTGAGATAAATTTGAGAAAGACAGACCTTGTAAACATGAAGATGGCAGAATATGCCAAGGCCCCTGTGATAATTGTGGCAGATATTGATAAGGGAGGGGTTTTTGCAAGCCTTAAGGGCACCTTTGACCTGGTTGAGGACAAATACAAAGAATTAATAAGGGGCTTTTTGATAAATAAGTTCAGGGGAGATGTGAACCTTCTGACTCCAGGGATTGAGATGTTTGAAAAACTTGTCCCTAGACCAGTACTTGGTGTTTTGCCCTGGTTCAATGATATTCACATTGATGAAGAAGATGGGGTGTTTGTCAAAAAACTTGAGAAAGGTTCCTGTCATTCAGGGGATATTTTAAAGATTCTTATAGCAAAGGTTCCAAGGATAAGTAACTTTACTGATTTTTCCCCGCTTTCCCTTGAGGAAAAGGTAGAAATAAAGATAAGTGATGATCCTTCCTTTTTGGATGAAAGTCATCTTTTGATCCTTCCCGGCACAAAGGCCACCACAGCAGACCTTGCCTTTTTGCTTGAAAGGGGCTGGAAAGATAAAATTTATGCCTTTTTAAAAAGGGGAGGGTTTATTGTAGGTATTTGTGGAGGGTATCAAATGCTAGGGGAGCGAATAATTGATGAAACAGGAAGTGACGGCAGCCCTGGTGAATATCAAGGCCTTTCCCTTTTGCCAATTGTAACAAGGATGGAGGACAAAAAGGTCTTAAGACAAATAGAATTTCCTTTAAAAATTGGTGAAATAATGAAACCCTCTTTTAAGGTTAAGGGTTACGAAATACATATGGGAAAGACCGATTTAACAGGAGATTTGAACAGTGACATCGAATTTATTTCTGAAGGTCACGGGGTTGAGCTTGGCCTTTTTAATAAAAAATTAAATGTATTTGGTACCTACTGCCACGGAGTATTTGAAAACGATGAATTTAGGCTCTTTTTTTTAAATCTTGTGAGGAAAAATTTTGGCCTAAATAGGCTTTCATCCACCATAAATTATAGGGCATTTAGAGAAAGACAATTTGACCTTCTGGCAGATTGGCTAAGGGAAAATTGTGATACAGAGCATCTTATTTCACTCATTGAATCTTGCCCTGAAACATGATCGAATGTCACAGTAGCTCCTCTTTAGTCATTATCTTTCTTTTGGCCATAGTTTTTGATCTAGTCTTTGGTGATAAAGATACGTCTTTTCACCCAATAAGGCTAATGGGAGCAGCCATATCATTTTTTGAAAAATGGGGAAGGGCAAGTTCCCTAGATAAGAGGCTATCTGGCGCCTTTATTTGTTTGGTTCTGGTAATAGCTTCCTTTTCTGTAACCTTTTTTTGCGGAAGATTTTTTAAAAGCATTTCCCAGTGGGCCTTTATCCTTTTTTCTGCCTTCATCATCTATTTTGGTATATGTTTGAGGTGCTTGGCAGATGAGGCAAAAAGGGTACATAAGCTTTTAATAAATGGGAAGCTAGATGACGCCAGAAAAAGGCTTTCTTATCTTGTTAGCAGGGATACGGAGAACATGGGAAAGGGGGAAATATCCAGGTCTGTTATCGAAACAGTTTCTGAGAACCTGGTGGATGGCATTTATTCTCCTTTTTTTTATGGTGCAATAGGAGGGCCTTCCTTTGTAATGTCCTTTAAGATGGTAAGTACTCTTGATTCCATGATTGGCTATAAGAACAAGGAATACAAAGACCTTGGCCTTTTTTCAGCAAGGTTTGATGACCTTTTAAATTTTGTGCCAGCCAGGCTTTCACCTTTGTTTATAGCCCTTTCCGCCCTTATCCTCTTTAAAAAGAACCCTGTTTCCATAATCCTTGGTGCATACAGACAGTCACGATACAGTGAAAGTCCAAATTCTGGCTTTCCTGAAGCAGCCTTTGCTCTTG
>JALXCD010000026.1 GCA_026991135.1 Deltaproteobacteria bacterium | reverse complement strand
GCACTAAAAAAAGGGAGATAGCTAGTATTTGAAAAAGAATTATAATATGTTTACTAAGACCAAGATTTTTCATTGCCATCCTTTTCAATTGGTATCTCTACATAAAGAAGCCCTGAATCCTTTTCTTCTTGATAACCCCATTTAATTTTTTTGACCTTAAAGTGCTGTTTCAAGCTGCTTATAGTCTGTTCAAATTTATTTTTGACCTTATGAAAATCGCCCTGACAAAAAAGGGTTAGATGCATTTTTAATGTTCCAATAAGTTTTTCATATTTTAGAATATTTTCTTCTGGGCCTACATCATTTATTTCTTCTTCCATAATTTCATCAGGCTCAGAAATTTCTTTAACTCCTTCTTCTGTCATATTTTCTTGGGATTTGAGGCCTTCTCTTTCTATTTTCATGTGAACGATTATGACCTTATCTGGTAGCAAAGATGATATATCGATTAAGGCTTTGGAAAGGTTTGGTTCTTCCTGAATCTCGTTCCAGATGCCTATTATTTCTTGAAGTTTTTGGGTGTTTTGACGGGATGGGATCTCTTTTTCGATATTCAGTTTTTCATTACGAAGGCTTTCAATAACTTTTTGATAGTTTTCTAAGGACGATTTCAACTCAGTATTGAGCTTGGGTAAAGCTAAAGCCAAAAAGATACTACAGGTTGCAGAAATTGTGGTAACCGCCTTATTTAAATCATTAAAGAAATATTTCTTCTTTATGGATGCTGGTAGGCAATCAAAATTTTTGTCACAAAAGATAGTGCCTAAGAGGTCTGGGAATCTATAAAAAAGGGTTTCATCTCCTGCTTTTATTAAATTTGAAAGATCAGGGTTCCACGTGGATTCACTGCCTATTTTTTCAGGATAGCTTGTAAAATTCCTGTCAAAAAATAGAATTTTTTTGACATCTTCTTTTAGCTTTGAGCCAATAATTTGGCGCACTGAAAAAATTGTCTGGGCCAAAACCTCAAATTCAAGCCCTTCTCCTATATCAAATGGAGAAATCTGGGAATAATAAGGTATGGAGTCTTTTGATACAATTACCTCTAAAAGGCCCCTTGATAAAAAGCATGATATTACGGCTTCATCTGTTAATTGTCCAACAAGGGCTGAGATTGCAGCTATATGGGGAAAGCACCCCTTTATTCGAAAACCGCTAAAGTCATCTACAACCCTTTCAATGTCCAACTCTGGAGTTGAAAGGACAATGTATTCATCCTGTCTTTCTCCTTTGGAGAGAAGAAAGAGTGAATGATGAAGTCTTGTCCCGTCTGCCCAAGGGCCTACATTTTTTACCCTTTCATCTATTTGAAGCTCTAAAATATCCCTTTTGGCAGATACAAAGGTATCATTAGTAATGAGCGTTCTTTCAGAAAAAAAAGTCAAATAGACAGATTTTGAAGAAAGCTCCTTTGGATCTTCAAATTGTCTGTATTCTAAAAAAGATATGCTGTTCCCTGATTTTTTTAGGCAGATACCGTTATAAGTTGATCCCTCCTCTTTTGAGACGATCCATATTTTCTTTTTAAAGGGTAATATCTTCACCTGCCTGGTCCTTTTAAGGTGATATAAACAGGGAACCTACGCCATTAGTAAGCTTCTCCCATTTTTGGTATCGACATATTTTGTTGATTTTTTAATTGTGTTTAATAGAATTTTCTTGCTTTTTTGAAAAATTTGGTGGACTAAGCTCCCTATCCTTTTTTAGAATCTTTTTATTTGTAGCAATAGAGGCTTCCCGACTCCTGTTACTGCAAGAGATGTTTATCAGGCCAAATTTAAAAAGACCAATTATCAGAAGAATTGTTATAAGGATACTTATGGCACTTATAGCAATATAATTTTTTATATCCTTTTGGGCTTTAGGTGGATTGACCATTTCTTTTGTTACTGAACCAGGCTCTGGTAGCGTAGATGCGGCAGCTTCGAGATGATTTTTTTGAAGTCCGGAAGATCTTGATGCTGCTGCCATCAATAGGGCCCTATCCATTGCCCTGTTAATCAGTCTTGGAAGTCCTCTTGAATGGGTATAAAGGTGCTCTAGAAATTTGTCATCAAATTTTAAATCTCCTCTTCCCGCCTTTGTAAGCCTAAAATTGATATAGTCCTTTGTCTCTTCAAAGGATAAGGGCATAAGGGTCTCATTAATAACAATCCTTTGAGTTAATTGACAAAGCCTTGGGTCTGAAAGGAGATTTTTAAGCTCAGGTTGGCCAACCAGAAGGATCTGGACGAGTTTTTCCTTGTTGGTTTCTATATTTGATAAAAGCCTAAGTTGTTCCACTGTTTCAAGGGGAAGATCTTGGGCCTCGTCTATTATTATGAGGAGTTTTTCACCGCTATTTGCCAGTTTTAAAAGGCATTCTTGGAATGCCTTTAAAAGAAGGGCTAGTTCTGGGTTATTGTTGCCAGTTTTTATACCAAGCTCTTCTAAAAGAAGGAGAAGAAGTCCTCTAGGGCTTACAGAGGGCATCACTATAAAGGCGGTCCTTTTTTCAGGGGGCATTTCCTTCATAAGAAGTCTTAAAAGTAAGGTCTTTCCAGTCCCTGCATGGCCTGAAAGGACCATAAATCCTTCCCCTCTGTTTATTCCATATTTTAAGACCTCTAAGACCTGTCTATGGGATTTTGAAGGATAATAGTATTCGAGATCAGGAGAAAGTCTAAATGGGGGTTCTTTTAACCCGAACCATATTAGATAATCTGGTAAGGAATTGTCCATTTCTGTTTGCTGGCCTATTTAATATTACTCATCATGTCATAAATAGGTCCTAATAGACCCAATGCTATAATAACAAAAATCATGCCAGCAAATCCAATCAGGATGGGTTCTATCTTTTTGGCAATGGAATCAACCATTCTATTGACTATTTCCATGTAATGGTCTGAAAGTATTTTTAACTGCTCGGGCATATTCCCTGAATTTTCACCCGCCTTCACCATCCTGAGTATAAATGGCTCAAAAAGAGTACACTTTTTAAATGCTTCGGAAAGATTTCCGCCACCTACAATTGTAGCCCTGATGTCCCTGATCCCGTGCCTTAATACCTGGTGAGTTATGGCTCCTTCCATTATCTCTAGGCTTCTTATGATATCTATACCCGAAGAGGCAAGAAGAGATAGATATTCAAAAAAGAATGCAAGCTGGGATGATTTAAGTATCCTTCCAATAATTGGGAAATGGGTCCAGAAATTATCCCATAAAAACTTGAGTCTTTCGTTTCTTGAGGAAAAGAAACCAAGAACTATAAAAATCGCAATTAGTACGGGGAATACAGGCCAATAGGTCTTAGTAATTTCTACAGTTGCAAGCAATATCTTTGTGGTTATAGGTAATTCTTTTAAGCCCAGGCTTTTAAAAAGTTCAAAGAGTTTTGGAAGCACATATAGTATCCAAAAGGCCAAGGCCCCAATCATTGCCAGTAAAATAAAGATTGGATAACTAATTGCTCTTTTGGTTTTGTCAATAATTTCTTGTACTTTTTCCAAATGGATTGCGGCGTCTTCCAGAGTTTTATCAAGTCTTCCTGTCTCTTCTCCAAGCCTTACCAAAATAATAACAATGTTTGGAAAGGTAGTTTTGTAATGGGAAAGTGCCTCTGAAAAAAGCTCTCCGCCTTCAATGCGTTTTATCACCTTTTCAATGATCTTTTTTAGCCCAGTCATTCCAGGAGACTGGACCATGTCTTTTAAGGCATCAACAAGGGGAATGCCTCCCCTGGTTACAAGGGCCAAATTTCTTAATAGTTCGGCAAGCTCTAGTCTTTTTATTTTTTGGGGAATAGAAGGGATATTTGAAAAAAACCTTTTTTTATAGCCAATTAGAAGATACCCTTGGTTTCTTAATGTGGAATATAATTCAACTGGTGAAGAAAATTCGCCTTGTTCTATGATTCGTTCACCAGTAGCTGATATTGCCTCATATTGATATATTGGCATTATCCAACCACTCTACTTATTTCATCTGGGCTAGTCACTCCGTTAAGGAGCTTCTTTATGGCCTGTTCTTTAAGGCTGGAAAATCCTTCTTTTACAGCCTGAGCCTTTATTTCACTAATTGGTTCATTCCTTGAAACCATGTTTAGCATCTCTTCTGAAAAGGCAAGTATTTCAGCTACAACTGTTCTTCCCATGTAACCTGTATTTCTACAATAGGGACATTTGCCAGGTCTATAGATTACAGAGTCCCTTGGAATATTGAATCGATTTGCCTCATCTTCAGTAGGCTTTGAAGCGATTTTGCAATGTGGGCAAAGTTTTCTTACAAGTCTCTGGGCGAGAATGCCTGATATGGCTGTTGAAAGTAGAAATGGAGAGATTCCAAGGTCCTTTAGTCTTGCAATGGCCCCAATCGCACTATTGGTATGCAAGGTGGAAAGCACTAAATGGCCTGTAATTGCAGTCCTTACTGCTAGAGTTGCAGTTTCTTTGTCTCTAATTTCTCCAACCAGTATTACATCTGGATCTTGTCTTAAAAAGGTCCTAATAGCCGATGCAAAGGTATAACCCGCCCTCTCATTTACCTGGGTCTGCCGAATCATCAAAAATTGGTATTCAATTGGATCTTCAACGGTGACTATGTTCTTTTCAATGGCATTTTGCCTTCTAAGTGCTGCGTAAAGGGTCGTGGTCTTACCACTTCCCGTTGGGCCGGTTACAAGTACTATGCCGTAGGGTTTTGAAAAAAGTCTGTTGACTAGATGAAGTTGATCTTCTTCAAACCCCAGTTGCTCTAAACCAAGTAAAGACTCTCCTCTTGAAGGCAAAAGCCTTAAGACCATGTTTTCGCCAAAATTTGTTTTTACAGTGGATACCCTTATGTCAAAGCTATCTCCAAGAAACTCAAAACTTATCCTGCCGTCCTGAGGTCGCCTTTGCTCTGAGATATCCATTCTCGCCTCGACCTTTAGATGGGTTATGAGCTTTGTGTGTAAAGAAATGGGAAAGATGTGTCGAGGTTCCAAAACTCCATCTATTCTAAAAAGAACTCTACATGACTTATCACTTGGAGAGATGTGAATGTCTGTAGCCCTGTTTATGACAGCAGATGTTAGAATAAGATTGGAAAGTCTAAGGACATCCACATCAGCATTTGGACGTTCTCTTACTAAGTCAATTATACCGGCAATTTCTTTGTCAACAGGATGTTCAATAAGATAATAATACCTTTCAACAAGCTTTCTTATTTCAGAGCCAGAGGCGATGAAGAAAATCGGTCTTAAGCCCGTAGCCCTTATGACTATTTGTTGTAATTCCAGATTGTAAGGATCATCAATGGCGATTTCTATGGTGTGACCTTCAATCTTAAGTGGCAAAATATTATGGGCCCTAGCCAGATGTGCCGGTAGAATCTTTAGTACTGTTTCGTCTGGAGTAAACGATTTAAGGTCTATGAAGGGTTTATCGGTTTGTTTGGATAGGGCAAAGGCAAGCTCTGAATCCGTTATTATGCCAAGCCTTTTAAGGCATTCCCCCAATTTTTCGCCAGAGGCCTTTTGTTCAATTAATGCAAATTGAAGTTGTTGCTCATTAATGAGCCCATTTTCTTTTAAAAGTTCTCCTAATGGTTTTCTGTTTTTAACCATAATTCTGCCTATTCTGTATTTTTTAAAGTAAGGCCCACAGTTGGGGGAGACTGTGGGCCTTTTAACAGGTGAAGGAGGAGGATGATATGAAAATTAGAATTCAGATAGCCATGCGGCATGAGAAATTCGAGTAGAGCTTGGATCAGGCCATTGTCCGTTATTACATGCACTTATGGCAACAAATGAACCTGACTGGCAATTTGACACTCCATCTATCATCTTATCAAGTGCAATTGCAAAATCTGTTGGGATATTTTGAATCCTTAGATAGTTTTTGACCCTGCCATTAAAGGTTCCGTAATAATAGCCTACCCAAACTGTTGATCTAGTATATTCCCCGTTTAGCGCAATTTGCCCAATATTTATACCATTTCTTCCACATTCATTGGAAGTAATATTACTTTTAACTAAAGAGCACATATCAATTCCTGCATTTCTAAGTGCCCTTACTATTCTTCTTCTGTTTCCTGCACTACCAAGATAAACATTATCCATTGTACCATTTGGCCTTCCGCTTCCACCATTGATCCATCCGTCTCCTAAAATTCTCCCAGTCCTATCATAGTATGAACCTATGAGTTTGTAGTGGGCTGCAAAAAAGGTCTCATATGCATTTTTTATTTGGGCAGATTTTATTAAGTCCCTGCCCTTCATAACAGCTCCAATAATTAATCCAATTATGACAAGTACTATTGCCATTTCAATCAAAGTAAAACCAGCCTTTTCAGTTGACGTCTGTTCTTCTTCCTTTTTGAAATAAAAGCTAAAAAACATTTTTCGCTTCCTCCTTTTTACTGCTCAAAATTCTAATCTTTTTATCGACATAAAATCAGAACTATTAAAAAAATCGGAAAAGATATAGATAACTTTAAATTTTTACCGAGTTATTAGACATAATTCTGGATTTCTGATAAAATTTTTAATCATCTGACCAAAAAGGAGATGGCCATGAATAATCTTAAGGATTATCAGGGAGACGAAGGCTTTTTATTTGAGATAATTAATGCTGTTCCTTCTGGTATCTTTGTTACAGATCTTGAGCACAATATTCTAATTATCAATAAAGCAGGTGCAGAAATGGTTGGAAGGACTCCAGGAGATTGTTTTGACAGAAAGTGCTATGAGATATTTAACACCCCCATGTGTCAGACAGAAAATTGCACCTGCAAGGTTGCCACTAGCCAAAACAGTGTCAATCAGGGCCAGACCACCTTAAAGGTAGGAGACAAGGAAATTCCCATTGAATTTGCCAGCAGACCTCTAAAAAACCTAAAAGGGGAAGTTATTGGCTGTGTCGAGCATTTTATAGACATTTCAGACAGGCTTGAAAAGGAGCGCCTTATTGTCAAACAGCAAGAGGAGCTTTTGAAAAAGCGTGATGAAGATATAAGGCATCTTCAGGAAGAGATACTTGAGCTTTCCACACCAGTGATAGAGGTATGGGACGGGGTTTTGGCGCTACCTTTGGTTGGAACCCTTGATAGCCACAGGGCCCAGTCGGCCATGGAGAGGCTTTTGGTAACTATTGAACATACAAGGGCCCCCTTTGTGATAATTGATATAACAGGTGTTCCAAACGTGGATACTGCTGTAGCCAATCATCTTCTTCAAACAGTAGATGCAGTAAGGCTTATGGGAAGTGAGGCGATACTTACAGGGATTTCATCTAGGATTGCCCTTACAATGGCACATCTTGGAGTTGACCTTGGGACAATAAATGTTCGAAGCCGAATGGCAGATGGTCTTCATTATGTGATCCAAAAGCTAATGAAGCTTCAAAAAAGGCACAGGGAAAGCACGGTTTTTATGGAAGAACAATAAGATACCTTTATAATGCGTCTCTATTCTATTTTCCATCTAGGAGAAATTTGTCTGGTTACAATCCAGGAGGAGATAAATGATAAGGGCATCTTGAGCCTATTAAGGACTTTATCCTCTCAGGTAAAAAAAAGAAAAAGCAAAGCAGTTATAGTTGATCTTGGTGACGTTGATGTCATAGATACCTTTTTGGCAGAAAATATCCAAAGACTTGCCAATACCATGAGGCTATTTAAGGTAAGGATTGTAATTACCGGGCTAAGGGCCCATGCCATTGCTGCCCTAAAAAGTTTTGAGATGTCTTTTGGAAAGGGTCTTCTTTTTGCCCTGGATACCGAGCAGGCCTTACAAAGGCTTGGATATAAAATTGTTAAAGGCGCATAATAAGGCCTTTAAAAAGGTCATGGATTCCAGGTGTCCAGCAGTCAAAAAGGAAATTTTGATACGATCCAAGTTAGATATTCCAGTTGCCAGAAAAGAACTAAGAAGGATTTTAAATCTTTTGGGGCAAATAAGGGATAGTAAAGAGGCCATGCTTCTTACCATCCTTGATGAAATATCTAAAAATATCCTAAGACATGGCAAAAGGGGCAGGGTGACAATAGAGGCTTTAAACAAAGAAGGAAAGACTGTGGTCAAGATAATTGGCGAAGATGTGGGAAAGGGCATTTCAGATCTTGACGAGGCACTACTTCCAGGCTCTTCAGAGGATGGTGGACTTGGCATGGGATTAAATCTCGTCTTTAAGCTGGCAGATCAGGTGCGGATAGCAAGTAATATCACAGGTGGCACTTATATAGAGGCCATTAAATGGATTTAGAAAAGATACAGCCTCATTTTAGAGAGATAGAGATAAATGAAGAGTCCCACGTCCTAATTGCAAGGAGAGTTTCAAGGGAAATTGCCCTTTTGGCAGGATTTAACAAGGATAGGGTCGAAGATATTGTCCTTTGCACTTCTGAGCTATCTCAAAACCATCTCGATCATAAGACTTCTGGGGGGAAAATAAGGCTATTTTCACAAAGGATAGACGAAAAAAGGAGTTTTATGAGTATCTCCAGCCTTGATGAAGGTCCGGGTATCTTTGATTTTAACGGTAAAGACTTAAATTATTTTCCTAGAAAAGGTCTAAGAAGTGGTCTTAATTGCGTAAAAAGGCTCAGTAATGATTTTTCCATTTGTTCTGGGCATTTTGGCAATGTTCCCTGCCCTGATATCCTTAATTTAGAAAGGAGAGCAGTTTATAAGACAGTGGTTTGTGCCTGTTTCTGGTCTCCAAATGAAGACTTTATTTTCCCTCATGTAAAATTTTCCTATCTGATTTGTCCCAATAAACTTGGAAGATACAGTGGTGATGGTATTTCAATTGTATATGAATATCCATATATGAGATTGATGCTAATGGATGTTTTAGGTAAGGGAGAAGAAGCTGCTAAGATTCTTTGTAAAGCAAAAGGTCTTCTTGAAAGGATTTCACCAAGTGTTGCCCCAAATGACTGTCTATTTGAACTTGGAAATGCCCTTCTTGGAACACGGGGGTTGATGGCGCAGCTAGTGCATTTTGATTTTGAAAGGAATTTAGTTGATATTTATGCAATCGGTGATGTGTCACAGTTTGTCAACCGGGATGGAAAGGAAGAATTTATAGTTGGAAACCCAGGCATAATCGGAAAGATAAATGTCAAAAATGGCATTTTTAAAAAACGGTTTTCAGCCCATAAAGATATGATGGGGATAATTTTTTCTGATGGGTTAAAGATTATGCCCAGGATAAAGGCAGGTATTTTTACAAAAGAACTGATGGATTTTTCACCACTTCTTCTTGTTAACATGTTATTTGAAGTTCCTGAAGAGCAATTGTTTTCGGATGATGCAAGCTTACTTATCTGGCAATGGAAAAAATAGATCATAATATACATGTTTTAAGCCTTGTCATTAAAAAAGAGAACGATATACCCCTTGTAAGGACAAAGGCAAAGATCCTTTCAGATATCCTTGGCTTCTCCAAGATAAAGTCATCTCAGATTGGCCTTATATCGTCTGAGATTTCAAGGAGAATTTTAAGGCGTTCACAAGGAGGACTTGCCACATTCTTTATTATCTGTAGGAGGATACCTGGGCTTACTCAATTTGAATCAGGGATCATGATAGAGTTTTCTTCTGAAAAGGCCCCATTTTTATTTATTAAAAATGAAGCTAGTGACAAGGCCTTTATCTATTCTTCAAAAAAGGTCACTGACAAGTTGGAATTTGAGGAAGGGAAAAAGGGAGAAATAAATCGAATAAGAATTATTTTTTTTGGTGCAACCCAGTCCTGCGAAGACCTGGAAAAGAAAAACGATATTATAAAAAAGAGACTTTTTAAGGATATAGAAGAGTCCTATTTGGAAAATCTTCGGGCAAAGCACGAAGAGGTCCTGAGGCTTTTAAAGACCCTTACCATAAAGAATAAAGAGCTTGATAAGGTAAATGCAGAACTTTTGGAACTAAGTAAGGACATGGAATCCCTGGTTCATGAGCGAACTGTTGTGGAATTTGCCTTAAAGATTGCAGATAAAATAAGAAACCCGGCAACTGTAATAGGAGGGCTTTCTAGGCTGCTTTTAAAAAAGATGCCAAAAGATTCTCCTTTTCTGACCAAGGTCAAGGCAATTTTTCAAGAGGCTAAAAAGCTTGAACAGATAGTTAAAGATTTTGAGGGACTGGTAAAGGAACAGGAGGTGTTTTTTGTTGAGCTAGACCTAAATGATCTGGTTAAGGAGGTCTTGGAGGCCTGGATGCCAGGTTTTGAGAAAAAGAATATAAGGTTAAGGGTCAAATATTATGATGGCCCTTTGAAGATTCACGGAAATCCAAAGACCCTGAAGGTTGCACTTCTTCATGTGTTAAAAAATGCCCTGGATGCCTCTATAGAAGGATCTCCTATAGAGATTAATATCGCCAGGATAAATGGAAGACCTACCGTTGAGATAAAAGATTACGGCATTGGAATTGATGAAAAGATTAAAAGGCGTCTTTTCAAGGAACTTGTAACCACCAAGCCATCTGGTACAGGAGTCGGCCTTATTATGGTTCATCATATAATGCTTGAGCACCAAGGGAAGATAGATATAGAAAGCCAAAAGGGGCTTGGGACAACGGTAAGGCTGATTTTCCCAATGAGGTGGAAGGAATAGGTGAGACAAGGGCCCCTTTTCTTTCTACTTTTTTTCTTGGGCATTCAGTCCCTTTTCTTTATTCTCTCCCCATCTTCTTTCGCAGCTTTTCTAGATTGTCAAATTGACCTGAATTTGAGAGATCTTTCAGGCCAAAGAGATGAAAATCATGCCTTTGAAGGCATAAATCTAAAAGGCCTTTTGAAGTTTGAAAGTGGATGGAAGGCGAGAGGGCAAACCGAATTTAAAATCAAGGCCGGTTGGGAAGATGGCGCCATCTTTATCTACCCCTGGTTTTTTGACTTAAAGGCCCTAAGGGGAGCCTTTGAGGCAGAGGGGACATATCTCAAGGATAAAATCCTTTTAAAACATCTTAAGGTTCATGGACCCTTTAACCTAAGGGCAAATAATATGCAGATATTTTTTAATGGGAAACAAATAAATGGCTTTTCTCGCCTTTTAAAGGGCGAGATTCAAATAGATGCCAATCTTAACAGGTGGTTCAATATACTTTTGAGGGATGCCTATTCAAATTCCCATCCATTTCTTTTAGACCTTGAGCCAAGCGGGAAAATAAATCTCAAGGTAATGCCCAAAAGGGCCAGCCTTTTTCTAACTTCAGAAGTTTCATTTAGAAAAAGGCCTCTGTTTGAAGGCCTTATCCTGAATTTATCCTATCCCTTGGGAGAAGATTTCTGCGAAAATGGAAATATATACTGGAAAAGGCTTGATCTTTCGCCATTTTTACCAAAAAGACTTTTGAAGGAAGAGACAAATATCTATTTTAAATCAAATAAAGTGCCCATAAGCCTGTGCAAAAAATATCTTGAGGTAGGGCCAGTTGTCCTATTTTTAAAAAAGGAGAAAGAGTTACTTCTTAAAAAATTAAGGCTTTTTTTTGAAAAAAAGGGCCTTGAACTTGAAGGGTTACACCTTGATGAACTTGATTTAAAGGATGTTTTTAAGGACTTCCCTATAAGTATAAAGGTTTCAGGCAATATAAAAAGGGCGTATCTAAAAGGGGAACGGGTAATATTTGAAGGGGCTCTAAAAGCCAAAGTTGCCAATGGAAAGATTGATATAAAAAATCTATGGTTGGATCCCTTTTCAGCAATTCCAAGAATTGGCTGTGATATACTTTTTAAACATATTGATCTTTCTGAAATCACCTCAAATACGGGCTTTGGTCTTATTACTGGTGTAATAAATGGTTTTATCAAGGGATTGATAATAAGCGGGAGTCAGCCGGAAGAGTTTTTTCTTAAGATACTTACAGATGAAACAGCAAATGTACCTAAAAAAATAAGCATAAAGGCAATAGAAAATATATCCATCTTGGGTGGAGGCCAGGGCTCAATGTCGCTTATTGGTCAGTTTTTTAAGGAATTTTCCTATAAGCATATTGGTATAAGCTGCAAATTAAAAAATGATGTGTTTGAACTTCATGGTCTAATCAAGGAAGGCGGGAAGGAATATCTTGTAAAAAGGGGCTTTTGGGGTGGAGTTAATGTGGTTAATATGAATCCAGATGGAAAAATCAGCTTCAGAGACATGTTAGAAAGATTAAAGAGGATAACAGAATCAGATAAAAGCAAAATGGAGGTTTACTAAAGTTATGAAAAGAAAAGAGATTAGGTATCTGGTTTCGTTTGTGATTTTTTTTCTGGCTGCCTGTGTAACAGTGAATATCTATTTCCCCGCTGCCCAGGTCCAAAAGGCAGCAGAGGATATTGTAAAAGAGGTCCGGGGCTCTGAGAACCAGGGTAAGGAAATAAAGCCAGAAAAACCAACTTCCTGGCTTGGGTTTGAATCAAATGCCTATGCGGCAAATGAGCTTACTGTCTCAAATGCAACCATCAGGCAGTTAAAAGACAGAATGAAAAATCGTTTCCCATTACTTTCTCCTTTTATGTCAAAGGGTATCGTGGGAGAAGGTGCAAACGGGCTTTTGGTAATAAAAAATCTCGCTGGGCTTAATTTGAGGGATAAAGCCACTGTCCAAAGGCTTGTAACCGCAGAAAATAGTGACAGGATGGCCCTATATAAGGCTGTTGCCAGTTCCCTTAATATCCCTTTATCAGAACTTTCTAGGGTCCAGGCAATTTTTGCCAAAAAATGGCAAGAAAGTGCTCCTTCAGGTACATATATAGAAAAAACTCCAGGCAACTGGGTTAGGAAGTAAAAGTTTTTGTAACTTATTAGAGTTCTTACTGATTAAATATACTTCATTAATAAGATAAAATTTATTTTATTTATTGACTTTATATGATTTGTATGTTAATTTTTTTAAAAATTCTAAAGGAGGAAGAAAGATGAGTAAGATGCAAAGAATGGAATGCCCTTGTGGCTATATCTATGACCCTGCAGAAGGTGATATTGAGCATGGAATTGAGCCAGGCACTCCCTTTGAGGATCTTCCAGATGATTGGGTTTGCCCAAAATGTGGAGCCGAAAAGGAAAACTTTTATCCTGCTGATTGATTTTGGTTAATGAGCATCTTAAAAGGGGCCTTAATCTGGCCCCTTTTGTTTTTTGATATGGTGAAACATACAAGGAATGAAAGCCTTAAGGGCCTTTATGCCATTACAGATGAGTTATTGACCCCTTATGATTTAATCCTTGATAAAGTCAAAGAGGCCCTGTCGGGAGGTGCCAGAATTATTCAGTTAAGGGATAAAACCCATAAGGATGAAGAGCTGCTTTCTATTTCCTGGAAATTAAAAGATATTTGTGAGGAATTTAACTGTTTGTTCATTGTCAATGACAGGGTTAACCTTGCAAAAAGGGTTGGTGCCCATGGAGTTCATATTGGAAAAGATGACATTTCCCTTAAAGAAGCTAGAAAGGAACTGGGGAATAAGGCAATTATCGGAGTCTCATGTTATAACAGGCTTGAACTTGCCACGAAATACGAAAAAATGGGGGCAGATTATGTGGCCTTTGGCTCATTTTTTCCTTCTCCAACAAAGCCAGACGCAGTCAAGGCAGAGATGGATTTACTCAAAAAGGCCAAAAGAAGGCTTAATGTCCCAATTTGTGCCATAGGCGGAATAACCCGTGAAAATGCTAGCTTACTTGTTAAAAAAGGCGCAGACATGGTGGCTGTAATAAGTGGTCTTTGGAGGTGCAAAGACATTCAAAAAAGAGCAAAAGAGATTTCAAGTATCTTTTAAAGAAAAAGGAGAGCTAGACATGAAGGAAAAGGTTAAAGAAGCCCTTGAGAAGGTCCGTCCAATGCTTCAGCAAGACGGTGGAGATGTTGAATTAGTAAATGTTGATGAGGAGACAGGGGTTGTAAATGTAAGGCTTACAGGGGCATGTAAGGGGTGCCCCATGAGCCAGATGACCTTAAAGGCAGGTATTGAGCGCTATCTTAAGAGTGAGGTGCCGGAAGTAAGCTCGGTTGAGTCAGTAGATTGATCTAGTGATGATAAGGGCTGCCGGTATTTATGGAGGCGGCCCTATAAAGCTGCTCAAGGAGGATTAGGCGCGCCATTTCGTGGGTAAAGGTCATTTTGGAAAGGGAAATGGCCTTATTGGCCTTTTTTAGAACTTCTTCATCAATGCCATAGGCCCCGCCAATAACAAAGACAATTCCTTTTTGACCAGTCTCCTCCTTCTCCTTTATTAGCTTGGCAAGCCCTTCCGAAGATATTTCCCTTCCCTTTACGTCAAGTACATAGCATTCGGCCCCAATCTTTTTTATCTGTTCCAGTAAAAATCTACCTTCTTCCTTTATTGATTGTTCAGGGTTTTTGCCCTTTTGCCTTGAAGGTCTTGTCTCAATTATGGTAACCTGGTAGTAATTTTTGAGTCTTTTTAAATAAAAATCCAAGCCTTCTTTGATCCAAGGCTCTTTTGTCTTTCCAGGCCAAAGGAGATATACTTTTAACATGAAAAACTCCTTAGAAAAAAAGGAACTTTTAAAAAGGATTCCTAAGACTGACAAGTTACTTGAAAATTTGTCAGATACAATCCCTCAGAGGTTGCGTCTTTCAGTCTGCCGGAGGGTTTTAGATGAGTTACGCCAGGAAATTTTGTCAGATGAAATAAAAAAAGAGTCGGAGCTTTCCTTTGAAAGGGTTTTAAAAAAGGTTCAGGATGAGCTTAATAGGGCCATGAGGCCCTCCTTGAGGCCAGTTATCAATGCAACAGGGGTGGTGGTTCATACCAATCTTGGTCGTTCCCTTTTGACAAAAGAGATATTTGAAGAGATTTTTGATGTGGCTGTCAATTATTCCAACCTTGAATATGACCTTGAAAAGGGAAAGCGTGGTTCAAGATACAGCCATGTGGAGGCGATTCTTTGCGAACTAACAGGTGCTGAGGCGGCCCTTGTGGTAAACAATAATGCCGCAGCAGTCCTTCTAACCCTTGAAACCTTGGCAAAGGGAAAGGAGGTTATTGTTTCAAGAGGGGAGCTAGTGGAAATAGGCGGCTCTTTCCGCATCCCTGACGTAATGGCAAGAAGCGGTGCAATTTTAAAGGAGGTTGGCGCAACCAATAGGACCCATTTAAGGGACTATGAAAATGCCATAAATGAAAATACCGCCCTTTTGATGAAGGTCCATCAGAGCAACTTTGCGGTTGTTGGCTTTACTAAAAAGGTCTCTATAAGGGAACTAAAGGAGCTTGGAAAAAGGCATGAAATACCTGTAATTGAGGACCTTGGCAGTGGAAATCTTGTTGATCTTACCCCCTATGGTTTTATTCATGAGCCAACAGTTCAGGAATCCTTAAGGGCAGGGGCGGACCTTGTAACATTTAGCGGAGACAAGATGCTTGGCGGTCCTCAGGCAGGGATAATTGTGGGTAAAAGAGAGCTTGTTGAAAGGATAAAGACAAACCCTATGAACAGGGCAGTAAGGATTGATAAGCTTACCCTGGCAGGCCTTGAGGCAGTTTTAAGGATTTACAGGGACCCCAAAAAGGCACTTAAAGAGATACCAACTCTCAGAATGCTCACCATGAGCTTTGATGAGACCAAAAGGCGCGCAAGAAGACTTTTGCGGTTAATAAAGGCCAAGGTGGGAGATGAAGCCCTGGAGCTTGGCTATCGAGACACAACTTCAAGGGTAGGAGGAGGCGCAATGCCCCTTCAGGTTCTAAAATCTCGTGCGGTCTTTATCAAAAGCGCAAGAAGGGAGCTACCGGTTTCCCTTGTTGAAAAAAGGCTAAGGTCAGAAAGGATACCAATTATTACTAGAATAGAGGATGAAGGTATCATTTTTGATACCAGGACCATAAAGGATGAGGAGTTCAAGTTGATTGCAGATTCTATCAAAAGGGTCATTGAAAAGGGGTAATATTTTTTGTGGATTATCCTTTCCTAGAGACAAAAATTTTAGAAAGAGACCTTGACCTTTTTAAAGATGAGCTTGAATCCTATATAAAACCCATTTTCCCAATAGATTCCCTTGGGCTCATAATATCCAAAAATGAAAATGTTATCCCGGAAGGACTAGATATTTCTCCCCGGCAAAGGGAAAGGGCCAAAAGGGCCCTATTACATGGAAAAGGTTTTTGGGACAGGGTAAATCATCAGATATTTATCCCGCTTGGGGATGGCAAAAAGGACAAAGAAGATATTTTGGGCATATTTCAAATAAACGGTGTGCCCAAAAATATTGGGGCAGAAGAGGGAAAATGGCTCATTGGACTTTTAGAAAAAGCGCTTGAAGAAAGACTTGTACGATTAAAGGAAGATTCCTTAAAGAAACATATAAATGATTCCATTCCTGAATACATAAAAAGGCTTATAAAAAAAAATAATGGCCTTGATCTTGTTGAAATTTCCTTTTTTGATGCCAAGATATCCAAAAAGAAAAGGTCCTTTTTTGATTTTCTATTAAGTGTTTTTAATGGGGGGCTTGATTTCCTTGGAAGGGATGGAGGAACTTTCTGGTTTTTAATTTCCCAAAAAACTAAAGGAATAAAGGAAAAGGCCAAAAAACTGGGGCTTTTTCTTTCAAAAAATACTTCTGGGCTAAGGGACCTTTTAATCTATGAAAATACAAAATGTCTGGAAGATATTGATCTTCTCAAAAGGATCTCAAATCTTTTGGGTGCACGTATCTTTTGCAGGGCCTTTTATAACGAATTGTCCTATCTTTTCGGAGTGGATTTGGGAAAGGTTCTGGAAATAAAGTTTCCAATTAGGAAAAACAGTATTCTTGGAATTATAAGCCAAGATAATATTAAAAATTCTTTAAAAACCCAGGAAAGGCTAAAAAATATTCTGAAAAAGGCAGATATAGAGGAAATTTCAGGGAAAGATTTCATCTTTCACCTATTTTTTGAAAATAAAAATGATGTTGACATAAGAGACTATTGTAATGAGATATTTAAAGATCTAAGTACCAATCTTGATGGTCCTTTGGTCTGCGGCTTTTCAAGTCCTCTAATAAGGCATGTAACGGAGAGAAATCTTAATTTTTCTGCTCTTTTTGCCCTTTATCATGCAAGGCTTTTGGGCCCTTCAAACTTTGCTCTTTTTGATCACTTGACATTTAATGTTATGGGAGACCTTTTGCATGGAATGGGGCAGATTCGAGGGGCAATTTCCTTTTATAAGAAGGGCCTTTCACTGAAACCAAATGATATAAATTTGCTAAATAGCCTTGGTGCATCCCTTGCTGAGATAAAAAGGCTGGCAGAGGCTAAAACCTATTTTGAACAGGTATTAAGGCTTAAAAACAATGATGAGATGGCCCTTTACAACCTTTCAGGGATCTTTTGTCAGAAAAAGGAATTTGAAAGGGCAGAAGAATTGATTGACAAAGTAATTAAAAGGAAAAAGGCCCCATCTTTTTTTATAAGAAAGCTTGAAATCTTACTAGGGAAAAAAGATTTTGAAAAGGCGCTTTTATTATCAAGAAGGC
The DNA here is from genome assembly GCA_026991135.1 of Deltaproteobacteria bacterium. Lineage (GTDB taxonomy): Bacteria > Desulfobacterota > Dissulfuribacteria > Dissulfuribacterales > QOAL01 > JAADCZ01. Next base: position 10,663 of record JALXCD010000026.1, on the reverse strand, counting down.
TTTTTGAACAAAAAGAGATTGATAAAAATTGTTATGTCTTAAGGTTAATTGCAAAGGCATCTTTTTATGGCGGTGACTGGGAGCTTTCGAAAAAGGCCCTAAGTAAGATTTTAAAAGTTTTTCCAAATGATGCCTTTTCCCTGATTTTTCTTTCAAAAGGCTTTTTGGAATTTGATAAAGATGTGGCCACATCAAGAAAATTTTTTGAAAAAATAAATAAGAACACCCTTAAAAATTCAGACCTCAAGGGCCTTTACACAGGGCTTTTTAAAGTCCTTGACAAAATGTAATTTGACCATCATAATTGGCCACACCAGATGGTTAGCCGAGGTAGCTCAGTCGGTAGAGCAGGGGACTGAAAATCCCCGTGTCGGTGGTTCGATTCCGCCCCTCGGCACAAACCCTTTTAATCCTTTTTAGCAGGAATCACCTCAATATTGTCCATGTATGGCATAAGAGCCTTTGGAACCTTGATGCTGCCATCTTCTTGCTGATAGTTTTCCATAATTGCAACAACAGTTCTCCCTACGGCAAGTCCTGATCCGTTCAGGGTGTGGACAAGCCTTGTCCCCTTTTTGCCCTTTGGCCTGTATCTGATATTTGCACGCCTTGCCTGAAAGTCCTCGAAGTTACTGCAAGAAGATATTTCACAAAATCTTTCTTGGCCAGGAAGCCAGACCTCGATGTCATAAGTCTTGGCGGCGCTAAAACCAAGGTCTCCTGTGCAAAGGACAACTACCCTGTAGGGAATTTCAAGAAGCTGTAACACTTCTTCTGCATCCAACAAAAGGGCTTCAAGTTCGTCATAGGAAGTCTCTGGGCGGACAAACTTAACAAGCTCTACCTTGTTGAACTGGTGTTGCCGGATTATGCCCCTTACGTCCCTTCCATGAGAGCCGGCCTCGGAGCGAAAACAAGGTGTGTAGGAGCAGTAGTATTTGGGAAGCTCCTCTTCCTTGAGAATCTCATCCCTATGAAGATTTGTAACAGGGACCTCCGCCGTTGGGATAAGGTAATAGTCCTTGAAGTTTAGCCTAAAAAGGTCCTCTTCAAACTTTGGAAGCTGGCCTGTTCCATAGAGAGATGCGCTATTTACGATTACGGGCGGCAATACCTCTGTATAACCATGTTTCTTTCTGTGTAGATCAAGCATAAAGTTGATTAAGGCCCTTTCAAGGAGTGCTCCTAGGCCGATATAGACTGCAAAACGGGAACCAGTGAGCTTTGCTGCCCTTTCAAAATCTATTATTCCAGTCTTTTGGGCAAGGTCCCAGTGGGGGATTGGCTCAAATGAAAACTCAGGGATATCCCCCCATCTCTTTACAACCACATTGTCTTCATCACTTTTACCAAAGGGCACTGATTCATGGGGAATATTGGGAAGAGAAAGCATTATTTGGTTAATCTTTTCATCAACCTCTGAAAGCCTTGCCTCAAGCTCCTTGATCCTGGCACCAACTTCCTTCATTTCCTGAATAAGGTTTGTGGCATCCTTCCCTTCCCTCTTAAGCCTTCCTATTTCTTGAGAAACCGTATTTCTTCTGTTTCTAAGCTCTTCTGTCTCCTTGATAAGGGCCCTTCTTTCTTCATCAAGCCTTTCAAAATCGGAAATGGGTGCCTCCATCTGCCTGTCAGAAAGCGCCTTTTTTATAATTTCAAGATTTTGGCGGATAAATTTTAGATCAAGCATCGGGTATGGACTCCTTTTTAATCTCTATAATCCTGTTACCAGCAATGAGAAATTTTTTAATAGTTTTTGCTCTAACGTATTTTGAAAGGGTGACAAGGCCCTTTCCATCTATAAGATGCATCCAGCCCCCAATGTAACAGACCTTTCCATACCTTAAGGATAGGCTCAAAAGGCCTTTGGCTAGATGTCTTTCCCTTTTACACCAATTTTTGTCAAAAACCAATGGATTTGGAAAAGGCCCATCCGTAAGAGTTCTTAGGGCCCTTTCCCTATGAATGTTAAAATAGCTTTCAATATCCATATCTTCTTGGGATGTCAAAAAGTCCAGGTTTTCAATTGTAATTAGCTCCTTTGACCACAATGGAAGCTCTTTTTTTGAAATCTCGCAGATATCTATTGGAAATATGGGAAGACCGTATTTTTTTGAATACCATTTTGAAATTTCCCATTCATAGGGCATACTGATTTGCCTTTTCAATAACCTGATTCTTAGGTGTTCCCTTTTTCTCTTTGGAAGTTTCGAAATTATTGACGATAGCCTTTCATGCCATCCTCTTTGATTGTTCAGGCGATATTCCAGAGAAAATCTGCTTATCTCTACTGCCAGGGCATCAGGCCTAAGGGATTTTAAAAGCTCAAAAAGCCTTGGAGCGGCCTTTTTATCCAGATGAATTGTTCCAACAAGGACTATTTGAGAAGCCGATTTACCATTCTTACAAAGCGGATAGTTAAAAGGGTTCGTTTCTGTCAAGTCCCCGATATTGGACTGCCTCTCCAATGTGGCTTGTTGAGATGTCTTTTTTGCCTTCAAGGTCTGCGATAGTCCTTGATATCTTTAAAATCCTATGATATGCCCTGGCACTTAGCCCTAGCTTTTCGCATACCTTTTCGAGAAAACTGGCGGTTTCCCTTTTAAGGGTACAGAATTTCTTTATCTCTTTAACCGACATCTGGGAGTTTGAAAATATACCTATTCCCTTAAAGCGCTCTTCCTGAATAGCCCTGGCTTTTGTGACTCTTTCCCTAATTACTCTGGATGACTCTCCTTTGCCTTTTCGGCCTAAATTCTTATATGGTACGGCTGGAACCTGAATGTGTATGTCTATTCTATCTAGAAGGGGGCCTGAGACCTTTGTCTGGTATCGACGGATCTGGGCCGGTGTACATGAGCAGGTCTTTTCCTCATGCCCAAGATAGCCGCAAGGGCATGGATTTTGGGCTGCAACAAGGGTAAAGCGGGATGGAAATTTAAGTGTCATTGACGCCCGGCTTATGGTCACAAAACCATCTTCAAGGGGCTGTCTTAGGCTTTCAAGGACGTTTCTCCTAAATTCTGGTAGCTCATCTAGAAAAAGGACCCCGTTATGGGAAAGGCTAACCTGTCCAGGCCTTGGATAGGTTCCTCCTCCTATTATTCCTGCATCTGAGATTGTATGATGAGGCGCACAAAAGGGCCTTTTTGCAATAAGAGGCTTATCTTCAGAAAGAAGTCCTGAGACACTATAGATGGCTGTGGTCTCAAGGGCCTCTTCAAAGGTCAAGGGAGGAAGGATGGAGGGAAGCCTTCTTGCAAGCATTGTCTTTCCTGAGCCTGGTGGGCCTATCATAAGACAGTTGTGTCCACCTGCCGCAGCAACTTCAAGGGCCCTTTTGGCATGCTCCTGACCAATAACGTCATTAAAATCAAGCTCAAAGGATGAATCGTTTTTAAAAAGGGAGGTGTGCTCAACCCTGATTGGTTCAATCTCTAAATCACCCTGTAAAAAACTGACGACCTGGCTAAGATGCTCCACTGCTATTGTCTCAATGCCTTCAACAACTCCTGCCTCTTTTCCATTTTCCTTGGGGCAGATTATTCCTGAAAATCCTTTTTCCCGTGCCATAAGGGCCATTGGAAGGATGCCCCTTGCCTTTCTTATTGTGCCATCAAGGGAAAGCTCTCCGCAAAGAATAAATTTTTTAATACTTTCTTGTGGAACCGTCTTTGATGCACAGAGGATGGATAGGGCAATTGGAAGGTCAAGTCCAGTGCCTTCTTTTTTTATGTCAGCGGGTGCAAGATTGGCAGTTATCTTTTGATCAGGAAATTTGTAACCACAGTTTTTTATTGCGGTCTTTACCCTTTCACGCGCCTCTTTAACAGAGGCCTCAGGAAGCCCTACAATTTGAAATCCTGGAAGTCCTGGAGATATATCAAGCTCAATCTCCACCAAAAAGGCCTTTATGCCAACAACAACACTGCCAAAACTTTTTGAAAGCATAGTAAGTATATCGGATCGGAGCTTGTTAAAATAAAAAAGCCCAGGAAGATCCTGGGCTTTTTGACAAAATAATTTTAAAGGGAGGTATTTTTTACATCATGCCGCCAGGCATTCCTCCTCCCATGCCTCCCATGCCTGCGCCTTCTTCTTCTTTCTTAGGAATTTCAGCCACCATGGCCTCGGTAGTAAGAAGAAGTCCTGAAACACTTGCTGCATTTTGAAGGGCACTTCTTGTGACCTTGGTTGGGTCAATAATACCTGCCTCCATAAGGTCCTGATATTCTCCTGTTGCAGCATTAAAGCCTTCGTTGGTGCTAAGGCTCTTAACCTTTTCTACAACAATGGAGCCCTCGTGTCCTGCGTTATAAGCAATTTGACGGAGTGGTTCTTCAAGGGCACGTTTTATGATATTTACACCATGCATTTCATCTTCATCATCCACCTTGATGTCATTAAGAGCCTCAAGGCAACGAATAAGGGCAGTCCCACCACCGGGAACAATTCCCTCTTCCACTGCTGCACGGGTGGCGTTAAGGGCGTCTTCAACCCTTGCCTTTTTCTCCTTCATCTCGGTTTCAGTGGCAGCACCTACATGGATTACAGCAACTCCACCAATGAGCTTTGCAAGGCGCTCCTGGAGTTTTTCCCGATCATAATCAGAAGTGGTCTCTTCAATCTGGGCGCGTATCTGTTTTACACGGCCCTCGATCTTTTCCTTGGAACCTGCACCGTCAACAATTGTAGTGGTATCCTTGTCAATTACTACCCTCTTGGCAGTTCCAAGGTCATTCAAGGATACGTTTTCAAGCTTAATCCCAAGGTCTTCGGCAATCATGGTGCCGCCAGTAAGGATGGCAATATCTTCAAGCATTGCCTTTCTTCTGTCGCCAAAGCCAGGGGCCTTTACTGCACAGGCCTGGAGTGTTCCTCTAAGCTTGTTGACTACTAGGGTTGCAAGGGCTTCTCCATCCACATCCTCTGCAATGATGAGAAGTGGTTTGCCCATCTTGGCTATCTGCTCAAGGATTGGAAGAAGATCCTTCATGTTGCTGATCTTCTTTTCATGGATGAGGATGTAAGGGTCTTCCAGGACGCACTCCATCTTTTCTGGATCCGTGACAAAGTAAGGTGAGAGATAGCCACGGTCAAACTGCATACCCTCGACAACATCAAGATAGGTGTCCATGGACTTGGATTCTTCAACAGTGATTACGCCTTCCTTTCCAACCTTGTCCATGGCCTCAGCAATAATGTTTCCAATGGTGGCATCATTATTTGCAGAGATGGTTCCAACCTGAGCAATCTCTTTCTGGTCCTTGGTGGGCTTGCTAATTTCTTTAAGTTTGTCAACTACCTTTTCAACTGCCTTGTCAATCCCGCGTTTTAAGGCCATTGGGTTGATGCCAGCTGCAACAAGCTTTGAACCTTCGGTATAAATTGCCTGGGCGAGTATGGTTGCAGTTGTGGTTCCGTCACCGGCCACATCACTGGTCTTAGAGGCGACTTCTTTAACCATCTGTGCGCCCATGTTGGAGAACTTATCTTCAAGTTCTATTTCCTTGGCTACAGTGACACCATCTTTGGTGATTACAGGAGAACCAAAAGATTTTTCAATTATTACGTTACGTCCCTTTGGACCTAGAGTTACCTTGACTGCATTGGCCAAGGCATTGACACCTGCAAGAATGGATGCTCTAGCAGATTCACTATATTTGATGTCTTTTGCTGCCATATTTATAATCCTCCATCTTTTTTAAAATTTTTTTCTTTAAAATTTTAGTCTTCGATAATTCCTAAAATGTCATCTTCCCTCATGATAAGGTATTCTTCACCGCCGATTTTTACCTCAGTACCTGCGTATTTACCGAAAAGGACCTTGTCTCCTTCCTTGACATCAAGGGGTCTGACCTCTCCGTTTTCTAAAAGTTTGCCATTACCAACAGCAACTACCTTTCCTTCAATGGGTTTTTCCTTTGCAGTGTCTGGAATAATGATTCCACCCTGGGTCTTCTCCTCTTCTTCAAGACGCTGAACCAAAATGCGATCATGAAGCGGACGTATCTTCATAGCTCTCATCTCCTTTTTTATTTTTTTGAAATTTTTAATTAAAAATGAGGATGGCCATCCTTTGTTAGCACTCACCAATTGCGAGTGCTAATATAAGCATGAGTTTTTGAAATGCAAGGCCCTAAAAAGAAATTTTTTAATTTTTTTCTTGGATGAAAAGGAATATAAGGAGAAAGGTCCCAACAGTTATTGCGCTATCTGCCACATTAAAGGCAGGCCAGTGATATTTGCCAATATAAAAATCCAGAAAATCAATAACATAGCCGAATCTCAACCGATCTATCAAATTTCCAAGGGCACCTGAAAATACCAGTGATGTCCCAAAAAGGACCCACTTGTTTTTGTTATTTTTGAGAAAATAATAAAAAAGAAAGAACAGGGCTATTCCTCCAATGCATAAAAAAAAGAAGTGCCGCCACCTTTCATGACCGGCAAATACTCCAAAGGCCGCACCTGTATTTCTCACATAGGTCAGATTAAAAAAGCCAGGAATAACCTCTTGGCTCTGGTTTAGGGAAAAGTGTTTTATAATTAGAGACTTTGTGAACTGATCAACCCCCATAATCACCAAAACTATAATAAAAAAAAGGGCCAGTCTTGACCTCCATTGCTCCAAGGGTTCTATTCTCCTTTTTCCTTTGAAAGTTTCTTGTAAAAGGGACTGTCTTTTGGAAGAAGGGTAAGGGCTCTTCCTTTATGATATCGGGCAGTTTCTACCTTTCCAATTAGAGAAAAATATCTGTAAAAATAATAATGGGCAATGCCGTTTTTTTTGAGGCCCCCGTAACACCTTCCAAGTTGAAAGAGAAACTGTGGTTTATCTTCCCATGAAGGAAGGAGCATCTTGAAATAACGAAGTGCCCTTGAAGGAAGCCCTGCCTCAAGATAGGACCTTGCAAGAAAATATTTTGCTGTAACATTATGGGGCTCATGTCTTAAAAAGGTCCTCAAGATTTTTATGGCCTTTTTATATTGGCCTGCGTGAAAGAGTGTAATTGCCATATCCAGATTAAATATTTCCCTTTCTGGATAAAGTTCGAGTATTTTTTGATAAGTTTTAATTGAGTCATTGAATCTTCTCGCCTTATCCAGGGAAAGGGCGTAGCCATAAAGTCCCATAAGATCATTGGGTGATTTTTTCAACAAATTCTTGAAGTAGAGAATGGTTTGATCTTCAGGCTTTGTGATGACTCTGATTTTTGTCTGAATACGTTTTAGTTCAAAGGGGTCCTTTTTTATCTTAAGATAACAGGGATGATTCTTCCAGAGGTCTTCAAGATAGGTAATCCTTTCTTCCGGGACCGGGTGAGTTGAAAGATACTTGGGGATATGGGTATTTCCAAGCCAGTTATTTTTCATCATTTTTTGAAGGGTACTCACAAGGCCCCTTGGATCATATCCTGCTTTACAGAGCCATTGAAAGGCGCGTCTGTCCGCTTCCTGCTCATCTACCCTACTATATTTAAGGGCAAGACTTTGGCCAAGGGCCATTGATCCGGTGAGAATGGCAGAGCCTACATCTCCCTTTCCAAGAAATAGTCCAGCAATAGCCATAACAGCAGTACCAATACTCACATATTTCATCTTTTCCATGCGTTTTGCCACATGCCTTCCCTGAACGTGTCCGAATTCATGGGCAAGGACGCAGGCAAGCTCATTCTGGCTGCTTACTGCTTCAAGAAGTCCAGAGTGGACAAAAACTAGTCCACCAGGCATGGCGAAGGCATTTAGAGCAGGGTCCTTAATAACAAAAAAACGGTAATGAAAATATTTTCCATTGATAACCTTTAATATGGACTCTCCCGTCTCTTGTACAAAGTGGACAATTTCAGGATCATCAATAAGGGTAACCTGAGAAAGGACCTCTTTTAAAAGTTTCTCCCCAAACTCCCTTTCTTCTGAAATAGACATCATGGCACTGGAATTTGAGAAAAGAAGTTGGAATAAGAATAAGAAAAAAAAGAAAAAATAAATATAGGCTAACCTGTTAAAACGCTTTAACAACTTGTGCTCCTTAAAAAGATCATGGAATCTTACTAATATCTTTTTCTCTTTTTTCCATGTTTTTTCCCGCCCTTTTTCTTTTTATATCTTTCCGCCCTTTTTAACTTGTCCATATCCACATCCACTGGAGAAGGTATGAAGGTGCCTGCAAGGAATTTTTCTTTTAAAGTGCTGTTCAAAGCTTCCTCTTTTCTCTTTTTTTCTGGCTTCTGTTTTTTATCAGTTTTAGATGTGACTGGTGTAATCTCTATAAAATCGACTGGAATTGTTTGTGACACTAAAAAGACGCCATGGCCTCCATTAAAAAATATAATTCCATTATTTTCGGCCTTTTTTGCAAAGATTTTTGCAACAAGCGGTTTATTATGAATCCTTTTTCCAAATACCAGGGCCTTTTTTCTTGAATCAAAAAGTAATGTCCACTTTTCCCCTTGTCTAACCTTTATCCCATTTGTCGAAATAAATTCAAAGGCCTTTGGTCTAAAGGGATAAAAGAGTTCTGGAGGTGGAGATATTTTTCCGTATGAAAAAAGCCCTGGAATTACAAGATCAGGGCGAGCTCTTATTTTTTCATCTTTAAGTTGGAATTCTGGTGGTCTAAATAACTCCAAATATTGCTTGATGGCCTTTGTTGTCAAAAAGGTAAAAAGTTTTTTTTCATGAAGTGCCTTATACACGTCTTTTAAGGGTATCCAGCCATCTTTTTGGGAAATTAGAAAAAATTCAGATGGATTTCTGGCAAGCATGTTAAATAATAGCTTATTAAATTTTTTCTGTTGTTTTTTATCCAATCCCGAGCCTTTTAAAGAATCCGATGTTTGATAAATGATAATGAAAAAATGGTTGGGACCTTTCCATGTAAAGTGAGGTTCTAAAAATTATTTCCTCAATTTGCTCAAGATTTATATTTGTAGTTGTCTCAAGATTTGAAAGAGCAAGTCTGAGTTTTGACTTAGATAAGTTCGAAAGTCCAAACTTTATCAATTCATTTAATGCAAAAACAAGTTGAACTATAGTGCGATCCTCTTTATTAAGGGCGCCTAGATTAAAGTCCTTAGGATTAATGGAAATTCTTACTAATTGGGGAAGATTCCAAAACTTGGCAAGGTCTTCGCCAAGGCCTCTTGGATCATAGCCTCCACAAAGCCTTATGAATCTTTTTTTATTTATTATAAAGGAGCCTGGAATAAGACATTCACTTACAATTTGAGGGATTGATAGGGAGGAAAAAAGCTCTCCAAGATTTTGAAGCATACCGCAGATAAGGGCCTTGTTTTCATTTAGGCCCATCTTTTTTGAAAGATTCACCGCAAGTTGTGATATAAATAGTCCGCTAGCCATGTAAAGGATATGTAATCCCCTTTCCTTGGTATTTAAAGTAGTTACTTTAAGCAAACCACTTTTTATGTTTTCAATTCCAAGTAATACTACAATGTACCTTATAGACAGGATATCCTTTTTTTCTATTGCATAAAAGGCGGAATATATCATTTTTAGCATTTTGAGAGTTAGGCCATAGTCTTGAACAATCACTTCTGACAATTTTTTAGATGTGACCTTAGGATCTGCACAAAGTGCCAGGACTGTTCTATAATTTTTTGGAAAAACGGGGATTATTGCATTTCTAGCCTTTAAAAATAGGTTTTCTGCCTTGATTTTCATGTTTTTTTTATTAATTTAAATTACAATTAATTCCCTATATTGGAGATAATCGCAAATAAAATTTTTCGTTTTAGCTTTTAATTCAAGTGACCGAAGAAGAATTCAGAAGGGAACGAAATAAGGCACGCGAGCTTCGGAAGACTCGCTGGTGGCGGAAGAAAATTTCAAAGGGAGTCTGCCATTACTGTGGGAAATATGTAGGCAGTTCTAATCTGACAATGGATCATCTCATTCCTCTTTCTAAAGGGGGTTTAAGTATTAGGGCAAATTTAGTCCCAGCTTGTAAGGAATGTAATAACAGAAAAAAGAATAATTTACCTTTTGAGTTAAAAGACTTAATTAAGAGGTAACAAATTATGAGAATACATATCTTGTTAATTTGGTGTTTATTCTTTTTATTAATTTTTTTTGTAGTCCCCACCATGTGCAAAGAAACTAAACCCGCCTCTAAACATGATAATAGTTACTTAATTGGAGCTGGAGACATACTAAAAATACAAGTTTGGAGAGAGCCTAGGCTTTCTGGTGAATTTGTTGTAAGGCCTGATGGAAAGATTACTTTTCCGTTGGTTAGCGATATTAAGGCCGAAGGCATGACTCCTTACCAATTAAAGAAAATTTTGGAAAATAAACTTACTAAATTTATTACAGCTCCAGTTGTGACAGTAGTTGTTCAGGCAGTTAATAGCAAAAATATTTATGTACTAGGCAAAGTAAATAATCCAGGGAAATATCCACTAACTGGCCCTACTACCGTACTACAAGCATTGGCACAAGCGGGAGGATTGGCTGAGTGGGCCAAAGGAGATGACATAGTGATTTTGAGAAATGAAAATGGTAAACAAATAAAAATAGAATTTGATTATGATGAAGTGTCAAAAGGGGAGAATCTAGAGCAAAATATCTTTTTAAGACCTGGAGATACAATTGTAGTTCCATAGTTTTAAAGGGGGGGGAGGAGATGAGAATTGTTGTAATT
>JALXCD010000025.1 GCA_026991135.1 Deltaproteobacteria bacterium | reverse complement strand
GTCAAAGAACCTCATAATATTATGGAATGGTCCCTTGATACTCAAACTCACAGGTATTTCTTCATAAAAGTCCTTCTTCACCTCTTTCCCAGGGCTAAATGACAGAAAATCAAGATGCTCTTCATTCCCGAGGGATGATATTTCCGTAAGTATCGCTGGTATGTCTTTGGACTCGGGAAGTAATTTGAGGGCCTTTTTTTTTTTTTTTTCTATCTCTTTTATTTCTGCTTCAAGCTGAGGGATGGTCTTAGCCTTTTCTTTGAGGATTTTTATTTCTTGCCTCAGTTTTGGAATTTTCCCAGAAATAGTGTCTAACTCTTGTAACTTGGGAGAAAGAAAGAGAAACCAAAAGGCTATACACGGAACGATGAATGCCATCAGGCATATAATGAGTTTCTGCCATGGTGGCATCGAATAGACCGTCTGCTCTAGGTCGACAAGCAACTTAGAATCGGACTTTATAAAGGGAATATTCATTTATCCATTACCCTCAGCACACCTTTATAGCCTTCATCGCAGCCGAATCGAAAGGCTAAAATCCATAAGGTCTTTTCCCATAATATTTTTCTTCTTTGTTGCAGACAAGGCTACTGACGCCACCATAGGCGAATGGTCTAGCCTTCTCATAAAAAGCGCCACTGTATGATTGTCCAATGCAACACCAGAAAGTGATAGGCTACTACCCGAAAGACTCATTTTGGTCAGCCATACTCGGTCGATTGGCATTGCAGTGACCACCTCGTCGAATGCCCTCACTGCATAACTCCGCCCTTGTTGGAGCTTCTCTATGGCAGAAAATTTATTCTCGATCTCCGTCCTTTTTTTCTTCACTTCAGCAATTTTTTTATTGACATAAGCCAATTTCTTTTTTTCCTGTTCGAGGCTTGCTATCTCATCTCGTTTTAATGCCAGTTTACCCCTTACAATGATGCCAATTGTCAAAAGTACTGTAAGTAACAAGATAAAAGTCAGGAAAAATATGGAAATCTGCCTTCTTACTGCCTCTTTTCTACGCCACTGCCGTACAGGTAAGAGATTAACTTTTATCATACTACTTCCTCGGTCCTGAGTGCCAAACCAGTAGCTATGGCGAACTGGGGCGCCACTGCGTGCAGATAATCACGATCAATTTTGTTCTTTTTTTCTACATTTCTAAATGGATCAAATAGAGCCGTCTCTATCCCGGTTACATCCTCAAATATGTCACAAATTCCGTCCAATAGTGAACTCCCGCCAGACAGCCATATTCGCACTGGAAACTCCTCAGGACGTGCAGTCGATTTGAAAAACTCCACAGCTCTTCTCACTTCACTGGCCCAACTTTCTACTATTTCGTGCACAATAGCGGCTACATCCGATAAAATTGCCTGATCTTCGACTCCTTTTATCTTTATGATCTCCGCTTCCTCGAAATCTATCCCTAAATTTTCCGCAATCGCCTCAGTAAGTTGTTGTCCTCCGATCGCCATGTCTCGTGTAAAAAGTGGCATCCCACCTTTTATTATACTAAATGTACCCATATTTGCCCCCAAATCCAGTAGCACCACACTTTCAGAAGAGATGCCCATTGCCCCTTCAAAGGCATTTCCAATGGCAAAGCCATCGACATCTATCACAGCTGGCCTCAAACCCGAATTTTGAAGGAGCTCGGCATAAGCATCCACTACTTCACGTTTCGCCGCAACCAAAAAAATCTCGCTTTCAGGGGTACCAGTAGCATTTTGTACCTCACCAATTACATTAAAGTCAAGATAAACCTCTTCAATTTCAAAAGGTACATAATTTTCCGCCTCAAAGATCAAATTGTCTTCAATATCCCTCTCATTTACATATGGAACATTTATTTTTTTTACAATAACTGAGTAGCCGGATATGGACGTTGCAGCATGCCTTATTTTTGGCTGCAGGTTCTGAATCAATATATTTAACGTCTCTTCCAATGCCTGTGGCTCTTTTATGGCACCTTCCTGAATGGCATCTCGTGGTACTAGGGCCCTTCCAATTCTTCTCAAGACTCGAGAATCTCCATGGCCCGTGAATTCCACAACCTTCAAGGTATGGGAGCCAATATCTACACCTATAAGGGGGCGAGCTTTCTTCCTGAAAAACTTATTCTTCCCAAATTTCATAGCACACCACGCTCAAAACAAAATTTCAATTGACCGATATTGAAAAAGTATATATAAACCTACACCAATTTCCAGACCAAATTTTTAGGAATCTGGAGTTTCTATCGACACATTTCTCTTTTTTCTTTACACAAAAAAATTAGAATATTCCACACCTGACTTTTTTATATCGCCAGAATTGTTAACCCCCAAGATGACCTTTATTTTCGTAATTTTGCTTGCCGACCTCTCAAAAACTTTTACCTTGACATAGATTGATAAATATATACATGTAATATACAATAGCGTTAATTCAATAAGATGTTTTTATGACTTTATAGTACGAGAGAAAAAATTTAAAATTACAAATAGAACGTAAAATTTCATTTGAAGAAATTGCCCAGATTATATTGAGAAGAGAATACATCGATATTTTAAAGAATCAG
>JALXCD010000024.1 GCA_026991135.1 Deltaproteobacteria bacterium | reverse complement strand
GCCTTACTGGAGTCTTATTTCCAGTGCCAAAGGAGCTTAAAATTAAAAGGACAGATTATTGGGTTAAGGAAAAAGATGGGCGCTGGTATCACCTGATAAGCAATCCTGTTGCTGGCAAGTTCTATTGATAATTAAATGATTTCCACTTTTGATGAGGTTCTTTTTTTTGTTGTTAAAAAGGGATCTAAGGACTCGCTTTGCTGGCTCAGCACTGGGGTCCTTTTGGTTTTTTCTTCAGCCTTTTCTGAATTTTGTAGTATATGCAGCCGTATTTGGCGCGCTTTTTAAATTTCATGTAAGTTTTAAGGGAAGGACCGTTGACTTTTTGCCCTTCTTTTTGGCTGGGTTTTGGCCATGGATGGCATTTCAAGAGGGGGTGGCTAGATGTTCTACTGTGCTTGCTGAGTATGCCCATATATTAAAAAAGGTCCGTTTTAGATTGGAGTTTTTAGTCCCTGTAGCAATAGCGTCCCCGCAAGTTTATATTTTTCTAGGTTCTTTGGGCCTAATTTTTTTTCTTATTTTTGGTTATAATTATGAATTAACAAATTTCACATATTCTTTTTTATTTATTTTGCCTTTACTTATTCAGCTTTCCTTATCCCTTGGTTTAGGTCTATTGATTGCAATCCTTGGAGCTTATATTAGAGATATTCCAAACTGGCTTCCAGCCATATTAAACTTATGGTTTTTTGCCACACCAATCTTTTATTCACCAGATCAGATACCGAAACATTTTTTATGGATACTGAAGTTAAACCCTCTCGTTCCAATTTTGGACAGTTATAGGGAAATCTTTTTTTCGAACTGTCTTTCTGCTGGGAATCTGATTGCCTTATCCAAGGTCCTTTTGTTTTCAATCCTGTTGATTTTTCTGGGCCTTTTTCTTTTTCGTCGCGGCAAAAGGTGGCTTTCTGATGTCCTCTAATTTGGGTGATATAGCAGTAAGCGTAAATAGTCTTTCCAAGGAATATTATTTTTTTAAGAATAACTTTTGGCGCCTTTTATGGGTTTTTGCCGATATTGCCAGATATACCCATAAGTTTTCTGCCCTTAACGATGTAAGCTTTAGCATCCATAAAGGAGAAAGTTTTGGAATTATCGGCCAAAATGGTTCTGGTAAGAGCACCTTACTTAAAATAATAGCAGGAACATCTACACCAACCAGTGGACAGGTTAAGACATGTGGTAGGATTGCTGCCCTTTTAGAGCTGGGCCTTGGTTTCCATCAGGATTTAACAGGGATAGAAAATATTAAATTAAATGGTCTATTTTCAGGGCTGACAGAACGGGAGATTTCTGAAAAGATTAAATTTATAGAGAATTTTTCAGAGCTTGGAGAGTTTTTTTATAGACCAGTAAAGATGTATTCCACTGGTATGTTTATGAGGCTGGCCTTTTCAATGGCCATTGCTGTTGAGCCAGAAATATTGATTGTGGACGAGGCCCTTTCTGTAGGTGATCAAAGATTTCAAAAAAAATGTATTGATTACATAACAAACTTGTTGGATAGGGGTATTACTCTGCTCTTTTGTTCTCATGATCAATATACTGTGGAAAGGCTTTGCAATAGGGTGCTGTGGCTAGATAAAGGCAATGTGAAAATGCTAGGAAACAGTAGAAAGGTTGTAGCTGCATATCAAGAAAGCCTGAAAGAAAAGGCCAAGACCCAGGCCCAATCCTTTGAAGATCCGCCTATAATTATTGAGGATATTGAGCTTTATTCAAATGGAGTAAGGATTGATGCATCGAAGCCCCTTGAGCCTTTTTCACAATTGGAAGTTAAGATAAGATACCATTCCTTAGACGATAATGAATTAAATTGCCATTTTGGATTGGGTATATACTCATCAGATGAAACAGAGATGTTTGCCACATCCACTGCCATAGAGAATAAAGAAGTTAAGAAAATAGCACCTGGAGAAAGGGGATCAATTGAAATTTCTTTCCCAAAGATATTGTTGCTTGATGGGGAATATACTGTAACGGGGATAATTCAGGATGATACAGCCCTTCATGTATATCATAGGCTAATTAAAAATTCAGCCTTTAGGGTTCTAATGCCAAGATTTGAGGCCAGAGGCACATTCTTTATGGAGCATAAATGGAGACTCAATTAGATTAATAAAGGTCAGCATCTCCTATTGTCCAGTGAAATTCGTTTTTTTTATCCATGATTCCATTTGAAAAGCTTTGAATAGATGGAACAATTCCAAGGGGTTCTTGTTTTTGTATAAAACCATTTTTAAAAAAAGGATCTTTCCAAAAAGAGTCTTTTGACAACCATACAGCAATTTTTTGTCGAGTCTCCAATAGAATAAGTTTTAATAATATTTCCAGGGCCCTTTTACTCTCAGCCAAAAAATCCATTAGTATATCTTGTTCTGGTGTCTTTTTAAGGACTGCCCAGGCATAAATTTTTGACGACCACGGCCTTTTTAAGGTGTAAAAAATATAGTCTCTAAAAAAAATAGGATGTACCCAGTAACGCCAAAAAATATATTCTTTATCTTTAATGATGCAAAATGGCGAAAAATTTTTCTTCACCTTTTCCCATAATGGATCAATCCCATGAGGGATGTCCGCTTTTTGAGGAGAAACTTTCTGAAGTGTAAAAAATAAGGATTTAATTTTTGAGGAATTATTGGAAGATTCAAGAAAAATTGCATCTGGCAAGGTACCATATTTAATAACCATCTGGCCAAGTCTTGCATGTCTTTTTCCAGGAAGTCCCCAGACAAATGAGACCTTTTCTTTTTTTGTATTTAAACTTAAGGATTGGTCAAAGGGAGCATTTTTTACAAAGGTTTGCCAAAAAATACGAGCTGTTTTTACAAAAAGACCAGTTTTTCCACCAATAGCCCAACGGTATTTGGGATGGGAGTAAATATCAACAAACTGTAACCCTATTATTTTTTGATCATGAAACCAGGTCCTTGTTCCCAGTCCGGCATAATGGACTGCCACAGTGCCACTTTCATCAAGACAAACAATTGTCCTAAAGCCACCAGGATTTTTGTTGTATTTCCAGTGCCAGTAATCAGGGTTAACTTTTTTATTGAAGGCCTTTTCCCAAGATGAAAGCACCTGGTCTTGGTCTTTTGGGGAAAATTCTCTTATTGTAAAGATGCCATGTGTGGTTTTTATTTGATGAATTGCATTATCATCCATTTTTTCTAGGAGCAAGGGCACAACCTCTACATGGAAAAGGCACAGTTCCTTTTTTTAAATTTCTTCTTAGGTGGAGGAAATCAGAAGATTCCCATATTTCTTCCAGGTCCTTATCGTCAAGGTTTCCATAAATTGTGTAAGGTTCTAAAAGAGTTTTGTTTTTTACGTCAAAACGAGGGGCTGGGTGGCCAAGGTTACAACAAGCAGATACATCCCCTTTAAAGGAAATAAAGACAGTACTAACGGCTTCAGCAAGACAGTCATCTTTAGGAAAGTATTCCAATGCATAAGTCCTGACTTCAAGATTTTGTAAATTTAGGGACTTTTGGACCTCGTTGAGTTTTTCTAAAATAAGATCTGGTTCAATATAGTAATTTTTAAAGTCCATTTCTGAAAATGATAGATATTTAGGGGTGACAGATACGGAATTCACCCCTAAGTTTGAGGCCAAATACAAGAAGTTTGGTAAATCTTCTAAATTTGGCTTCATGGTTACAAAGCTCATGTCTATCCAAAAGTCTGGATTTACTTTTTCTCTCTCCAAGCTTAGTTTTTTTATATTGTTAATTACTGTATCAAAGTCGCCTCCCCTAATTTTTCCATATATTTCTTTTGAGCCTGCATCCAATGATATACTTAACCCCTTTAGACCAGCATCCAGTAGGCCCTTAACACGTTCCTTGGTCAAAAGTGTGGCATTAGTTGCTATGTAAACAGTCGCTCCCAATTTGGATATACTATAAATCCTTTGTTCTAGCTTTTTATCCAAAAGGGGTTCTCCCCAGCCTGTTAAAATGGCCATTGTTTCTTTTTTAATATAAGCAAGGCACTTATTAAAAATCTTGTCAGGCATAATGCCCTTAAATTTTGGCCCATAATGGGTAGTTGGACACATTAAGCATTTAAGATTACAACTGCCAACAGTTTCTATTATTATTTTTTTTATTTTCATTTTTTGGCCCTTTCAGGGTTAAACTCGTAAAAAAGATTCTCCAGAATAGGTTCTTATATATTGAACATCTTGACCGTAAATAGATAAGCGTTTTTTTTCTAGTTCAATGCTTGACGCCCATATATGACATTTAGAGCAAAGCCTTAGCCTATTAATTTCCCCTTTCTGGTGATATTTTCTGTATTCTTTATAAGTATCCGAATTGGTAAAAATATCCTCAAGTGAAGATTCTAAAATAGAGCCAGGTGACACCTTTACTTCGATATCCTCACAACATAGGGCAAGACTTCCATCCCATGAAATTACTGCCTGGTTAAAAAGATGAGGACATGGGATGAACTTTATGGAATTGATATCCTTTTGCCATAAAAGTTTACTTCCTATGGGTCTAAACTGAGAAAAGGTAATTCTATTTGAAACTGGAAGCCACTTCTTTAAATATTCCTCCTTTTGGCCTTTAATATTAGGATACATGACCATATTAAAGTTTAATTGAGGTCTTTCTTTATTTTTTAGCATTTTTTTGTTGATTAGATAAAAAACATTTTTTTCTATCTTTTTAAGTTCTGCTCCTTTTCTTATAGAATCGTGAGTAGAAGGATCTATGCCATCAATGCTAAAGGCAATCCAATCAAGTTCTATATCGAGCAAAAAATCTGAGACTTCTTTTGTAAGTAACATTGCATTGGTCATGAATCCTACAGTGATATTTGGATAGCTTGATGCTTCTTCCAATAATTCCTTAAAGTGAGGATAAAGTAGTGGTTCCCCAGCACCATGGGTTACAAGTGTAACTGAAGTATCCCACTTAGAGATTTCAGCCAGGACCTTTTTCCAAATTTTTGGTTCCATTTTACCCTTTGGTCTCGAAAAAGAGCTTTGGTTCCCATGGATATGGCAAAATTTACAGTTTAAATTACAAAAATTAGTAACTTCCAATATGATTTCTTTTGGTTTCATTTTTGCTCTTGATTGAATATACTTTATTGAGACCTCTAAAAAAGGTGCATTAAATTCAATGTTTTTTAACTTATACCCATAAAAGGTATCTTGAGTCAAATAAGTACTATCAACTTTTTTGTGTGAAATTAGTTTGGACAATATTTCTCAAACCAGGTAGATTATTTTGGACTTTTCCTACTGGGTTTGATCTCAAATGCAATTCCATTCTCAGACTTATAAAGGCAGGAGACGATAACAGGCTGCCTCACCTGCCACTATCTCCATGGATTTTGTCCTACGCTTAAACTTCTTATTTAGCCTTTCTATTATGTTTGTTGTCCTAAGTGATATCCATTCGTCTTCTGGAAATTTAAAAAATATCTAACAAGATTCTAGCGATCTCTCCAAACCGGATATTGCTGATGGAAAGCTCTTCTTCCATCTATGTCTAAATATCTTGTAAAACTCCAAAGCCTTCTTCTTGGACGATGCATAAAATATGGAACGAAGATCCTCTGCTACCTCGTTCTTATGCTTTCTCGTAACCTTAGCTAATATATTGCACGCTACATGTACCTGACATGGTAGTACTTTTGCCCTTGGAAACTCTTCTTTAAATACCTTCTCTAAACCGGCAAGACCATCTATAATTCCCAATGTGATGCCTTGAGCCTTCAGACCTCTTGACTTTAAATCCCGAAAAACTCCCTCCAATCAAAAAGTCTCTCTGGCTGCCTATGAATCTCATTGATAGTTTCTATAACCTCCGGCAAGCTTACTTCTACTTTCAAGGCACTTCTCCTTTTGTTTGTTTTTTCGCTATCAAACCCTTACAAGGAAAAGAGCCTTTTTCCTACCCCGATTTCAAATTTCACACAATTTGTTTTTACACTATACCTGCAAGTGAGCATCAAGAAAGTTAGGAAGCTATTTTAAATTTTATAACCAGGAAAGATTTCACGGGGCTCAATAATAAAAACACCAGATGAAGTATATAAATTTTCCAAGGCTGTTAAAGGCAGCTTTATAGCCTGGAAGGCATATAGAAAAGTAAAAAACTGTCTAATTTTTGGGGAGTATTTCAAAATACCTATTGCACATGTTCATAAAACCGGACAGTTTATTTTGTTAATTCAGGGACAATTTACTTGCTCGTAACAATTTTTAAATCAAAAGTTGAATTTTTTAATTATCTAAATATAATTAAATAGGGTGTTTATGGGTTGGGCGTTGTTTAAGTACCATCAAGGCTATCTGTAAAATTTTTTGTTAAAGAAAAGTATTCGAAATTTTACTTTTCAAATAATTTTAGAAGGAGGTATGGTAGTATGAAAAAGTTAACTTTTGGGGGATTACTTTTTTTATTGATTATTTTAACCCCCTGTTTAACTTTTTCAAATTCTCTTCCAATTTATTATGATAGAGTGATTTCAGCGAGTGTTAACAAGGGATACCTTGATAAAGACCACAATGTGATTTTGTACTCAAATGTATTTGCTAAGTTGGAGATTAACCATACATATGAAATAAAGGTTTATAGTAAGATCCCTAATAGCTGTAGCCTTTTTAGGATAGAGCCGGATCTTAGTGCGATAATTATTAAAAATTTTAGTGATTATGTGAGTTTTACGCCCTCAATCAATGCGGTATATGGAGTCACTTGTGTGCCTCAGGAAACAGAATTGACTGATTATATTTTGATAGTAGTTGAGCAGCTACATTAAAAAAACTGGTAAAATTTTACACTCGATAACACCAAGTAGTGCCAAGACCTATAATTGTGTCTTTAACCTGTTGATATTGATAAATATTTTTTAGGCACCTGTTAAAGATGAGTTAGAAAAGATTGTTTCAGAGTCTCTTAATTGTTTAATGATTGAAGAAAGTATCTCTCAATGTGATCTTGATAAATTTCTTTTATCTTATCTGCTCTGCCATTAAAAAATGCTTCAACAAAAAAATTATTTTTGTTTGCTACACTAAGTGACCTGATGGTGTTTATTGCCAACGAAATATTAAAGTAATTGGAGGTTGCAAGTTGACTTTTATAGCAATTTATGGCCTTTTCTTTATAAGATGCGACAGGAGTTATGTCTATCATCCTATTAGCTTCTCCGATACGATTAATTTCATAAAGCCAAATATCTAAAGAGGGATTATATTCTTTTAAGAATTCGAGGGTATAAAATGTTAATGCCCTATGATCAGGGTGGTACTCTTGAAAAGATGGTAGGAAGATAGTTTCGTATTTTGTCGTCTTAAAAAGGGATAAAAGTTTTGAAAAAAGTTTTTCCTTTTCATTGAAAAGAGTCCTATCCATTATATTCCAAAATTCAAAGTTCCTTACACCTAATATTTTTAGTGCATTTAATGCCTCTTGTTTTCTTATTCTTGGATCTCCTCCAAGGCCTCCATCTGTTACATAGATCACAGTATTTTCTATATTTTGTTGTTTCATTAAAGCCAATGTGCCACCTAGTCCAAAGACTTCATCGTCTGGATGGGGGGAAAGTATCAGATTAGGTCCTTTTGGAGGATTGCACGTTTCAAAGGGGATTAAATCTTTTTCTTGGAAGAAAGGGCTTTCGCGAGTCATATCTTAAAAGATGTTTAATGGAAAATTTTTCTTAATAGCCAAATAGAGCACAGTCCAGCACATAGGCCTAAGAGTAAGGGATACTTGGGTGACCAGTATGATTTTATATCATGTTTCATGAAATAGTTATATAACCCACTAACAGAGTATTTTAGTTGTTTAAATCCAAGCCGTTTTCCACTCCAGGCCTCTAAATGTAATGCCTTGGCTTTTGGAAAAAATAAAATTAACCAGCCCTTTTTTAAGGCTCTTCTACACCAATCCACATCGTTAAAATATAAGGGAAACCTTTCATCTAGCGGTCCAACATTTTCCCAACAACTCCTTTTTATTAGCAAGGCAGACATCATTGGCTGCTCAACATAGGACTCTTTTTTATGATCAAAATCTCGCATTTTCCAGCTAAATTGAGGAAAATATCTATCAAGACCAAGGCCGTCAATTACCATATTAAAAAATGTTGGAAGACGCCTGCATGATGGCTGAATAGTTTCATCAGGGTTCATAAGCTGTGGCGCGACCGCACCAATCTTTTCCTGTGAATATAGGGCCCTTAGCATTAATTTCAAACAATCTTGTTTGAGAAATACATCATTATTTAAAATTAATAAACTTTTTCCTATTGCCATGTCTGCCAATTGATTAATTGGTTTGGCAAAAAGAAGGTTTTGGGTATTACTAAAGTCTTTTATTTGCGGATACCTTTTTTTTATTTTTTTTAATAATTCGTTGGTGTTATCAGTAGAACCATTATCAAAAATTAAAATTTCCCACGAAATATTCCTGCAGGCAGAAATTGCACTCAAAATACATCTTTCTAATATTGATGCCCCATTCCATGTGGGGATTAATATGGAGATATCAGGGACGTCCATTTAGAAAAAGTATTAGGTGATAAATTCCCTGTCCTCCACCTTGTATTTTACAGGGCCTTTAAGTGCAGTTTTTATGTTCAACAGGTTTAAAACAGGATGTCCACAATAGTGAAAGATAGAAAGAGGATCAAGTTG
>JALXCD010000023.1 GCA_026991135.1 Deltaproteobacteria bacterium | reverse complement strand
AATCAGAAGCTAGAATGAAGCTAATTCTAAGCAGAAAGGGGTTTGACTCCTCTTCTGGAGGTGTTCCAAGCCCGATATTTCCCGATGGTCGCTTGTTATCGTTACCAATTCCAGACAAGAATTCTCCAGTTGCTTACGAGAATATCTTCTATAATGGAAGCTCAATTGGAAAGCTGGTTTCAGACCTTACAAAGGGACGCATTCGCCCCGATTACCGAGCTCACATCGACCCTGACCTTAAGGCAGATAGCCTGCCTCGGATGCCAGGCTGGCGCCCTATTTTTGGTCAAACAGGTCAGGCTCAAAGTCATTTAAAGAACAATGAGGTTGGCCCGGATGATCTTTTTCTATTCTTCGGGCTATTTCGTCGCGTCAAAAGGCTCAATGGCTCATATGTATGGGCCCAAAAAGCTAAGTCATGTCATGTTATCTGGGGGTGGTTGCAAGTGGCCGAGGTTTTACACCTTGGAGATTCCCTGCCGCAAGGTTTCGAGTGGGCCCATTACCATCCCCACTTCAATAGGAAAGGCGATTCAAATAATGTGATCTATGTTTCTCGCCAAAAATTGTTAATTGGCGAAAAAGAAATAGACATTCCTGGTGCAGGAGTATTTACAAGATACCATAGAGACCTTCAGTTAACATCTCCCAAAGGGGATAAAGTGTCTAAATGGGAGCTTCCAAAATGGTTTTTCCCAGAAAACAAAAAGCCCTTGACCTATCATTCAAATAAAAAGAGATGGAGAAACACAAGCAGACACGTTGAGCTCGAATCAGTGGCCAGGGGGCAGGAATTCGTGCTGGATTGTAAAGAGTATCCAGAAGCGGCAAAGTGGGCATTGGAGTTAATTGAAAAACACCTATAGCCAATGAAGAGACAGTCAGATTTTTTTAATGACTTGTGAATCAAATGTGAAATGGTCCCAAAAATTTGATACAGGTTCTGGTTATTATACAAAAAAAGAGAGAAATTATTAGGTAACCCAACTATTGAGGAAATTAAAGCCGAAATAGAACAGATGAAAAAATAGCCTAACGTGTAAAAGCTCACCTGCTGCCTGGAGTGGAGTGGAATGGCAGTGAATCAAGCCGGATGCAACAAGGTAGCTATTTCCGAGGGCGAAACCTCCTAATAATAAGCCCTTTCATTATTTTGTAGTGCTTATCATTGCCCGTCAACAAAGGAAGACCATGTGTAATGGCTGTAGCTCCAATAAGGGCGTCGGCAAGTTGAAAAGAGTGACTCAAAAAATGCTGTTCAACTGTAAACATGGCCTTTGCAGATATTTCTTCCGTAATATATAAGATTTCACAATTCCAGGCTTGTATAGCCTGACGAAGATAGTTCAATTCTTTTTTATTTCTCATTCCCTGAACAAGTTCCATATATGTGACAACAGAAACTGAAAAGCCTTCGAGGTGTTCTATGGTCCTATATGCTTTTTCATTTCCCCGCAAATACCAGATTAGGACATCTGTATCCACCAAGATCATTGAAAACGTCCTTTTCTCAAATTCCTTACATACTTATCCACGTTTGAAGATGGCTCATGGTCCTTCCATATTCCAAATAATGGATTTTGGGTGACTTTCCTTTTTTTTTCATTTTCAAAAGGGATCAATTTGGCACATGGTTTTCCTCGGAAGGTAATAATGACCTCTTCACCTCTTTTAATAGTTTCGATTAGTTCTTTGGTATGGAATCTCAGATCCTTTGCAGTAGCCTTCATTATTTTCACCTTTATTCAGCTCTAAGTTTATATTTAAAAGTATAAACTTATATAGAAGGAGTGTCAAATGCGTAGCGTCCTGTCCTTGGCTAAGAGTTGCGCTGCCTTTTAGCAGTAGAATCAAAGGCTAACTGAAAGTTTATTCTACTTTTTTAAAGCCTTTTTACACACTCGGGCGAGTCATTGGTGGGGCTGTTTACCAAAAGGCTTACCGGCCAGGCGGTCATCTTGTCTGAAGGTGTGGGGCCAAGAAGTGCCACAAGTTCCCTGTCTGGGGTTTTCCTGGAAAGCCACCTTTCATAGTCCGGTTTTTCAAGGATAACTGGCATGCGGTCATGAAGGGGCCTTACAAGCCCGTTTGCATCTGTGGTAATGATGGTGCAGGATTCTATCACCTCATTTTCATCATCCGGGTTCTTCCACATTTCCCAAAGGCCGGCAATGGAATGAGGCCCCAGCGAAGCATGGCAAGCTCCCTTGGGCTTTCTGGACGCTGGCGGATAGCGGCAATATCAGTTCCAGGGGCAATGTTATAACGGGCAGGAAGCTCCGGGGCCTCTGGCAGGTCAAATTCCCTTATGAGCCTTTTTCTTGTTGTTGTCCAAAATGCAAAGCGTCCGCACAAGGCAGTTAACCTAATAGATTAAAGTTACTTGCCATTTTCGTTTGGCAATATTTCAAGGTCAATCTGCTGGAATAGCATTCCAGGTAAACCATACGAATATGGTCATGGCAATGGCCATCATAACTTTCACCGGCTCTGTTGCTGTGCAAATACTCTTAACATTTCTTCGGTAAATTAATGAGCTTAAGGGAAAGGTGAGTCTGAGGTCGTCTATGGATCGTCTGAATAGCGATGGAAAGGGATAACTTTTACCTGCAAAGATAAGTTCTTTATTAAAAAATGACTTGTTTAAAATGCCTATTTCTTTCCCTTCCCATAGGATTTTATATCTTTGGTGTCCCCAAAATGTCTTTTTGCCAGAAATCTTCACCCTTCGGCTTTCTAGGACAAGTTTGTTGCCTTTATACATCTGGAATTTCCACTCACCCGCCTCATAAAAGCCCTTGTACTCTGTTGTTTTTTTCTCATCGACAGTTTTGACATTGAATTTATCTTGCGTTAGTGGCCCCCAGAATGTAGTGGTGACGTAGATTTCCATATTATTCCAAGACGGGTAATCGACCCTGTTTCATCAGCACAGATTGAATAATAATTTCATGTCAAGCTTATGCCCTTTCTTTCCATTACCCGTAAATCCACCACCTCGAGAGCATCAAGGGCCTTTTCTATGGAAAAGCGCTTCCTTGCCTGCTCAAGGGCCTCACGAGGGTCCCTGGCCTCGACCTCCATCTCGACTCCTCCCTCTATCCAGAAGCCCACAGTGTACCTGTAATTCGGATTGAGTTGCCTTTTATCCATTGCTCCATCTCTCCTTGTAGGCGTAAAAGGTTGGTTTTGTAATGCCAAAGGTGCGGCATATCTCTTTTATGGAATGGCGGTTGGCTTCTGCCATCTTTTTCATGGATTTCACTTGTTCGGGTGATAGCTTTTTCTTCCTGCCTCCACATCTCCCCCTTGCCCTTGCAGCCTTAAGGCCTGCCATTGTCCTTTCCCTGATAAGGTTTCTTTCAAATTCCGCAAGGGCACCAAAGATCTGGAATATTAGCTTGCCCCCGCTTGTTGTGGTGTCAAAACCCTCCTGGAGGGATATAAAGCCCACTCCCCGTTTTTCAAGGTCATCTATGACACTTATAAGGTGCTTAAGGCTCCTTCCAAGCCTATCAAGTCTCCAAACCACAAGACAGTCACCTTCCCTGACGTAATCAAGGGCCTTTTCAAGACCAGGCCTTTCAGATTTTGCACCAGAGGCATTGTCAGAAAATATCTTTTGGCAACCAGCCTTTTTGAGGGCATCTTTTTGAAGATCAAGGTTTTGTTCAAGGGTGGATACCCTGGCATAACCTATTTTCACACCTTGTCCTCCTTGCCTTGGATCAAATTCATGTATTCTTCTTCGAGCCTTTTTATGAGAAATTCAGAAAGAGTGACATTATCACGTTTGGCAAGCCCCGAAAGGTAAAGCCAGGCCCTTTCATCAAGAGAAACTGTCTTTTTGCACTTCTCCTGCCTCTCCCGTTTTTTCCTGGCCCTTAAGGCAGCCAGAAGTTTCTTTCGCTCTGCTTCATTAAGCCACCTTTCGCACCAGCCTTGAAGGGCATCCGGGTCCTGGCGAAGCCTCACCCTTCTAAATTCCCTGTACGCCCTTTCATGCCCATCCAAGTTCCCGCTTGGCCAGCTATCGTCAAGCTTAAGTTTCCTGTCAATGTAGCTTAAGGCCTGCTTGAATTCGTCTTTCGTAAACCTTTTTCTTGGTCTTGCCACAAATACTCCCCGTTTTCGTTACCTTGTAACGGATATTATACGTCCGAAAATTCCTTATGAAAAGCAAAATATGACCCTGTCACGAAAAAACCGATAAAAGGGGAATTTTTGTATTTGTATCTTTGCTAATTGGAAGATATACTTCCAATATGCAAACTTATATTCCCAGGTATCTTACCAAGGACATCCTTCGAAGGCTTGAGAACATGCCAGCGGTGGCGATTCTTGGCCCCAGGCAGTGCGGAAAGTCCACCCTGGCAAGACATATCATCTCAGAAAGAAAGGATGCCGTTTATCTTGATCTTGAACGGCCATCTGACGTAAACAAGCTCAGGGACCCAGAGGCCTTTTTTGCCCTAAACAGGGGAAGGCTTATCTGTCTTGACGAGATACAGCTTGTACCTGGACTTTTTGCCGCACTAAGACCTATTCTTGACGAAGAGGGGGAAAACGGGCGGCTTCTAATCCTTGGTTCTGCATCAAAGGACCTTATAAGGCAAAGCAGTGAAAGCCTTGCAGGAAGGATTAGCTACCTTGAGCTTACCCCGTTCATGCTTGACGAGGTTGGGGCTGAAAATCTTTACACCCTGTGGCTGAGGGGCGGATTTCCAAGGAGCTTTCTGGCTCCTGACGATATGACAAGTCTTGAGTGGAGAGAGGACTTTGTCCGCACATTTTTAGAGCGAGACATTCCCCAGTTGGGCTTTCGCATACCTGTAAACTCTATTCGCAGGCTCTGGCAGATGTGTGCCCATGTTCACGGCCAGGTGCTTAACGCATCGATGATCGGCCAGGCCCTTGGAACGAG
Source organism: Deltaproteobacteria bacterium (assembly GCA_026991135.1). GTDB lineage: Bacteria > Desulfobacterota > Dissulfuribacteria > Dissulfuribacterales > QOAL01 > JAADCZ01. Next base: position 3,747 of record JALXCD010000023.1, on the reverse strand, counting down.
CCACCACACGGTAAAATCCTACATGGACATCCTTGCCGAGACCTTTATTCTCCGCATCCTTCCCCCCTATTACGCAAATCTAAAAAAGAGGCTCATAAAGTCTCCCAAGATATACATAAGGGATTCGGGGCTTCTTCACTGCCTGCTTGGAATCGGCAGTCACAACGATCTTCTTGGCCACCCGGTCTTTGGGGCCTCCTGGGAGGGGTTTGTCCTGGAGACAGTGATCTCAAGGACCCCGGGCTGGCAGCACAGCTTTTACAGGACAAGATCTGGCGTTGAAATTGACCTTATTTTGAAACGGGGAACAAGGATTGTGGCCATCGAGTGCAAGGCTACTAGTGCACCAATGCCAGGTAAAGGATTCTGGCAGGCCTTAAAGGACCTTTCAATAGAAGAAGCATATATTGTTTCGCCTGTAACTGAAGGCTATCCCATAGAAAGGGGCGTTCAAGTGGTGACCCTGATTGACTTACTTAAAGTTTTATCCAGCTAAAACAGTGAAAAAGCACCAGCTTTAGGGCAAAAGGAAAAACGTGACAATGTAGCGAAAACCTTTGGGGCATAAAAGTAAAAAAACTCAAATAAAAGGGCTCATTTCCTTACTTTGATTTTTTAACCAGATTTTTTTACCGTTTTTTCAATAAAAAATCTTGTATTTTCCAGACGCTTAAAAAAGTAAAATAAACGTTCGTTTGCTTTACCCCTTTTTGGGAATCGTAAGAATGATTTCTGGTAAAATTGCAATGGAGATTAAAGGTGCAAATCAGGCCCCCTTCTCATTTCTTCAATTTAGCTTGAGTATTTTTTGTTTTTTAATGGAAATTGACTAGGTACATCATAAGTGATACTCTTTTTTAAAAAAGAGGTGAAAACATGCCTGCAAAAAATCCACGATTAAATGTTGTGCTTGATAAAGAAATTTTCGAGGCCCTTGATGAGATTTCAAGGAAAAAAGGAATTTCACGCTCACTTCTTGCCCGTGATCTTATAAAAGAGGCCTTGGAGATATATGAGGATATTTATTGGGACAAGGTGGCTCAAAAGCGTGATGAAAGCTTTTCTCTGGAATCTTCCCTATCGCATGATGAAGTCTGGGATTAAGTGGTGCAATACCAAATATTTTATCATCCCGATGTTAAAAAAGAGGATATCCCTTATATCCCCTCAAATATAAAAGACCGCATTAAAAGGGCAATTGAGGAACGACTTTTAAAAGAGCCTTTAAAATATAGCCAGCCCCTTAAGAGAAGTTTAAGGGGCTACAGAAAATTGAGGGTGGGCGATTACAGGATAATTTTTAAGGTAGAAAAAGATGCTGTTATTGTCCTTAAGATCGGGCACAGAAAAGAGGTTTATAACAGGGTTAGAGTTCACCGTTGAGGTAAGAATATCAATGGTCCCTGGTGCATTACGAATATGTTGTAAAACGTCCATTAAAAAGGGCTCCAATTCATCCAGGAGGGATTTTACGTGAAGATGTACTTCCAAGCCTGGGTATATCTGTAAGTGAAGCAGCCAGGAGACTTGGCATCTCCCAGCAGCAGTTACACCGCATATTGGCTTGTACCCAACCAATTACCCCAAAGATGGCACTTAGGATAGGGAAATTTGTAGGTAATGGTCCAGGGTTATGGCTTCGGATGCAACAAAACTATGATTTATGGCAGGCCGAACAGCAGATGAAAGAAGAGCTTTCCAGGATAGAACCAGTCTTGAAGTTGGGAGACAAGGCGAGAATTTGTTAAGTCCACTTTTTCTGCATTTCCAAAGTACCTCCTTCAGTAGTTTCTTCAAAGGTGATGATATAAGACAAAGCTTATGGATTGTTCTTAAAGGAAAAGAACAAGACATAAAATGCCATGCCTTGCTGGTAAAATGCTGGCAATATGCCGTTAAATGCCAGGATTAGGGCGATGCTTAATATGCAAGAGGTTGTGGTGATTTTTTCGTATTTGTCAAAGGCCTTAAAAACCACACCCAAAATGGCCTTGAAAAATGTACCACCTTTGGTTTAAAAACTTTCCTCGTCCTTCTTGAAAAAGGGAAAGGCCCTAGAATTTCAAAATAACGCAAATGAATTTAAGGCTTTTTTTCGAAACGGGAAAAATGTATGAATTTTCCGAGGTGGCTTGATGGACGTTAAGGCAATCAAAAAGCTCTTAATAAGTTGTCTAACCTTAAGAAATGCTTAAAGATTACGAATTTGACAAGTAGCTGGTTAATAGGTATACTTTTAAACAATAAAAGGTATACCTTGGAGGTGTTGGGGTTGTCTAAAGTAACTGCCAAGTATCAAATTACAATACCTGTAAAGGTAAGAAAGGAGCTGGGTATCTTACCTGGAACCGAGGTAGACATTAAAAAAAAGGGGGATAACTATGTCTTAGTTGTTGATCCAATAAAAACCATAAAGGAAAAGTGGCGTGGAAAATTTAAGGATAAACAGACCACAATGGAATACCTGGATGAAATAAGGGGCAAGGTAAATTGAGGGTCTGCGTTGATACTACTATCTTGCTTGACATCTTGAAGGATGAATTTAGAAGCTTTCAGGAGAAGTTTTACGCAGCCCTTGCTAGAAGGGAAAATCTGGTTGCACCTACTGTGGTTTACGCAGAGCTTATGCCTCAATTTAATGGCAATACCAGATTGTTGAACGAATTTTTAGAGGAACACCGAATCGAGATAGAACCCCTTGACATCGATTCAGTTATTGCGGCGGCACGAGCATGGATGAAGTATCTGGAGCGAAAATCCAAAGTGAAATGTCCGCAGTGTGGTCATAAACTGGTCGTCAAAGAACATTTTTTGTCGGATTTCTATATTGGAGGATTTGCTTTGGTAAAATGCGAGGCCATTTTAACCCGGGAAAGGGGAATATATACCAAGTATTTCCCTGAATTGGCGGGGTATGACAATTGTCTTGGGGAAAAACAGTAATTTAGTGCCTTGCCTGCGCACACAGATTGTCTCTTACAACAAGACCCAAAAAGATGTTTATGCACTTCCCAGAATGCTTGGTGGGGACGAAGATGAACAAGAAGTCTCCCCAAAATTTACCTTAATTTTGTGCACTCTTTCAGTTTTAGCTACTTGTAAGCATTAGATTTCATGTTTAAACTCTTTTTTAAATGCGAAAAATCAAGGAGGTGTGGCCATGACAGATTATTCAGGTGATTTTGAAAGGGCCCTAGAGATTGGACGTCCCCCAAATGTAAAAAGGCTTTTTCCAAATTCAAAGGCATTGATCGTAAGTGGAAAGGTAATTGATAGGGCCATGCTCAAAAAGGGCAAGGCCATGACCATAGCGGCAAACGCAAGAAATTACATAATAATTCGCGGAGCACTAAAGGCGGCACAAAGGGCAAATGCAGCCATAATCATTGAGATTGCAAAATCTGAAGGCGGGAAAAATGCCTATTGTGCCACTAGCTACTGGAATCTGGCAAGAAGGGTGGATCAGGTCTGCAATGAACTAGGGATTACAATTCCAGTAGCCCTTCACGCAGATCACTACGGCATAAAGAAAAAGGAGGACATAGAAGAGGCAAAGGTTGAAATCCCCACCCTTTTTGAGGCAGGGTTGACCTCCATTGCCATTGACGCCTCCCACCTTCCAGATGACGAAAACCTTCTGGCAAATATTGAGCTTAATCCATACGTTCCCAAGTGGGCAGGCCTTGAGACAGAGGTTGGCGAAATCAAGGGAAAAGAAGGCCTTTCAACTGTTGAGGAGGCCCTTTT
>JALXCD010000022.1 GCA_026991135.1 Deltaproteobacteria bacterium | reverse complement strand
CCTCCTGATATCTACGGATTTCACCCCTACACCAGGAATTCCACTTCCCTCTCCGGTACTCAAGTCCAGCAGTTTCAGGTGCACTTCCACGGTTGAGCCGTGGACTTTCACACCTGACTTGCTGGACCGCCTACACCCGCTTTACGCCCAGTGATTCCGAACAACGCTCGCACCCTCCGTGTTACCGCGGCTGCTGGCACGGAGTTAGCCGGTGCTTTCTGCTGAGGTACCGTCAACAGCAAGACGTATTGTTGTCTTGCTGATTTCTTCCCTCAGAACAGGGCTTTACGACCCGAAGGCCTTCATCGCCCACGCGGCGTCGCTGGATCAGGCTTTCGCCCATTGTCCAATATTCCTCACTGCTGCCTCCCGTAGGAGTCTGGCCCGTGTTCCAGTGCCAGTGTGGCGGATCATCCTCTCAGACCCGCTACCCATCGTTGCCTTGGTGAGCCATTACCTCACCAACTAGCTAATGGGACGCAGGCTCATCCCCAAGCAGTAGCTTGCAAGCAGAGGCCACCTTTGATCAACAGGATCCCTCCTGGTGATATTATCCGGTATTAGCCCCGCTTTCGCGAGGTTATCCCAGACTCGGGGGTAGATTACCTACGCGTTACTCACCCGTGCGCCACTTTACTCTCCCGCCCGAAGGCAGGATTTCTCGTACGACTTGCATGTGTTAGGCACGCCGCCAGCGTTCATTCTGAGCCAGGATCAAACCCTCAAGTTTAAATTGATAGAGCCGACAATCGGCAACTTGAGTTCTTTGTTTTTTTAACCTGACAGACGCTATTCAGTTTTCAAAGATCGGCTTTTCAAAAAGAGCGATATTTATTTTAAGCATTTCATTTTTTTTGTCAAGGCATTTTTCAAAGCCGTCCAGAATATTTTTCCAGTCAGCCCGCTTGCCTCGACAAGGTTCGGCTTATATAGCCCACCCTTTAAATTTACGCAAGACCTTTTTTTAAAAAATCTCACAATTTCTTATAACCAATTGTTTTTAATGTACTTATTTCTCCAAATCTCTAATTTTAGACTCATTAAGAGATCGAACATAACCACAACCCTTTCTAGGGCACACATATTGGATTTCATCACCTTTAACCTTTTCCAAAAGATACGGAGAATTACAAATTGGACACTTTTCAGAAATTGGCCTATCCCATGTTGCAAAATCACACTTTGGAAAATTACTACAACCAAAAAACACCTTGCCACGCCTTGAGGATTTCTGGACTATTTCACCGTCACATCCTTCCCTTGGGCAGGAAACACCAGTTGGAATGGGCATTGTATTTTTACATTCTGGAAAGGCTGAACAGGCCAAAAACTCCCCAAATTTCCCCCGCTTCTTCACCATCTTTGAACCACATTTTTCACACTTAAAATCTGTGGGTTCAGGCTCATCCTTTAGGGGTATAATGGTACCATCTTCGTCCCTTTTAAAATTCATGGTATTTTTGCAACTTGGAAAGGCTGAACAGGCCAAAAACTCCCCTGTCCTACCATATTTAATGACCATATTAGCACCACACTTCCCACACTTTATATCTGTGGCCACACCATTTCTTTTCACTGACTCCATATTTTCCTTGGCAGAATCAAGCCTTTTTGAAAAGGTGTCATAAAACTTTCTCAGTAACTCAACCCAAGAAACTTTCCCTTCTTCTACCTTGTCCAGCCCTTGCTCCATTTCTGCTGTAAAAGCTGTATCCAATATCTCTGGAAAGTGTGAGATGAGTAGATCGGTCACCAAAAATCCTAGCTCAGTTGGATAAAACCTACGATTCTCTAACTTAACATAGTTCTTGTCCTGAATAGTAGAAAGGATTGTGGCATAGGTACTTGGCCTGCCTATGCCTTTTTCTTCAAGAGCCTTTATAAGACTTGCCTCACTGTATCTTGGAGGTGGTTGGGTAAAATGCTGCTTTGGTTCGAGCTTATGCAAAGTCAAAAGATCTCCCTCTTTCATTGGCGGAAGGAGTTTGTCTTCATCATCCAAGGAGACATTTTTCCCGTAAACCTTCATAAAGCCTTCAAACTTAAGAACACTTCCCACTGCCCTAAACAAAAAGTCACCTGACCTTATATCAACGGTAGTCTGATCATAAATGGCCGGGGCCATTTGGCAGGCTACAAATCTCTGCCAAATAAGCGTATAAAGCCTTAAAAGATCTTTGTCCAAAAAACTTGAAATCTTTTCAGGAGTTCTAGATACAAGTGTTGGTCTAATGGCCTCATGGGCGTCTTGTGCCTGTTTACCCTTTTTAAATGCCCTAGCCCTCTTGGGTAGATACCTTTCGCCATAATACTCTGAAATGAATTCCCTTGCCTGCCTCACTGCCTCATCTGCAATACGAACAGAGTCAGTCCTCATGTAAGTAATAAGCCCCACAGGCCCTTCTTCTCCAAGGTCAACACCTTCATAAAGCCTCTGGGCAAGCATCATGGTCTTTTTGGCGGAAAACCCAAGTTGTCTGGCTGCTGCCTGTTGGAGCGTACTGGTTATAAAGGGAGGGGACGGATTCTTTTTCCTTTCAACCCTTTTTACCCTTTCAACCCTAAACTCCTGACCTTTTAATGCCTCTAGGACTTCTTTGGCCTTTTTCTCATTTTCTATCTTTATGGCTCTTGATTTTTTCTTTAAAAGCTTTGCCTCAAAAGGCGGGGGTTCTCGTCCTTCCAAAGTTGCAGTAATAGACCAATACTCTTCTGGAACAAAATTTTGTATCTCTCGTTCCCTGTCACATATAAGACGAACTGCAACAGACTGGACTCTGCCTGCAGAAAGTCCCCTTCTGACCTTTTCCCAGAGAAGAGGTGAAATTTCATAGCCGACCAGTCTATCAAGAATGCGTCTTGCTTGCTGAGACTCAAACCGATTCTTGTTAAGGGTCGTAGGGGACTTTAAGGCCTCAATTATTGCCTTTCTTGTAAGTTCATTAAAAAGAACCCTATGAAACCTTTTTCCATTTCCCTTTGCCTTTTTTAATTCCTGGGCAATATGCCAGGCTATGGCCTCTCCTTCTCTGTCTGGGTCGGGTGCAAGGTATATGTCTTTAACCTTTGACGCTGCGCTTTTTAGTTGTTTTAATATCTTTCCTTTTCCCCTGATGACCACATATTCTGGTTCAAAGTCATTCTCCTTATCAACTCCAAGGCGCTTTTGGGGAAGGTCTTTAACATGGCCTACAGAGGCCATTATCTCGTAGTCATTCCCCAAATAGCGCTTAAGTGTTCTCACCTTTGTTGGAGACTCAACAATTACCAATCCCTTTTTCATATGTTTCTATCACTTAGCTATTTGTTTAAGTTTTTTATAATGCTATATCTTCCACCAGAATGGGCCATGACTACATCCATCAATTCAAGCTCAAGGAGGATTGAACTAACCAACGATGCAGAAAGGCCACACCTTCTGGCAATATCATCAATATGTTGTGGCTCTGCCTCCAGCTTGTCAATAACAAGCTTCATATTTGGAGAAAAGTCCATCTCCTTTTCATGCACTTCTTCATTTTTCTTTTCGGGCAGATTATCAAGATTTAAAATATCAAGCACATCCCTGACGGACTCCACAAGATATGCTCCCTCTTTTATAAGCTTATGACATCCTTTACTATTATAGGAATGGATACTTCCTGGAATTGCCATGACATCCTTTCCATATTCAACGGCAAGGTAGGCCGTAATCAGAGAACCACTCCTTTTACCAGCCTCTACCACAAGTACTGCCCTTGAAAGGGCTGCTATGATACGATTTCTAGCAGGAAAATTCCCTGGTTCAGGCGGTGTACCGGGCAAAAGCTCAGAAATTACAGCACCATTTTTTACAATTTCCTCAAAAAGGGAATGATTTCTAACTGGATAGTCATAATCTACTCCACAGCCCTTTACGGCCAGGGTTTTACCTGACTTTAATGCAGCCCTGTGGGCTGAAGAATCAATTCCTAGTGCAAGACCGGAAATAACGAGAAGACCCTTTTCAGCCAGCCCAAGAGCCATCTCCTCACAAACTCTAATGCCATAACTGGAAGCCTTTCTGGAACCTACTATGGCAATGGCATCCTTTTTCAAAAGGGTCTTGTCTCCAATTCCGAAGATTATTGGTGGTGGATTTGGGATATCCAAGAGAAATTGGGGATATTCTTCATCCTTTACATAGAGCCACCAAATAGACTTCTCTTCTAGATCATCTTTTAATCTGCTTAGGCCATTAACATCTGGCCCTCTTAAGATGATTGATACAATCCTTTCAGGAAGAAGCTCTCCCAAGGCCTCTGGGTCCCTTAATTTCCAACATCTCTGAGGGCTGCCAAACCTTTTTAGAAGCCGCAAGAATCTAATGGGGCCAATGCCACGAATGAAATAAAGGGCTAAGGCAGCATCCCTTTCACTTTCTAGAACGTCGTCCTTTTTCACCATTTATTCAAGATGCCTTTTGTGATAGGCTCTAAGAACAAAGTATTATGGATAAAAAGTCAACCCATTTCCCCAAAAAGATTATTGAAAGAATAAAAAGATAAAAGAAATTATGACTCCATCAAGGCTTGAGGTTGTTGCCAGCGAATTTTTTGAATATCTCTCGTCTGAAAAAAATGCATCCGCAAATACCATCTCGTCTTACAAAAGGGATATTGAAGAGTTCATCGCCTTTTTAAAGGTCAGAGAGGTAGATGACATTTCATCCCAGGAGGTGAGAAGGTGGCTTTCGCACCTTGTGAAAAAAGGTCTTAAAAGGACCAGCATTTCAAGGAAACTTTCAAGTCTAAAAAGCCTTTTTAAGTTTCTTGTGAGGGATGGACTTTCTACAAAAAATCCAGCAGAACCTGTATCCTTCCCTGTAAAGGCACGTCCTCTTCCAAAGTGTCTTACGATGAAAGAGGCCAAAAGAGTCCTTGAAAGAGACGAGTCCAATGACTTTCTTGGAACAAGAAACAGGGCAATTAAAGAGCTCCTTTATGGCACTGGGATAAGAGTAAGTGAGCTTGTGGGACTTAATCTTGTTGATATAAACTTCCATTCTGAGTTTATAAAGGTTTGTGGCAAGGGAAAAAAAGAACGTATAGTCCCATTTGGCAGAGCTGCCAAGAAAGCAATGTTAAATTATCTGCCAGAAAGAGAGGCCCTTTTAAAAAGACGTAAGATTGAAGAAGATGCATTTTTCCTTAATAGGATGGGCAAAAGACTAAGCCAGAGATCTGTTCAAAGGCTTACTGAAAGACTAGGACTTAACCTTTCAATTCACACACAATTAACCCCCCACGTATTCCGGCACTCCATGGCAAGCCACCTTCTGGAGTCTGGAGCAGACCTTCGCTCTATTCAAAAGCTTTTGGGACATGCAAGTATCTCCACAACCCAAATCTACACACATCTTGACATGAAAAGGCTTAAGGAAATATTTGACTCCGCACACCCCAGGGCAAAGAAAAAATAGACTTCTTTTCATTGTGTTTGTAAAATACATTCTAAAATTTTTAGAAAGGAAATTATATGGAAATAAGAAGTCCAAATATACCTCCTCCTAATACCCAGGAGATAAAACGACAGTTCCGCTCCTTATTACCTTTGGTCTTAATCTTTATTCTGGGAGCAATACTATGGAACTGCTGGTACACCGTGGAACCTGAGGAAGTCGGCATGGTCCTTAGATTTGGAAAATTTGTAAGAGAAACCCACCCAGGGCTTCATTTTAAATTTCCAGCGCCAATTGAGACTGTTATCAAGCTTCCAATCCAGAGACAGCTTAAGGAGGAATTTGGTTTTAGGACAGAAATCCCAGGTGTAAGGACCAGATATTCCACCAGAAGCTATGAGCAGGAATCCCTTATGCTCACCGGGGATCTTAACGTGGCCGTAGTTGAATGGATAACGCAATATCGAATCCGAAACCCCTATAAGTTCCTCTTTAAAGTGAAAGATCTTCGACAGACCTTTAGAGATATGAACGAGGCAGTGATGAGAGAGGTTGTGGGAGATAAGACTGTCACAGATGTCCTCACAATAGGAAGACAGGAAATTGCAGATGAGGTCAAGCAAAAACTTCAAAAACTTTGCGACCAGTATGAAACTGGCATTGTTGTGGAACAAATTGTACTTCAAGATGCCAATCCACCTGAACCAGTAAAGCCTTCTTTTAATGAGGTAAACCAGGCCCAGCAAGAAAAGGAAAAGATGATAAATGATGCTTGGGCTGAGTATAACCGGGTGATACCAAAGGCAAAGGGCCAGGCCTTACAGATGATTCAGGAGGCAAAGGGCTATGCCACAGATAGGGTAAACAGGGCCAAGGGAGATGCCCTATTTTTTGAGGAGATACTAAATGCCTATAAAGAGGCCCCTGAAGTTACAAGGAAAAGACTATTTCTTGAAACCGTTGGAAAGCTATATCCAAAAATAAAGAAAAAAATAATCATTGATGAAAGGCTAAAATCAATAATCCCTCTTCTTTCACTTAACGGGAAGGATAAACCATGAAGATTTTATCATCTATTTCAATAATAGTATTAATTGTGGCACTCTTTATAATAAGCGGGGCTTTTTACACTGTAAATGAGACCCAGCAGGTTATTATCACCCAATTTGGGAAGCCCATTGGCAAACCTATAACTGAAGCCGGTCTTCATTTTAAGCTTCCCTTCATTCAGGAGGCAAACTATTTTGACAAAAGGTTTTTAGCTTGGGATGGGAAGCCAAATCAAATACCCACAAAGGACAAGCGCTTTATCTGGGTGGACACATATGCAAGATGGCGTATTGCAGACCCTCTTTTATTCTTTCAAAGGCTTAGAAACGAAAGGATTGCCCAGTCAAGGCTGGACGACATCCTTGATGGTGGCACAAGGAACGTTATTGCAAGCCACAAATTAATCGAAGTTGTTAGGAGCGGGCTTTTTAAGGAGAATAAGGAAAAGGGGCTTGAACCAATAAAATATGGCAGAGAGCTTCTTGCAAAGGAAGTCTTAAAGCAAGCCTCCAAAAAGGCTAAAGACCTTGGAATAGAAATACTGGATTTTCGATTCAAACGAATAAATTATGTGGAAGAGGTTCGCCAGAAAGTCTATGCCCGGATGATTGCCGAAAGAAAACGGATTGCTGAGCAATTTCGGGCAGAAGGCGCAGGTGAAGCTGCAAGGATTCAAGGAGAGAAGGAAAAGAAGCTAAAGACCATAATCTCAGAAGCGTATAAGACATCAAAGGAAATTAAGGGTAAAGCAGATGCCCAAGCAGCAAGGATTTATGCAAGGGCCTATAACAAGGACCCTGAATTTTATGAATTTCTAAAAAGCCTTGATATCCTTGAAAACTCATTCAATAAGAACACAGTTCTTATTATCTCTAAAGATAACGAATTTTCAAAATATCTTACAAGTTCACACTAAAAAAAGGGAAATGCAGCCCCCTTTGATTTCTTCATCAAGGGGGCTTTCCTTTAAAAGCGCATTAACAATTAGGTTTGACCAGCTCACACCCTCATAATATGTCAAGATAAGCCTTGGGCCACTATCAATATCAGAGCCAACAAGAATACTTTTGATTTCATCTGAAAGTTCTTGAATAAGTTTCTTATCTGGATTCTTTTCATCACATTCTCTATAATCTTTAAGGTTATCAAGCAATTTTGAAAAAAGCCCTCTAACCCTATAGATCAGATCCTCATCCTTAAGTCTATCTTTTTCAGGAAGCCTGAAGTCAGTTATATCTTTTGAGAATTTTCCCCTTGTAATCTTTTCATAAGAGGCATCAAGAATGTCTTTTATCTCAATGCTTTCTCCAACAGGCCAGAAATCAAACACATCTTTTGCCTTTAAGGCCAGTCTAATCCAGGCCCTGAGCCTCTCCCTTGGCTTGGAAAGGGGTTCAATAAATGTTTCTTGCTTTCTTTTCTGTCCAAGCTCTGAGGCCTCTTCCACCAGTTCAGAAAGCCTCCTTGCCCTTTCATCTATGGATTCCATTTCTGATTCCAGCTCATCCTCCTTTATATCCGTTTCTAAGGAAAGGGACAAAAAGGCCCTAGATGCAGTTAGTATATCTTTTTCATCTTTTCCCTTAATGGCCTTAAGAACGTTTTTTATTTCATCATCCTGACTCGAAGTAAGCGCTGAATAAAATGTCTCAAAGGTCACTTGTTCACCAAGACCCATTTGCTCTCCCCACCTCTTCATGGCCTCGATTCCCTTTGAAAACTCATCTGGATCGTAACCTACTGGAAGACTGAGAATCTTTTTTATTTTCAAGGGAATTTCAGGATAATCCCATTTTACCTTTGACATATCTGACCTTGAGGGCACCAGCAAAGCCACCTCTTCAAAAAAAGGGGCAAGCAATAAGCCAACCTTTTTTTTCATCATACATCTTGGATATAAAATTGCTGTTAAGTCAGCCATCTTTAAACTCCCTTTCTGTTAATTTTAAAATCTAAGGCACGTTCCTGGGTGTTAAAAGTTGACTATCCCAAAAACTTTTTTTAATCTTCCCAAAAATGAGGATGAAGCTAAATAATTCTACCATGGTAGTAGAATAAATTAATAATGAAAAACCCTTCAACCAAAAAACATCCTAGAAAGTATTCTTTCCTATCATATCTTCCTCGATTCTTTCGTCTCATAATAAATCTTTTGAGAGATTCCAGGGTCTCAAAAACAGACAAGGCAATACTTGGGGCAACCATAGCC
>JALXCD010000021.1 GCA_026991135.1 Deltaproteobacteria bacterium | reverse complement strand
TGGCCTCAACTGTGAAACCACCAAGTACCGACCCTTTTATGATAAGTTTTCTACCATAAAATTCGATGTGACCAGTGGAAAAATCTACATCGCCATCAATGATCCATTCATCTTTTACTGAAATTGTTCCGTCTTCTTCAATTTGAATAGCACCATAATCTGTAGCTACCAGAGTATTTTCATCGACTATTTCTACACGTTCCCCGGGCTTAAAGGTTTTCCATTCCCCAGGCCTTGGTTCTATCTCATTTCCAAATATATCCTTTCCAGGGGTACCAGCGGTAGGTGGGATCCTTTTGGCAATTACTTCATATTTTGAAACATTTTTAATCTGATTTAACCTCTTAAAATCAACATTCCCGTTTCTAGTCTCATTCTCCTCTTGAAAACAAGATGCAACGAGTTCAATTCGCCCATCTTCGCCCTTTATAGGAGGTATCCCTCTCGCAACTACCAACTTTCCATCAACGATTTCAGGATGTTTACAAATGCCAACTGTTATTCCCGCCTCTTTCAACAACTCAGGAATCTTTTGCATAATTTCATTAAAAAACTCCTCCACCTGCCCTTGTACATAGGCCTCAAGATGATCCTTTGTAATCTTAAGGGTTGCAACCCTTTCTAATATGGTAACTCCTTTATAGAGTTCAGTTATCTCCATGTGCACTATTCTCTTGATTTCAAGTGAGCTTTGCTATTGACTTTTTTCCCACACCTTCACAAATGTGCATTGAAAAAGTGTTGTTAAACACACATCCTAAATTTATTATCGTCTAGTTATAGTATTAATGTTAGAAAATTCTCAATAAGGAAAGGAGTGGAAAATGAAATTTTTTATTGATACTGCAAACCTTGAAGAAATCCAAAAGGCAGCAGAAATGGGCATGGTAGATGGAGTTACTACTAATCCATCTCTAATTGCCAAGGAAAACTGTGACTTTGAAACACGGATAAAGGAAATATGTAATATTGTTAAAGGGCCAGTAAGTGCTGAAGTCATAAGCCTTGATGCAGAAGGTATGATAGAAGAGGCCAAAAAACTTTCTGAAATAGCAGAAAATATTGTCATTAAAATACCCATGACAACAGAAGGTCTAAAGGCTACAAAAAGACTAGGAGAACTAGGTATAAGGACCAATGTAACCCTTGTCTTTTCACCTTTACAGGCACTTATGGCAGCAAAGGCTGGAGCTACATTTGTAAGTCCTTTTGTTGGAAGACTTGACGACATTTCTCAGGAAGGAATGGATCTTATTGCCGATATTGTTCAAATCTATGACAATTATGGATTTAATACAGAAGTAATAGTGGCAAGTATAAGAAACCCAATACATGTATTAGAGGCAGCGCGTCTTGGAGCGGATATTGCGACTATTCCCTTTAAGGTAATTAGCCAGTTGGCCAAACATCCTCTCACCGATATAGGACTTGAAAAATTTTTATCCGATTGGAAAAAAATTCCGAAAAATTAATTGATGAGGAAAAAGAATTTTTATTTTATAAATCCAAGTATATTACTGGGTAAAAGGGCAGGATTGAGTATTTCGGTTACACTTATCCTGCCTTTTATTTCCTTATTTTTGTTAGCTAACTTTGGAATTTGTGGTGAGATTTATAGTTATGTGGATTCAAATGGTGTCTGGCATTTTACCAATTGCCCAACAAGCTCTGCCTTTACTAAGCTTCAAATTTCAAAGGAAAAAATTATCATAAAGGGCAAGGGAAAAAGTAAAGAGAAAAAAAACATAGGTTCAGATCTAGAAATCAAAAAGGCAATTGATCAAATTGCCAGGAATATTCAAATTGATCCTGATCTAATTAAGGCTATAATTATGGCCGAATCAGGCGGAAACCCCTTTGCAATATCGCCCAAAGGTGCATTGGGCCTTATGCAGCTAATGCCAGAAACAGCCAATGAACTTTCGATCTCAAATCCCTTTGACCCGGAAGAAAATATTCGCGGAGGTACCAAGTATCTTAGCTGGCTCTTAAAAACCTACAATGGCGACCTATTAAGTGCTCTTGCCGCCTATAATGCTGGCCCTGGCACTGTAAAAAAATTTGGTGGCATCCCACCCTACCCAGAGACAATAAATTATATAAAAAGGGTCCTAAGGTATTGGAAACAGACCAAAAATCGCTGATTAACCTTTTGTATGCCCTGGCAAGTTAAACTGGGTACAGCTTCCAGACGAACATGAATGAGTTACCACCTGTGATCCATTGCCACTATGAGAAGTGCTGGAACTTGAGGTAGAAACACTTCCTGTAGAGATATTTGCCGCACTCATTAATTTCCCAACATCCGGACTTGCACACTTTGGACATCTTACATCTTCTATTTCTTCTTTACTCATTAGCAACAATTCAAAACAATACTCACAGCTCTTACACTGAAATTCATATATTGGCATATTTTTAACTCCTTTGTTGTCGATTTTTAATTATCTTTAAAATAAAAAAAGGAAGGAGGTGGTCAAGCCCCCTCCTTCCTTTGAAAGACCATCTTTTATATAAAAATCTTAGAAATACACTTCAAATGTGGCGTAAATGTTATCCATTTTGTCAACTGGTGGGAAGAACTGAGCCTTATTAGGATCATCGCCTACGTCACTTGGATCCCAAGGTTTACCCATCCAGCTGCCACTTCCAGTGTAGTTAAACCAGTAATATTGATAACCCACCCTCATGAATACCTTTGCATATTTAGAGATAGCGTCACCAGCCGGAACATCCCAGATCCAATAAACTTCTCCAACATGACCACGGGTAGCAAGCTTGCTAGAATAGAGATCATCAGCAGCAGGTGTGAAAGTAATCCAATATCTGGACCCAAAGTTATACTCAAATCCGATTTTGCTTCTTAGCATCTCTACAGGAATTCTCAATCCAGCATATACAGCCCAGCCCCAATGATTATTCTTTGGTTCTCCTGGATCAGTCAATAGACCATATCCAAATGCATTCCTTCCTCTGTCATCAGTTCGACTTAATCCAGCACTGATAAACCAATCTACCCCACGGAATTGATCCATATAAACAAAACTAGCATGATAAATGTCGCCTAAGTCTGCTGTTGCATCTACTCTGTTAAAAGGCGCACTAGGTAGATTGCCTGCCATCAGGTCCGAAAGAGCGGGGGTAAATCCTATAGTATTTCCAGAAATACTTATTCCTTCCATCATGTCTGGGATATCAGCTGCCCTGAAAAACTGCAAGTTAGCAAACCTATGATTTTCTGTATCATTTATAATATCCCAACTGAAACCGTACAGATCAGTATCATCTAGCACTCCGGTTGGGTTGTCATTTGAATTAAAGCCAGCTTCATAACCACGACCATAGCATATACGAATCTTTCCTGGCCATGGATTTGTGTACATATAACCTAAAGTGGCCCCATCAAAGGTCCAGTCAACACCCAAGGCTACTGGTGTGGCATATCTGCTATCGTAATTATAGCGTAACTGGGCTGGTGGACCGTCAACTGTTGGACGCCTACCAACTGAAATCCAGATTGGAAGATCCATTATATTTGTCCAATTCACATAAGCCATTTCTACCCTTAAGGTATTATCATTTGGACGACGGCTTATATTTGGATCCCACATAAAGCCATTCATGCCAAATGGATAGGCTGTTTTAGCAGCACTTTCCATTCCCCAAATTTTATACATGGTAAGACGTCCCTTAAAGGTAACATTTTCAGTAGCCTTGACCTTAACACCTAAGCGTAGCCTGTTGGTGTAAATAGTGGAATTCCTGAAATCATCGGCTCTCCTCTTTGGTGGTGGACCTTGCATGCCTCCTAGCTTCCAGGCCATTAGATCCATAGGATGGTAATATGCCCTTGAATGCCCCCTTGTAGAATCCAGACGAAAACGGTAATCGCCAAATACTTGGAACCGGCCAACACCATTGGTCATGAGATCTTCCATTTGATCTGAAAGATCATCTACATTGTCAGCAGTATCTTCTTGCTGTGCCTTTAGTGCCTCCAACTCCCTTTGAAGTGCAGCATTTGTCCCTTTACTTTTAACCTCATTAAGTTCCTTTTTGACTTGAGCTAATTCCCTGCTTAACTCCTCTATCTTCTTTAAAAGCTGATCAGTACTCGGAGAAGCATAACCTCCCGCAAATACCGCTGCAGGGAAAACCAAACAGAAAAACAACAAAAACCCCACTAATTTTTTCATGGCAAATCCCTCCATTTTTTTGTACTCCCTAAATAAGAAAACAGAAAAAAACTTAGCCTCTTAAAAATTGTTCCTTAATTCATAAAATAAAGATTGTCAAGGTGGTAGTAAGTCTATGTTAAAAAAGGGAAAACAAGAAATAATTAAGGTTGGATCAATCTTATATAAAAGAGGATTGATTTCGGGTTTTGACGGAAACATTAGCCAAGTTTTTGAAAATGACAAAATCATTATCACTGTATCCGGTGTCCACAAGGGCTTTTTGAGACACAGAGATTTAATTGTCATTGATAAAAAAGGAAAAATTATTGACGGAGTTGGGGAACCTTCTTCTGAGACAAAAATGCACCTTGAAATATACAAAAATTGCCCAAGTGCCCGTGCAGTAATCCATGTCCATGGCCCTTACGCTGTAGCTGCAAGCCTTGAAAATGAAAAAGAAATCGATGTTTCAGATCTTGCCGAGGGGAAGATGTTATTTAATGGAAAGATTGAGATGGTTCCCAGTTTTAAGCCGGGTTCAGAAGAGCTTGCGAAAGAAGCGGGAAAAATTGCAACAAAACAAAATACTTTCATTCTTAAGGCACATGGAGCTGTTTCCTGGGGAAAGGACCTTTTTGAGGCATTTTCTCTTTTAGAGGCCCTGGAAAATAATTTAAAGATACTTGCACTTAGAAAACTTTTCAGAAAAGAAATTTTAAACCGGGCACCTTCTTAATTTCCGAATTAGTGATTCTGGCTAATAGGTATTAGGCTAGAAGAAGAAGTTGAAACCTGATATCTTTCTCCAAAAAGAAGGGGAATATTTTTATCTCCGTGGCCGCAAGGAAGATCATATAGGACTGGTTTTTTAAGTGCTCCAAACCGATCCTTTAAAAGGCAAAATAGATGCGCCTTATCTTCTCCTTTTGGCAACAAAAAATTACCAAGAACAACGGCACTTACTTTATTGAAGACTTTGGCATAAAAAAGATGGGTAAAAAGCCTATCCAATCTATAAATTGCCTCATTACAATCTTCCAGAAAAAGAATTTTTCCTTTCCAGTCAGGCTCAAAATCTGTACCGATTAAATGTGAAAGACATGTTAGATTTCCACCAATTAAGGTTCCGGTTATGTCTCCTTTGACAAGGACCCTTCCAGGTATAATTTCAAGCTTCTTTTTTTTAAAGAATGAAAAAAATGCTTTCTGGGTCTTTTTATTGGAATAAGAAAGGGTATTTAACATTGGGGCATGCAAAAAACGTCCGCCAAATTTGACTAAGGTATTTGCCAAGAATGTGGCATCACTAAAACCAATAAAGATTTTATCCTTTAAAAAAGGAGAAAGTTCCTCCCAGTGAATTAAAGAAAGCCACCTTAAAATACCATAGCCTCCACGAGTAAAAAGCATAAAATCCCAGTTGCCCTTAACTGCCCTTTTGAAGGAAAGGGCCTTTTTGCTGTCATTTGAGGCAAGATATGAAAGTTTGTCATTGGATAAAGAAACCGATGAAAAGGCCCTTAATTCCAAATTATCAATGTTTGAAAGTCCTTTCCTAAGGAGCCTTAATCCATTTCTAATTTCATTAATATTTGACGGAGAAGATGGCTCAAATAGACAAATTTTCACCTAAAATACCATTCCTTGACTTTCTTTCTGAAGCCCTTAGTGTTTAATATGGATTTTACCTATTATCCATAAAAATCCTTATAAGACAAATAATGAGGAAAGGATTATGACACAGGGAAAAGACTATTATAAAATTTTGGGTGTTTCTAAAAATGCTACTCAAGAAGAAATAAAAAAGGCCTTTAGGAAACTGGCCATAAAATATCATCCTGATAAAAATAAGGGCAACAAAGAGGCTGAAGAAAGATTTAAAGAGATAAATGAAGCATATGCAGTTTTAAGCGACCCTGAGAAAAGAAAGCAATATGATGCCTTTGGCTCTCAGGAATTTCATAGACATTTTAGCCAGGAAGATATCTTTAGGGACTTCGATTTTTCAAGTATTTTTCAGGACCTTGGTATTGGTGGAGACGGATTTACCCGAATAATCTTTAAGACCGGAGGTGGGGGAGGTTTCAGTAGCATTTTTGATGACCTTTTTTCCACCAGCACAAGAACATCTCGTGGTGGATTTGGTAGTGCACAAGAAGACTTCATGTATCAACAGCCTCAACCAAAGGGACAAGATGTAATTTTTGACATTCATGTAACTCCTCAAGAGGTTATAAATGGAGATAAAAAGGTTATTTCAATACAAACAGGAGGATTTCAGGAAAAGATATCCGTGACCATACCAAAAGGTATTGAAAATGGAAAAAAGATTCGTATTCCTGGAAAAGGCACTCAAGGCCCAGGAGGTCGAGGAGATCTATATCTTAGAATAAATATTTCACTACCTCCTGGATTTTACTATGACAGTGATGGAAATATTGTCTATGACAAATACATTTCTTTTTCTGATGCGTGTCTTGGGACAAAAGTGGACGTACCCGGCCTTGATGGATCAATGCTCAAGCTGAAGGTTCCAGCTGGGATTAAGTGTGGACAAAAAATGAGACTTCGTGGAAAGGGCCTGCCGAAGATGTCTGGCGGTCAAGGTGACCTTTTTGTAAAAGTGTTGATAGATGTACCCAAAAAGCTCACTTCAGAACAAAAGAAGATAGTGTCAGAGCTAAAAAAGGTTGGCCTTTAACCACAAAAGGGCTTCTTGACATTTAAAGCCCTTTTGTGGTAACAGTTGCCCATCTTGAAATTGCCCCCGTAGCTCAGGGGATAGAGCACAGGATTCCTAATCCTGGTGTCGCACGTTCGAATCGTGCCGGGGGCACCATCTCAAACAGATAACTACCTATTTTCTTCTAATTTTTCAGGATGTTCTTTTTTTATCCTAAGATATGTAACAGGAAAAAACAAAGGGCCGGAAATACAATAAAGCATAAAGAACACAAAAAGGGTCACCTTAGGCTCTATGGCAATAATTACAATAGTTAAAAGGACTGCCACTAGCCCCCTAAAGGGGTGTCTATTTAACCAATCCATATCCTTAAAACTATAATAGCGAACATTACTAATCATTAAAAAAGAAAGGGCATAGACCATTATAAGAACACTGTAATGATTTATAGG
This sequence comes from Deltaproteobacteria bacterium, assembly GCA_026991135.1. GTDB lineage: Bacteria > Desulfobacterota > Dissulfuribacteria > Dissulfuribacterales > QOAL01 > JAADCZ01. Next base: position 21,305 of record JALXCD010000021.1, on the reverse strand, counting down.
GCCAACAATTCCAAAATGTTTGCAAATTAAAACAGAGGTTGCCACCATTGCTGCGGCAGATGGACAAGGCAGACCAACAAAAAAGCGTTTAGAACCAGGCCCCTGAGAACCAAGGGTATTAAATCTAGCAAGCCTTAGGGCTGTAGTTGCAACATATAAAAAGGCAGCAAGCCAACCTAAACGCCCAAACCCCCTTAAGGCCCAGGTAAAAGCTAAAACACCAGGTGCAACCCCAAAGGCCACAAGGTCTGCCAAGGAATCATATTCGATTCCAAATTTGCTGGTTGTTCCAGTTATCCTGGCCACCCTGCCATCAAGGCCATCAAAAATCCCTGCAATTAAAATGGCACATGCGGATGGGAAAAATTTCCCATCAATGGCAGAAATAAGGGCATAAAAGCCAGAAAAAAGGCTAAACGAGGTCAATAAATTTGGGAGGATATATGCCCCTTTTTTCCTAACCTTCATCTTGTCTTTTTCTTTTTTAAGCCTCATTTATATCACTAAAAGATGCAATTACACTTTGACCAGAAAAGACTTTTTCCCCTCTATTTACCAGTATATGGGCATCTTTGGGGAGATAGACATCAAGCCTTGAACCAAAACGTATCATTCCAAAGCGTTCTCCCCGACTGAGTCTATCACCTTTTTCTGCAAAACAGACTATTCTTCTAGCAATTAATCCAGCCACCTGAACGACAATCAACTTTCTTCCAAAATCATCCCTTAAAAAAAGGGCAAGACGTTCATTTTCCAAGGCTGCCTTCGGTTTGTCTGCGCTTAAAAAACGGCCAGGTTTATACTTTAAATCTATTACCTCACCAGAAATTGGAGCTCTGTTTACATGGCAATTAAAAATATTCATAAAGATACTCACCCTGACGGTATCACCATTTTCAAAAAAGGGATCGTCAGCCTTTTCAATGGAAATAACTTTGCCATCTGCAGGTGAAACCACCAAATTCTTTTTAGTCGGGATTATCCGATCAGGGTCTCTAAAAAAGTACAGGACAAATGCAGTTATTAAAAGAAAAAGGAGCGACGGAATTTTGAGGTCTAAAAGTGCCAAAATAACCGTAGCCAAGGCTGATAACCCGATGAACGGGATACCCTCCTTGGCCACAGGCACTTGAGGTGATTTCATATTTAGTCTTTAAGCCAGCTCATCATATCCCTTAAACGAGCGCCAACTTCTTCAAGCTGATGTTCACGCTCTCTGCGCCTCAAGGCATTAAAAACAGGACGATTTACCCTATTTTCAAGAAGCCATTCTTTGGCAAAGCTCCCTGATTGTATCTCTTCGAGGATACGCTTCATCTCTTTTCTAGTCTCTTCAGTAATGACTCTCTTTCCCCTGGTAAGGTCTCCATATTCGGCAGTATCACTTATGGAATAACGCATACGGGACAGACCACCTTCATAGATGAGGTCAACTATCAGTTTCAGCTCATGGCAGCACTCAAAATAGGCAATCTCTGGCTGATAGCCTGCCTCAACCAGGGTCTCAAAACCTGCCTTAATAAGCTCACTTACTCCGCCACAAAGGACACACTGCTCACCAAAAAGGTCGGTTTCAGTCTCTTCTTTAAATGTAGTTTCGATGACACCAGCCCGCGTTCCACCTATGCCTTGAGCATAGCCAAGGGCAAGATCAAGGGCGCTGCCCGAGGCATCCTGCTCAACTGCCACAAGGCAGGGAACACCCCGCCCTATTTCATATTCCCTTCTCACAAGGTGCCCCGGGCCCTTTGGGGCAACCATGGCAACATCCACATCCTTTGGGGCAACAATCTGACCAAAGTGGATATTAAAGCCGTGCGAGAAAAGAAGCATGTTCCCTGGCTTTAGATTTGGCTCAATTGCCTCTTTGTAAAGGTCTGCCTGGACATGATCTGGCACCAGCACCATTATGATATCTGCCCTTTCTGCTGCCTCTGCGGCAGAAACAGGCTCAAAACCATGTTTTACAGCCAAATCATAGTTTACCGAGCCGGGCCTTTGGCCCACCACCACGTTAAGACCACTGTCCCTAAGATTTTGGGCATGGGCATGGCCCTGGCTTCCATAGCCAATAACCGCTATGGTCTTTCCGTCAAGGACACCCTTTTTTACATCCTTATCATAATAGATCTTCATCTTTCAGCTCCTTTTACAGGCTCTTTTTCTCCCTTTGCATGGCAATAGTCCCGGTTCTGGTAATCTCTTTAATGCCAATGGGCCTTAAGAGTTCTATTACTGCCTTTAACTTCGACTTGGGACCTGTAACTTCAATGGTATAGGTCTTTGGACTCACATCTACTACCTTGCATCTAAAGATATCACACATTCTTAAGACCTCTGCCCTGGTCTCATCCTCGGCCTTGACCTTTATCAAGGCCATTTCGCGCTCTACGAACTCTCCTTCACTTATGTCAACCACCTTGTAAACGTCGATAAGCCTGTTCAGTTGCTTAATAATCTGTTCGATTATGAACTCATCCCCGGTTGTCACAAGGGTAAGATGCGACATGGTATGATCCATAGTGGGGGCAACACACAGGCTCTCTATATTGAACCCGCGGCCACTAAAAAGCCCGGTAATTCTCGAAAGAGCGCCTGGTTCATTTTCAACCAATACTGATAGGGTATGTTTCATGGGTCAATACTCCTGACTCAAATTTTCTTTTTTCCTAGACGAGTAGCATCTCAGTAGTAGCCTTTCCTGCAGGAACCATTGGAAAGACACCTTCTTCCCTGGCAATGGCAAATTCCATAATGGTTAGGCCTTCTGCCTCAAGACCCTTCTTCAAGGTCTCTTCCACCTCCTCGGGCTTGGTGGCCCTGAATCCCTTGGCACCGTAGGCCTCTGCAAGTTTCACAAAATCCGGTGTCACAGTAAACTCGGTGGCTGCATAACGCCTGTCATAGAAAAGCTCTTGCCACTGGCGAACCATTCCAAGGAACTGGTTATTAAGTATCACTATCTTGACAGGAAGCCTTTGCTCCATGGCAGTGGCCATCTCCTGTATATTCATCTGGATACTGCCGTCTCCAGCTACATCAACCACTAGCTTGTCAGGAAACGCCATTTGCGCACCTATAGCTGCAGGAAAACCATACCCCATGGTTCCAAGGCCACCTGAAGTCAAAAGTGTACGAGGCTCATCAAATTTATAAAATTGAGCTGTCCACATCTGATTTTGGCCTACCTCTGTAGTAATTATAGCCTTTCCCTTGGTAAGCTCATAAAGCTTTTCAATTACATATTGAGGTTTGATGACACCGGGTTCTTTTTTATATGTGAGTGGATGCCTTTTGGCCCAGGCCCTTATCTGATCCCACCAGGGCTGAAATCTTTCTTGCCATACCTCTTTTGGCCTGCCATCTTCCTCTATAACCTTTACGAGTTTCTTTAAGGCACGTTTACAGTCACCAACAATTGGCACATCCACCTTAACATTCTTCTGGATGGATGTGGGATCAATGTCTATATGAATAATCTTTGCATTTGGGGCAAAGGCCTCGATCTTTCCTGTCACCCTGTCATCGAACCTTGCACCCACAGCAATGATAAGGTCTGTATTAGCCATGGTCATATTGGCGCAATAAGTGCCGTGCATTCCCAACATACCAAGGCTTTGCTCATGGGTTCCAGGAAAGGCGCCAAGACCCATAAGTGTCATTGTTACTGGAGCATAAATAGACTCGGCAAGTTTTCTCAATTCCTTGTGGGCATTTGAGATTATAACACCACCACCAACATAAATGATTGGCTGTTTGGACTTCTCGATAAGCTTGAAGGCCCTCTCAATTTGCCTGGTATGAGGTTCAACTACCGGATTGTAGGAGCGCAACTTGATCTTATCTGGATAATCAAATTCGGCCACCTGATTTTGAACATCTTTTGGCAAATCAATAAGAACAGGTCCAGGCCTTCCTGAACGGGCGATATAAAAGGCCTCCTTTAAAATCCTTGGAAGCTTTTTTACGTCCTTAACAAGGTAATTGTGTTTAGTACATGGGCGAGTAATACCAACGATATCAACTTCCTGGAATGCATCATTTCCAATAAGGGAAGTAGGAACCTGCCCTGTAAATACTACTATAGGAATTGAATCCATATACGCTGTGGCAATTCCAGTAACTGTATTGGTGGCCCCTGGACCAGAGGTGGCAATACAGACGCCTACCTTTCCTGTGGCCCTGGCATAGCCATCGGCAGCATGGGCTGCACCCTGTTCGTGACGCACAAGAACGTGTTTTATATTACCGTCTTTTTCCATGGCATCGTACACGTCAATGATGGCGCCACCTGGAAAACCAAAAACTACATCAACACCCTCTCTTTTGAGGGCCTCTACAACCATCTGTTTACCTGGCAACTTTTCCATGTGACTCTACCTCAGAGCTAGATTTTTAGGTGGATAGTAAGCATATTCCCCCAAAAAAACCTTGTCAATGGAGTAAAAAATAAACTTGGACATAAATCGTCTTTAAGTCGTGTTTATTACAAAAATCTATTTATAAAATCAAAAAAACCTTGTATTTATTTCACCATGGCTCAGCTTACAACTTCTCTTAAAATTCATACTCCAGCAAGAAGGGCAGGCAAATGGCTGGCAATGTGTGTATTAGTAGGACTTCTTGCTGGGATAGGGTCTATAATTTTCTATTTTCTTTGTAATTTCGGACATTTTTTCTTTCTTGATTATCTTTGTGGTTATAAACCTCTTCATCCAGCCGGAGACCCTCCTCTATTCCATCATGAAACCCACGAATTGAGAAGATGGCTTTTATGGCTAATACCTGCTATTGGCGGAATTTTGAGCGGACTTCTTGTTTGGGCCTTTTGCCCAGAGGCTCAAGGTCATGGAACAGACGCTGCCATTGAAGCATATCATAAAAAAAATGGTCTAGTGAATCCAAAGGTCCCTTTTGTGAAAATGATTGCGTCCTTTCTTACCCTTGGGACAGGAGGCTCAGGTGGAAGTGAAGGGCCTATTTGCCAAATTGGTGCAGGACTTGGTTCACTTCTAGCCCAAAAACTCAATGTAACACCTAGAGAAATGAGAATACTAATGGCGGCTGGGCTTGGCGCAGGGATTGGGAGCATATTTAGGGCCCCTTTGACCGGTGCTCTTTTTGCCTCAGAAATACTTTATAAGGATCCTGAATTCGAGGCAGATGTTATAATCCCTACTGCCATTGCATCAACAACTGCATATTCACTTTTTTGCACAGTTTATGGGTGGGGTTCCCTTTTTAGGGCAGAGGACTATAGATTTTCAAATGTGTTGGCCCTTGGACCCTATGCAGTTTTGGCCCTGTGCCTTGTAATTGGTATAGCCATTTTCGTAAACCTTTTCTGGGGATTTCACGACTATTTTCAACACAAGGTAAACCTTCCTCTTTGGATTAAACCTGCCATAGGGGGCATTTTAACTGGCACTCTGGGACTTTTTCTTCCTCAAGTCCTTGGTTTTAGTTATGGTTTTATTCAACAAGGCTTATACAACAAGGTGTCCCTTGGGCTCTTTCTTGCTGTCGCCCTTGGAAAGATACTTGCTACAACCTTTTCAATCGGCTCAGGAGGAAGTGGAGGTGTTTTTGGACCATCGGTTGTAATAGGGGGCTCTATTGGTGGTGCAGTAGGTCTTTTTTTCCACGAACTTATGCCTTCAGTTGTTCCATCTTCCTCACCCTTTATCATAGTGGGTATGGCTGGTTTTCTGGCAGGAAGTTCAAATATACCCATAACGGCAGTAATTGTGGTGAGTGAGATAACTAGTTCCTATCACTTACTTTTACCAAGTATGATGGTATGTTCCCTTAGCTATTTCCTATCACGTAAATGGAATCTCTATAGAGCCCAGGTAAAGAGCAAAATTGACAGTCCTGTGCACAAGGGTGATTTTCTTAACGACATACTTGAGGGAATCAAGGTTTCAGAAATATTTAATCCTTCAAAGGTCTATTCAGTTATCCCAGAAGATATGACCTTTTCACAATTTTGCAGATTTTTTAAAGCCACGGAACAACACTATTTTCCTGTAGTAGATGCAAATGGAAAACTCTCTGGAATTTTTTCAATTAATGATATTAGAAACTTTATTTTTGACACTGAGCTTGGAGACCTAGTTATCATGAAGGACATTGCCAGAAAAGATGTAATTACCACTCATCCTTCTGAGGACATAAATACTGTTTTAAGAAAATTTACCGTTAGAAATATAGATATGCTTCCTGTAGTATCAGATGATGATCCGAGGGAATTTCTCGGCATGATTAGTAGAAGAGAAGTTATTAATTTTTACAATAAGACCCTAAATGAGCTTAAGGAATCCAAAAAGGATATTGAGGAAATTCCATTCTGACTAATTTTTTAGAAATAAAAAAACCCCTGTACTTTACAGGGGCTAAAACCATTCTCCAACAACCCCAACCACCATTTTTTCAAATAAAAAAGCCCTTCCACCTAATTGATGGAAGGGCTGTCATGGCCAATTGCTAAAATTCTCTTAAATTTTAGAATAGCTATTTAACTATGTCAATTAAAATTTTATTCCTTTTTATTTTCAGATTCTTGAGATGCTTTATTTTCAGATTTTACCTCTTCAAGAGTACTTAAAGCGGCCTTTTCATCCTGAGATGCTTTTTCCTCTTGTTCCTCTTCCGCCTTCTCTTTTTCTACTTTTTCTTCAACATCATCCTGGGGTTCTTCTTTGGATTCATGTTCTTCAACATGAGAATCTTCTGCTTCAGGTTCGACCCCTTTCTCAGCAGCTTCATCCCTTGCCTTTTCTTTAACCTCTTCCTCTTTTACCTCTTCTTTACTTTCTTCTTTTGCCTCAGGAATTACTGTTGGGGCCACTGCCTCTTCTTCCTCTGCCTTAGGTTTTGATGGAGCCTCTTTTTTAAGACTTTCACTAACTAACTCGATATAACACATCATGGCAGCATCCCCACGCCTTGGACCAATCCTAACTATGCGGGTATAGCCACCATTTCTCCCTCTCATCTCTTCAGCAATCTCATTGAAGAGTTTTGCCACAACCCCTTTATCAACTATTACTTCAAGGGCCTGCCTTCTAGCATGTAAACTCCCATCCTTTGCCAAAGTAATCAACCTTTCGGCCCAACGCCTCAGCTCTTTGGCCCTTGGCAAGGTTGTTTTTATCCTGCCATGCTCAAAAAAAGAAGTCACCATATTCCTGAACATGGCCTTTCTATGTGCAGATTTTCTACCAAAATATTTTGCCTGTCTTCTATGTCTCATTATTTAGCACCTTCCTTATCTTCATCAGTCTCAGGAGGCGTCCAACCTTCCAGTTTCATACCAAGAGTAAGACCCATTGAATCAAGTATTCGTAAAATCTCTTCCAGTGACTTTCTTCCAAAGTTCTTGGTTTTTAACATTTCTTGTTCGGTCTTTTGAACAAGTTCGCCAATATAATGAATGTTTGCATTCTTTAAACAGTTGGCAGAACGCACAGAAAACTCAAGTTCATCAATTCTCTTGTTAAGATCTTTAAGTTTATCCATATAAGGAGGCCCTTTGGGCTCCTCTTCTGGTTCTTCAGTTTCATCAAAATTGATAAAGACACTTACCTGTTCCTTTAATATTTTTGCAGCATAGGCTACCGCATCTTCTGGAGTAACACTTCCGTCTGTCCATACCTCCATGGTCAGTTTGTCGTAGTCAGTGGTTTGTCCAATTCTGGCCTGAGACACCTTAAAATTAACCTTTTTAATTGGTGAAAAAAGAGAATCTATAGGAATAGTGCCTATTGGCTCGCCCTCTAAGGTCTTGGCATTTTCTTCAGAAGGAACATATCCTTTGCCCCACCTTACCAAGACCTCCATGTTAATTTCACCATCTCCAGTAAGAGTAGCTATGTGATGGTCAGGATTAAGTACTTCTATATTTGCACTGCCACCAATAAGATCTACGGCCTTTAGATCTCCTGGGCCTTTTTTTTGTACTGATAGCCTCTTTTCGTCTTCATCAAAAAGCTTAAAACGTACACCCTTAAGATTGAGAATTATGGCTGTTACATCTTCAATTACCCCAGGGATAGTTGCTAGTTCATGTTCAACGCCTTCAATCCTTACTGCTACAATAGCGGCTCCTTGAAGAGAAGAAAGAAGGATTCGTCTAAGAGAGTTCCCCAATGTAGTACCATATCCCCTTTCCAGGGGCTCACATGAAAGCTTGGCATAAGAATCGGTCCTAGTATCCTTATTGATCTCAACCCTTTTGGGCTTAATTAGTTCACGCCAATTCCTGTAAAATGGTTGCTGATTTTTATTAGCCATAATCCCTTTGTCAGTTCTCTATTTATTTTGAATAAAATTCAACTATATACTGCTCTTGTATTGGCATGGTGATATGTGAACGTTCTGGCCATGCCTTGACAACACCCTTTTTCTCTTCCGCATTTAACTCAAGCCAGTCAGGGACTCCCCTTCTGGCAATAGCTTCAAGTGCCTGGGTAATTGGCTGAATATCCTTACTCTTATCTCTAACCTTTATCTCATCTCCTACCTTTACCAAAAAGGAGGGGATATCCACCTTTCTACCATTTACAAGAAAATGGCCATGTTTCACTAGCTGCCTAGCTTGTGCACGAGAATCTGCAAAACCTAGCCTATAAATCACATTATCAAGACGTCTTTCCAAAAGGACCAATAAATTTGTTCCTGTAACTCCCTTTTGTCTATCTGCAATCTCAAAATATCTTCTAAACTGGGATTCTTTTACCCCGTAAATTCTTCTTACACGCTGTTTTTCCCTGAGTCGAATTCCATAATCAGAGACCTTTACCCTGGCCTTTCCATGCTGACCTGGAGCATAACTGCGCCTTTCAAAGGCACACTTTTCTGAAAAGCACCTATCTCCTTTTAGAAATAATTTGCTTCCTTCTCGTCTGCACAATCTACAACGTGGTCCTGTATATCTAGCCACCTTTTATCCTCCAAATAAAAACATTTAAGTTATTGATTCCAAAGATTAAACTCGCCTTCTCTTGGGAGGCCTGCAACCATTATGGGGTAAAGGTGTGACATCTCTAATTACTGTAATTTGAAGACCAGCGGCTTGAAGTGCCCTTAGGGCTGCCTCGCGTCCAGAGCCTGGCCCCTTAACCTCTACCTCCAAGGTACGAACACCATGCTCCATGGCCTTTTTGGCTGCATTCTCAGCTGCAACCTGAGCTGCAAAAGGGGTGCCCTTCCTTGATCCTTTGAATCCATTGGCCCCTGCACTTGACCATGAAATGGTGTTACCCAGCTTATCTGTAATGGTAACGATTGTATTATTAAATGTGGCCTTAATATGGGCGATACCCTCAGGGATATTCTTTTTTACCTTCTTAGCGCCACGTTTTGGTGGTGACATTTATATCCTCCGTAGAATTATACTTTCTTTTTCTTCTTTATTGCTGCGCGCCTTGGACCCTTTCTGGTTCGAGCATTTGTACAAGTGCGCTGCCCTCTTACTGGAAGGCCTCTTCTATGCCTAAGGCCTCTATAACACCCTAAGTCCATAAGGCGCTTAATATTCATGGAAACCTCACGCCTGAGATCTCCTTCAACCTTGTATTCGGTGTCAATAATCTTACGAATCTTCGTTATATCTTCATCTGTCAACTCGTCGGTCTTTTTGTCCCAGGAGATACCGGCCTTATCCAATATCTTCTGGGCAGAGGTCCTTCCTATTCCATATATATAGGTAAGGGCTACCTCAAGACGCTTGTTTTTAGGAAGATCTACTCCTGCAATACGAGCCATTTTCCCCCCTAATTGCTATTTATCCTTGGCGTTGTTTATGTCTAGGGTTTTTACAAATAACTCTTACTATACCCTTACGCCTAATTATCCTACAATCTTTACATCTTTTCTTAACCGATGCTCTAACCTTCATATCAATTCACCTTAAACTATTTTGAACGATAAATTACCCTACCCCTTGTTAAATCATAGGGTGATAACTCAACTGTGACCCTATCTCCGGGAAGGATTCTGATATAATGCATCCTCATCTTCCCAGAGATATGAGCCAAGACCTTGTGGCCATTATCAAGCTCCACCCTGAACATAGCATTTGGTAGGGTTTCAATAACTTTTCCTTCTACTTGAATGGCATCTTGCTTAGCCATATTTCATTTCACCTTCTTAAAATCGAATATAAAATTTAAATAAAGCCATCACTCAAAATATCAGGCCCTTTGGCTGTAATTGCAACAGTATGCTCAAAATGTGCGGCCAACGAACCATCAAAAGTGACAGCTGTCCAACCATCATCTAAAATCCTTACTTCATATGACCCAAGGGTAAGCATTGGCTCAATGGCCAGAACCATCCCTTTTTTTAAAATAGGACCTGTACCTTTAGTGCCAAAATTAGGCACCTCAGGCGGTTCATGCAAGGCCGTCCCTATTCCATGCCCTACAAATTTCCTTACTACACCGAGTCCATGAGATTCAGCAACCTCTTGAACTGCCCAAGAAATATCACCCAATCTCTTTTTAGCCTTGCATTTCGAAAGGCCCCTGTAAAGGGCTTCCCTTGTAACTTCGAGTAGCATCTGGGCCTCTTCACTTGGGGCCTTGCCAACAAAAGCACTAAAGGCTGCGTCACCAAAATAACCGTCATAAATAACACCTAAATCAATACTTACAAGGTCACCAGTCCTCAAAAAACGTTCGAATGACGGTATTCCGTGAACAATCACCTCGTTAATCGAGATACAGGTGCTGGCAGGATAGCCATGATAGCCCTTAAACGCCGGTATTGCACCTCTTTTTTTTATCTTTTCCTCTGCTATCTTATCTAAATCACCAGTAGAGATACCTTCGTCCAGTAGTTCCTTAAGCTCAGATAAAATCTCCGAAACTATTTGATTTGCTTTTCTAAGTTTTTCTATCTCCCAGGGGGCCTTTAACCTTATCCTGGAACCACCATATCTTTGTTTCACAAGATTGAATTACCTGCCTTTGAAACGAGCCCCTTGAATCAGTCCTTCGTAATTCCTTGTTATTAAATAAGATTCTATTTGACCAAGTGTATCCATTGCAACACCCACAACAATCAACAAAGCAGTACCTCCAAAATAAAAGGGGACATTGAATTTGGATATTAGAATACTTGGCAATACACAAACAAAGGAAACATATATGGCACCAATTAAAGTTATTCTTGAAAGTACGTTATCAATGAACTCAGCTGTTCTTTTCCCTGGTCGTATGCCTGGGATATAGCCACCATTTTTTTGAAGATTTTCCGCTATGTCAGATGGATTGATAATAATTGCAGTATAAAAAAAGCAGAAAAATACAATGAGTACCACATAAATAGTTTCATAAACAAATGTCCCTGGCATCAATGATTGAGCAATGGATTTCATCCATGGAACCTGAATAAAGTTTGCAATGGTTGCAGGAAACATAATTATTGATGAGGCAAAAATAGGTGGAATAACACCAGCTGTATTGACCTTGAGCGGTAGATGGGTGCTTTGTCCACCGTAAACCTTTTTACCTATAACCCTTCTGGCATAGTGTATAGGAATGCGTCTATGTGCCCTTTCCATAAAACAAATAAAGGCCACAACACCTACCATAAGTACTATAAGAACCAGCATGAAAGCTGCATTAATCTCTCCCGTCTTCATAAGCCTAAATGTATCTATGATAGCGGAAGGCATCCTTGCTACAATACCAGCAAAGATTATGAGGGATATACCATTCCCTACGCCTCTTTCAGTTATCTGTTCTCCAAGCCACATGAGAAACACGGTACCAGTCATCAAGGTTAGGGCCGTCAAAAGACGAAATGCCCATCCCGGATGGGCAACGACAGGAATTCCACCTGGGGCAACCATACTTTCAAGGCCAATTGCAATGCCCAAACCCTGTAAAAGGCTTAACCCTACAGTTCCATATCTGGTATATTGACTAATCTTTTTTCTACCCTCTTCGCCCTCCTTTTTAAGCTCCTCTAGTTGAGGTATAGCAACCTGCAAAAGCTGCAAGATGATGGATGCGCTGATGTAGGGCATAATTCCCAGGGCAAAGATAGAAAATTTCTTAAGGGCGCCACCTGAAAACATATCGAACATGCCAAAAAGCGTACCTTGAGCCCTGGAAAAAAAAGATGCTAATGCTTGGGCATCGATGCCAGGGGTAGGAATCTGAACTCCTATTCTATAAACAGCCAACATGAATAGGGTGAAAAGGATTCTGTTTCTAAGCTCAGGATAATTAGCTAAACTGTCTGCGCCCTTAAACACTTGTCGTCTCCAACTTCAGCGAGTTATCGAATAGGTATAATCTCAATACTCCCACCAGCCTTTTCTATCTTCTCTTTGGCTGTATTACTTATGGCGTGAACTTGGAGCTTTACCGGCCTAGAAATATCGCCGTCACCAAGAATCTTTACATATTTCTCACGCTTTTTTATAAGGCCCCTATTCTTCAAAAAATCTATATCGATAACCTGATCGGTTTCTAGCTTATCCAAGACAGAAACATTTAAAACACCAAATGATTTTCTAAAGGGATTTTTAAACCCTCTTTTGGGAAGCTGCCTGTAAAGAGGCATTTGACCACCCTGAAAACCTGGAGGAATAGAGGCACCAGAACGAGACTTTTGCCCCTTGGTTCCTCTGCATGCAGTCTTTCCATGACCACTTCCTGGGCCCCTTCCAACCCTTTTCTTCTTTTTTTTAGACTTATTATGTGGAACCAGTGATTCTAAGGTAATCATTTTGTCTATCACTCCATGAAATTATGCAGCTTCGGATTTTTCCTGAATAAATTTTCCCCGAACCTTTGCTCTGAATACAGAATCTTGTAAATCCTTCAGCCCTTCAAAAGTGGCCCTTAAAACATTGTGAGGATTATTTGTGCCAAGACATTTTGTTAAAACATCATGTACCCCACAAGCCTCCATAATGGCCCTAACAACCGCACCTGCAATAACACCAGTACCTGGAGGTGCAGGTTTTAAAAGTACTCTGCCAGCGCCAAAATGCCCAATGACTTCGTGTGGGATGGTGGTTCCAACAAGCGGAACCTCAATCATGGACTTTCTTGCCCTCTCTGTAGCCTTTCTCAAGGCATCGGGCACTTCCTTGGCCTTTCCAAGACCAAATCCAACCTTTCCATTTCCATCCCCCACAACAGCAAGGGCACTAAAGGAAAATCTACGGCCACCCTTAACAACCTTAGCGACCCTGTTAATAAAAACTATCTTTTCAATTAGTTCTTGATCCTGATTTTCTATGTTAGTAAACAACATTCAACCCTCACTGCTCTTGTCTAAAATATTAATCCGCCTTCTCGGGCACCTTCGGCAAGGGCCTTGACTCTTCCATGGTAAAGATAGCCTCCTCTGTCAAAGACCACTTTTTCTATACCTTTGGCCTTGGCCTTTTGGGCAATAAGTTTTCCTACTTCTTTGGCCATTGCTGTCTTGCCGCCTTCTATCTTCTGCCCTTTGAGTTCTTTACTAAAGGATGAAGATGCCACTAATGTAATTCCCTTATCATCATCAACTATCTGGGCAAAAATGTGCCTATTGCTTCTAAAAACTGATAAACGTGGACGCTCACCTGTCCCAAATATCTTTTTTCTAATGCGCATCTTGCGCCTAAAACGAGCTTTAACCTTAGGATGTGTTGTCTTTCTCATTGTCATAGCAATACCTAATTTAGCCTATTTTGCTGCTGCCTTACCAGCTTTCCTGATTATTTCTTCATCAGAATATTGAATTCCTTTTCCCTTATAGGGTTCTGGTGGCCTAAAGGCCCTGATTCTTGCTGCAGTAAGTCCGACAAGCTCTTTGTCAATACCTTCAACGATAATTCTTAGGTCCTTTGAAGTATCAACTTTAGCACTAATACCCTCTGGTAAAGGGAATTCTATTGGATGAGAATATCCAAGATGCAATACTAGATCTTTTCCCTTGGATTCCACTTTGTATCCAACACCAGTGACAATGAGCTCCCTTGTAAAACCCTTTGTTACACCGGTAACCATATTGGCAATAAGGGCTCTAGTGAGGCCATGAAGTGCCTTTGTAGGCTTTGAATCATCACTCCTTGTTATAGTTATCTGGTCGCCTTCGTATTTGACATGAATCTTTGGATGAATCTGTCGTTCTAATTTTCCCTTTGGCCCCTGAACCGAAATTTTATGGCCACTTACCTGAACTTTGGCCTCTTTTGGGACCTTTATTGGCAATCTTCCTATTCGAGACATTTTTTACGCTCCACTATTACCAGACTTCACAAACTACTTCACCACCAACTCCGGCCTTTCTGGCCGCTTCGTCAGTTAAAACTCCCTTAGAAGTTGAAATTATGGCTATACCCAGACCACCTCTCACCACTGGAAGTTCGTCCTTACCTTTATAAATACGACGCCCAGGTTTACTTACCCTTTGTAAGTTCCTCAATACAGGAACTCCCTGGTGATATCTCAGGGTTATTCGAATAATACCCTGCTTGCCATCCTTTATTATCCTAAAACTATTTATGAACCCCTCTTCCTTTAATATCTGGGCAATATTCTGTTTCAGCTTTGAGGCCGGAATATCCACCTTTTCGTGTTTGGCGGATATTGCATTCCTAATTCTTGTGAGCATATCTGCTATGGGATCGGTCATTGACATAGGACTACACCTTTAATTCTTATTTACCAACTGGATTTGGTCACACCTGGCAAAAGGCCAAAAGAGGCCATTTTTCTAAAACATATTCTGCAAATTCCAAACTTTCTAATAAAGGCCCGAGGCCTACCACAAATTGGACAGCGGTTATATTTTCTAACCTTGAACTTTGGCTCCCTTTTAACCTTTTCCATTAAAGCTTTTCTAGCCAAAATAATCCTCCTAAAACTATTTCCTAAAGGGCATTCCTATTGCATCTAGCAGGCAAAAGGCCTCTTTATCGGTCTTTGCACTAGTAACAATGGTTATATTGAGGCCCTTGATCTTATCAATTTTATCGTAATCAACCTCTGGAAAAATTATATGCTCCTTGATCCCCAGACTATAATTACCCCTTCCGTCAAAGGCCTTTTTTGAAATCCCACGAAAGTCTCTTATTCGTGGGATTGCTATGGCGATAAGTTTTGTAAGAAAATCATACATCCTTCTTCCGCGCAGAGTAACCCGGCAGCCAATTGGCATTCCTGCCCTTAACTTAAAGGCAGCGATAGATTTTCTGGCCCTAGTGATAACAGCACGCTGCCCGGCAATCTGGGTCAACTCCTCAAGAGCACTATCTAGGATCTTAGGATTCTGTATGGCCTCACCCAAGCCCATATTTAGAACTACCTTTTGGATCTTGGGAACCTGCATCCTATTCTTATATCCAAATTCCTCAATGAGCTTGGGAATGGCTTCTTTTTCATATCTCTCAGCAACATTTAACATTATATCACTGCCTCCCAAAGGCTACTTGCTTTCAGTTGGAATTGCTTCACCGCACTTTTTGCATACTCGAACCTTTGACCCGTCCTCCAATATCTTTTTACCTATTCTCACAGGGTCTGTACATTTAGGACAGATCAACATCAAATTAGAAATATGTATTGGGGCCTCTTTTTCAATAATTCCGCCAGATGTCCTGGGGCCAGGCTTTGTGTGCCTTTTAACAATCTGTGCCCCCTCTACAATTGCACGGTATTTTTTAAGGTCGATCATTTTTATTCGACCTACTTTTCCCTTATCTTTTCCTGCCATGACCATCACACGGTCATTTTTTCTAAGATATGTTTTCTTTTTTTCTAGGCCCTTCATCGTCCATCTCCAAGTTAGATCACTTCAGGAGCTAGAGAAATGATCTTCATAAATCTCTTTGCCCTAAGTTCCCTTGCTACTGGCCCAAAAATTCGAGTCCCAACTGGCTCACCATATTGATTAATCAAAACGGCTGCATTCTCGTCAAAACGAATATATGAGCCATCGGGTCTAGGTATCTCTTTTTTGGTCCTTACCACAACCGCACGGGCAACATCGCCCTTTTTTACCTTGGAGTTAGGAATTGCCTCTTTTACTGAGACAACTATGGTATCTCCAACACGGGCGTATCTTCTTCTAGTGCCACCAAGTACCTTTATACAAAGGACCTTTTTGGCCCCGGAATTGTCTGCAACATTGAGCTTGGTTTCTTGCTGGATCATTTTTCATCCCCTTAATTCACTAAAAATTTATGCGGCTCTTTCCACTATCTCTTTGACAATCCAGCGTTTTCTTCTGCTAATTGGCCTGTGTTCTTCTATGGTAATTATGTCACCAACACGGCACTCATTTTTTGGATCGTGAGCCATGTATTTCTTTCTTTTTTGAACAAACTTCCCATATATAGGGTGCCTAAAACGCCTTACAACCACCACTGTGACAGTCTTATCATTCTTATCACTGACTACCGTTCCAGTAAGTATTCTTCTAAGTCCCTTAGCCTTTTCCATGATTAGACCTCAGCACCCTCTAATTGTTTCTCCCTAATGACTGTATTTACTCTTGCTATATCACGCCTTACTAATTTGATACGCGCTGTATTTTCCAACTGATGCGTTGCATGTTGAAAACGCAAATTGAAAAGCTCTTTTCTTAGTTCTTGTTCCTTTTTTTTCAGTTCTTCTATGGTCATTTCTCTTAATTCCGCTGCCTTCATAATGTGTCACTCCTACTTACAATTTTTGTAGGAATAGGCAGTTTATGGGATGCAAGCCTTAAGGCCTCTCTTGCAGTTGCTTCATCCACACCTTCCATCTCATAAAGTATTCTTCCAGGTTTGACAGGGGCTACCCAATATTCAACACCGCCTTTGCCCTTACCCATTCTAGTTTCTGCCGGTTTTTTGGTAACCGGTTTATCCGGAAAAATTCTGATCCAGATCTTCCCTTTCCTTTTGACATGGCGTGTAATTGCAATACGGGCTGCCTCTATCTGCTGAGCAGTTATCCTTCCACGCCCAAGGGCCTTTAGACCGAAGTCTCCAAAATTAAGGGTATTCCCTCTCTGGGCTACACCTTTAATCCTACCCTTTTGATGCTTTCTAAATTTTATTTTCTTTGGAGCTAGCATCTTTCATCACCCACTTTAGATTAGATGTCAATTGATACATATTCGGCGTCTTTATCAGGTAAAACCTCACCCTTAAATATCCAAACCTTAATGCCTATTACACCATAGGTAGTAAGGGCCTCGGCAAAGCCATAATCAATGTCGGCCCTCAAGGTATGTAAAGGAACTCTGCCTTCCAGATACCATTCACGGCGAGCCATCTCTGCACCACCAAGTCTTCCTGCACACTGAACCCTGATACCCTGGGCACCAAACTTCAGCGCAAGGCCCACTGCCCTCTTCATGGCCCTTCTGAATGAAACCCTTCTTTCAAGTTGAGCAGCAACATTTTCTGCCACAAGTTGGGCATCAAGTTCAGGCCTTCTAACCTCGGTTATATCTATTAGAACGGGGCCGCTTGCAATTTTTTCCAAGGCCTTTTTTAAGGCCTCTATCTCAACACCCTTTTTACCAATGACAATTCCTGGGCGGGCAGTATGAATCTTAACCCTAACCCTTTTGGCAGCCCTTTCTATCTCTACCTTTGATATCCCCGCATGGGCCATTCTGTCCTTGACGCACTTTCTAATCTTATGATCTTCTAAGACCCATTTGGGATATTCTTTATTGGCAAACCATCTCGAATCCCAATTTCTTGTAATTTTTAGCCTAAGCCCTATTGGATTAACCTTTTGACCCAAAATCGCCTCCCAAAAGCACTTCTAAAATTCGTCTAAAACAATTGTTATATGAGACAGTTTATGTCTAATTCCATACGCCCGTCCCATTGCCCTTGGCCGCCACCTTTTTAATTGTGGTCCTTGATCAACATAAATCTTTTTCACATAAAGGCTGTCTGCATCAAGATTCATATTTTCGGTAGCGTTAGCCAAGGCTGACTCCAGAACCTTTTTAATTATTCTGGCAGCCTTCTTTGGTGATAGACTGACTATTTGCATGGCCTCATCCACTGGCTTGTTGCGTATTAAATCCGCAACCAGACGGGCCTTTTGTGGAGAAATACGTCTATATTTGGCTATTGCCCTAGCCTCCATGATCTTCCTTCCTATTTCTTCTTAACCTTTGATTTTTTATCTGCAGCGTGTCCGTAAAAGGTCCTGGTTGGGGCGAACTCCCCGAGTTTATGACCAACCATATTCTCAGTAACAAAAACCGGAATAAACTTTCTTCCATTGTGTACTGCAAATGTAAGCCCTACCATGTCAGGAATTATCATGGAGCGCCTGGACCAGGTCTTAATAACTTTACGGTCTCCGGTCTCCTTGGCCTTCCTGACCTTTTTCATCAAATGTTCATCAACAAATGGTCCTTTTTTTAGTGATCTTGGCACGAGCCTATTCTCCTTTATTCAAGACCAATTACTTTTTATGCCTGCTTCGGACAATGAATCTATCGCTTGGTTTCTTCTTTCTTGTTCTGTAACCCTTTGTAGGCCAACCCCAAGGACTACATGGATGCCTACCACCTGAAGACTTACCTTCACCACCACCCATTGGGTGATCCACCGGGTTCATAGCAACTCCCCTAACCCTTGGACGTCTACCGAGCCATCTGCTACGACCTGCCTTACCAATGGAAACATTTTCATGATCCAAGTTTCCAACCTGACCAATAGTTGCACGGCAGTCTTCCAGAAACATCCGGACTTCGCCACTCGGAAGCCTTATCTGAACATAACGACCTTCCTTGGCCATTACCTGACCTGCTCCACCTGCACTTCTAACTACCTGCCCTCCCTTTCCTGGCCTCATCTCAATATTGTGAACCAAGGTTCCTAAAGGAATATTCTTTAACGGCATACTGTTACCAGGCTTTACATCTGTTACATCATCTGAAATCACCTGGTCGCCAGTCTTAAGGCCAAGGGGAGCAAGTATATATCTTTTTTCGCCATCTGCATAGTGCAAAAGCGCAATTCTTGCAGTCCTGTTTGGATCATATTCTATAGCGGCTACCTTTGCTGGGATACCTACCTTATCCCGTTTAAAATCGATTATTCTATATTTCCTTTTGTGTCCACCGCCTCTGTGTCTGCAGGTAATCCTGCCATAGCAGTTCCTGCCACTTGACCTTTTTAATGGCTCAAGAAGTGATTTTTCCGGCTCTTTTTTGGTCAGTTCCTCATCCACAATGACGCTCATAAAGCGTCTTCCAGGTGATGTGGGTTTATATTTTTTAACTGGCATTATGCTCCCTCAAAAAGATCAAATTTTTCATCTGGATAAAGTCTGACTATGGCTCTTTTTGTGTCAGGCCTTTTTCCCACAAACCGACCACTTCTCTTCTTCTTACCCTTTCTGTTCATAATTTGAACCGCAAGGACCTTTTTATTGAGAAGCTTTTCCACAGCCTCCTTGACCTCGATTTTATTGGCCCTTTTATCCACCTCAAATGTGATCTGATTATACTTCTCGTTAAGGATAGTGGCCTTTTCTGTCAAAATAGGAGACTTTAATACTGAGTAGATATCCTTCATTTTAGCCTCTCTTCTAAGGACTGGATGGCCTTTTCCTCTATTAATAAATATTCATATTTTAAAAGGTCATAGACATTTATGCCCTTTTCCAAAAGAACCTTGACACCAGGTATATTTCTAGACGAAAGCTCTATATTTTCATCCTTTTCCTTTGTAACTATCACTGCCTTTTCACAATCAAATGCCTTTAAAAGGCTTGCCATCTTTTTGGTCTTTATTTCGTCAAGACCAAAATCGTTAAGGACGTATATCCTATCAGATGCAACTTTATCACTTAGGGCCATCTTTAAGGCCAACTTCCTTACCTTTTTAGGTAAATTGTAAGAATAATCCCTAGGTTTGGGGCCGTGTGCTACTCCTCCGTGCCTCCACAATGGATTACGAATACTACCTACACGGGCCCTACCTGTACCCTTCTGACGCCAAGGCTTTTTACCTCCACCACTGACCTCAGCTCTTGTTTTGGTAGAGGCTGTACCAGCACGCCTTTTAGCCATCTGCCAGCGAACTACCTCGTGAAGAACTCCAATTTTTGGCTTTATGCCAAAAATATCGTCGGACAGGGTTATGTCCCCTACCTTCTCTTTTTGTGCGTTATAAACTGCCAGGGTTGCCATATCTGCCCTGCTCCTATTTATTTAAAATATACCATGACCATCTGGTTGATGGCCCCACAAACGCCACCCTTAACCAGAAGAAGATTCTCTTCAGGTCGAACGTCAACAATAAGTGAATTTTTTATGGTTTTTCTGTTTCCTCCCATCCGTCCAGGCATTCTCTTTCCTTTTATGACTCTAGAAGGATAGGCACTCATACCCGTTGAACCAGGCGCCCTATGGTGTTTTGAGCCATGAGCCATTGGCCCTCTCGAAAAGCCATGCCTTTTAACACCACCGGCGAAACCACGTCCCTTGGTAACTCCAACTATATCAACGAGTTGACCAAGATCAGCATCGCCAAGGGTTAACCGTTGACCTATGTTAAAAGCCTCAGGGTCATCTACGGGCACCTCTTTTATGTAGCGAAAACCAGTATCCACACCTGCCTTTTCTACATGCCCCCTCATGGGTTTGTTAAGCTTTTTTAAAGGCTTTTCACAAAAGCCCAACTGTAGGGCATTATAGCCCTCTTTTTCCACAGTCTTTTTCTGTAAAACAACACAGGGACCAACTTCAAGAACTGTAACAGGTACTTTATTACCATCTTCAGCAAATACCTGCGTCATTCCAAGCTTTTTACCCATTAAGGCCTTAATACCAGCCATTACTATAGTCCTCGTTTATAATTTAATTTCAACGTCAACCCCAGCAGAAAGCTCCAACTTCATAAGGGCATCAATAGTCTGCTGGGTTGGCTCTAAGATATCCACCAACCTCTTGTGAGTGCGAACTTCAAACTGCTCCCTAGATTTTTTATCAATATGAGGAGAGCGAAGAACTGTATATCTATTAATCCTTGTGGGCAAGGGAATTGGCCCTGCAATCCTTGCCCCAGTCCTTCTCGCTGTATCCACTATCTCACTAAGAGACTTGTCTAATTGTTTATGATCATAGGCCTTTAGCCTTATTCTTATTCTTTGTGTGGGAACCATCATCCCGTAATAACTCCTTAAAGTTCGCTTACTCTAAGATTTTACTTACAACCCCTGCACCAACAGTACGTCCACCTTCCCTGATGGCAAACCTCAGTCCCTCTTCCATTGCTATGGGCTGTATCAACTCTGCCGTTATCTTTACATTGTCACCTGGCATAACCA
>JALXCD010000020.1 GCA_026991135.1 Deltaproteobacteria bacterium | reverse complement strand
GGCCTTCAGCAGGAGGATTTTTGCAGGTGGGCGGTTTGAGAATGACTATTGATGTGTCCAAGAGGCCATTTTGTGCAGAGTATAACGGAAGAGACATTAAAAAGATTCTTTTCCCGGGAGAAAGGGTAAGGGATATAAAGATAATGGACAAAAATGGGGGATGGAAGGATATTGATCCGGAGAAGGATTATAGGGTCTTAATCAGTTCCTGGTTGGCCTCTGGAGGTGATGGTTATTATATTTTTAGGGAATTACAACCAAAGAATTCCACGGTATTGTTATCAGATGTTTTAATTAATTATATCAAAAAACACTCTCCAATAGCTCCTAAAACAGATGGCAGAATAAAAATTGCTAATTAAAAATTAAAGGCTTTTATGCCTTGCCCTTATTTTTCCCCATAGGGTAGGAACCAAGCCATTTTAAAAATGTGCATCCTTCTCTTATGGACTCTATGCCTTCTTTTACGAGCTCGTCTTCTATATGTCCTGCAATATCAACATAAAATAGATATCGCCAAGGCTCGTTTTTGACAGGGCGGGATTGTATTTTTGTAAGATTTATTCCTCTTTTGGCCAATGGTTCAAGGAGTCTAAAAAGGGAGCCAGGCTTGTCTTCAAGGCTTAAAAGGATAGATGTCTTATCACACCCGCTAGGCCCTGGTGACTGATGTCCAAGTATCAGAAATCTTGTGGTGTTACCTGCAAAGTCTTCAATGCTCTTTGCCACTGTGTAAAGATTATAGGTTCTTGCTGCAAGGGGACTTGCTATTGCAGCCACCGAGGGGTCAACGGCTGCCCAACGGGCTGCCTGGGCAGTGCTTACCACCTCTTCGGTTGGTACTGCCGGAAGGTTTTTTTGAAGCCAGATTCTACACTGGGCAAGGGCATGAGGATGGGAGAGGATTCTTCTTATGGTATCGATCCTGCCACTTTTGTTAATGAGGTCGTGGGAGATTGGTAAAAATATTTCACCACATATCTTTATTTCATAGTCACAAAGGCCGTCTAGAGTAAGGGCTACAGTGCCTTCAACTGAATTTTCAATAGGAACCACCCCAAAGTCAATCCTTTTCCTTTCAACCTCTTCAAAGACCTCAGTAATATTGCCCTTTGGAATGAATTCAGGGGCCTGGCCGAAAAATTCTGTTGCAGCCATGTGGGTGAAGGTAGTCTCAGGCCCTAGATAACCCACCTTTGCAGGGCGCTGAGCATTTCTACATGCAGAAATAATTTCGCCAAAGATGACCCTAAGTCCATCTTCTGGAAATCTACCTTTATTAAATTCAAGTATGTGATTTATAACCTGGCGTTCCCTGACAGGATCAAGGGGTTGAGCCAAGGACTCTGCCTTGGTCTTTCCGATTTCTTCGGCAACCTTTAAACGCTCTTGTAAGAGTTCAACAAGTTCTTTGTCAATCTTGTCGATTCGTTTTCTTAGTTCAGTCAATCTCTTAATCTGTTCTTCACTAAGACCCTGCATATCTTTCTCTTTTTATTTACTTTCCAAAATTCCCTTTATTTTCACAAGTTCATCCCTTATTTCTTCAACGATTTTGCAATTCTCGCAAGTCTTGGGCCTGGTATTCTGCCGCTTTTCCAGTAACAGCTCTTCCTTAAGCCTTTTTTGTGCACCCGGAATTGTATATCCTTCGTAATAAAGAAGCTCCTTGATCCTTTTTAGTATCTTTAAATCCTTTGCCCTGTAAAGTCTCTGTCTGGAAATGCGCCTTGGCTGGATTTCTTTAAATTGTTTTTCCCAAAAGCGTAAGATGTGTGGCTCAACACCGATTATTTCACTTACCTGACCTATTCGATAGTATTTTCGGTCTTTTTTGAGCATTTACACCCTTTTTTAACAGGGGACTTGGCCTGAAAACAACTGTTTTTCGGCTCGGGATAACCAATTCTTCCTTTGTATTAGGATTTATACCCTTTCTGGGATTTTTTAAAAGAGGTAAAAAGCTGCCAAATCGAACAATTTTTACCTTCTCCCCACTTAAAAGGACCTCTTTGATGATCTTGAAACAGTCATCAACAAGGATTTTACTAGAGCGTATGGAAAAACCGAGTTCCTCACTGACTCTTGTGGCAATTTCCAGTTTTGTAAGGGTATTTTTTGGGCTAACTTCTGAGCTCACCTTTGAATTCGTCCAAAATGGCCCTTGATAGGGGTTCGTGAACCCTTTGAACCTCTTCTTCTGAAAGGGTGTGGTCCTTTGCCCTGTAAATAAACCTAAAGGCCATTGATTTTTTGCCCTTGGGGACCTGTTTCCCCCTGTAAACATCAAAGATAAAGAAATTTGTCAAAAGGTCTGGTGCATTTTTTTCAATAAAATCAAGGCATTCCTGTGCCCTTATGCTGTCATCAAGTATAACTGCAAGGTCCCTTTCAATGGAAGGAAACTTGTCTAGGGGTTTAAACTCTATGCTTCTATCAAGGGTGTCAAAAACGTTCTCCATATCTATATCTGAAAGAAAGACCTTGTCCTCTATGTCAAAGGCATTAAGGACCCTTTTTGAGATAAGGCCAAGATTCCCAACTGTTTTTCCATTAAGCTTGATATCAAGCTGGGTACCTTCTTCAAAATAGGTTTCAGGCCTTTCACTCACCTCAAATAGGAGTGAGCGGCAGTTTAGCATCCTAAAAAGGTTCTGGATGATGCCTTTAAGGTCGAAAAAATCCACCTTTTCATTGGGCCATGCCCAGCTAAGGGGAAATCTTGAACCAGTAATTGCAATTGCACACCTTGTGGTCTCCTCTGGAAGGACACCTTCTCCCCTTGAAATAAAGACTGCCCCGATCTCAAAAAGGGAAAGGTCAAGATTTCTTCTCCTTTGATTTCTGGAGATGGTGGAAAGCATTGGGGCAATAAGATTTGTCCTCATAATGGACTGGTCTTCAGCCAGTGGATTCTTAAGCCTTACAGGTTTAAGCCTTTCGTCACCTTCTCTTAGCCCCAAGTGGGAAAGCTCCCTTGGGGACATGAAGCTGTAGGATATTATCTCTGTAAGCCCCTGGCCAAGAAGGATGTTTTTTATTTCATCAAAAAAGGCCTTTTGGGAAAAGGGCCTTTCCACAATAAGGGTTGCGCTTGGAGAGGATGTTGGGATTTTGGAAAATCCGTAGCACCTGGCAACTTCTTCAAGGATATCCTCTTCATTTTTTACATCCTGCCTGAAGGAAGGGGGGATTGTGATGGCCTTATCTTCTGAAACCTCGATCATTTCAAATTGAAGGGCCTTTAGAATTTCAGACATCCTTTTGGAAGATATATCAGTGCCAAGGAGTGTATTTACCCTTTTGGGAGAAAAAGAGACCTTGGAAGGCCTATAGGGAACAGGGTTTTCATCCTTAATCCCTAAAAAATTTCCGCCAGAAAGCTCAAGCACCAGTTCACAGGCCCTTATGGCAGCAAGTTTTTGCCCTTCTGGGTCAACTCCCCTTTCAAATCTGTAAGAAGCCTCTGTTGGAAGTTTAAGGGCCTTGGCGGTCCTTCTGATGCTAAAGGGTGTAAAAAGTGCGCTTTCAATAAGTATGTCAGTGGTCTTTTCAGTAACCTCTGTCTCTAGCCCCCCCATTACCCCGGCAACTGCAACAGGCCTTTTTTCATCGCAGATCAAAAGCATTCCCTCATGAAGGCTTCGCTCTTTGCCGTCAAGGGTAACGACCTTTTCTCCCTCACTGGCAGTCCTTACCACGATCTTTGGGCCTTTGAGGGTATTTAAGTCAAAGGCATGAAGGGGCTGTCCGAGCTCCAAAAGGACATAGTTTGTGATGTCAACGATGTTATTTATTGGGCGAACCCCAGAGGCAACAAGCCTTCTTTGAAGCCAGCCAGGAGAGGGCCCGACCTTTACACCCTTTACTATGGCACCAACGTATCTTCCACATAGCTCAGGATCCCTTATCTCAATGGGAAAATCTGTCTCCTTTTTAAACCCTTCTGCATTTGGCCCTTTAAAGACAATAGGGACTGAAAAGATAGCCGATGTCTCCCTGGCAACTCCAAGGATACTGAGACAGTCTGGCCGATTCGGGGTAACCCCTATTTCAAGGACCATGTCAGAGATTCCAGTAAGCTCGGAGATGCTCTGTCCAATCTTGGCATCCTTAAAAGATGCAGAGATATCAAAAATTCCGCTTGATTCTCCTTCAAGAAGAAGCTCCATTTGGGAGGCAAGCATTCCAGAAGACGTGGCTCCATAAAGGGTAGCCTCCTTTACCTCCTTCCCATCGGGCATAACTGTCCCTGGCGGGCAAAAGGCAGAAAGCATTCCCTCCTTGACATTAGGTGCACCGCAGACCACCTGGACCTCTTCCTTTCCGGTTTCAAGGGTGCAAAGGCTGATATATTTTTCTCTGTCTATCCACTTTATCTTTCCAATCCTTATAACCCTTGCATCATCGAGCCACGGAAAGGCGCTTTCAATGCCTTCAACCTCAAGGCCCGTAAGGGTGAGGGCCTCAGCGACCTCTTCAATATCCTTTTCAACAGGGACTATCTCTTTTAACCAGTAATAGGGAACAAGCATCTTTACATCCTAAGACTAAAATTGGCTCAGGAATCTAAAGTCATTGTCATAAAAAAGCCTTATGTCATTAATGCCATATTTTAGCATGGCTATCCTTTCGATCCCAAGGCCAAAGGCAAAACCGCTGTATTTTTGAGGGTCGATGTTGACATGTCTAAAGACCTGGGGATGGACAAGACCTGCCCCAAGGACCTCAAGCCATCCTGTCTGGGAGCAGACTCTGCAACCTTCGCCCTTGCAGATGACGCACTGGATATCTATCTCAGCGCTTGGTTCAGTAAAGGGGAAAAAACTTGGTCTAAATCTTACCTTTGTGTCCTTTTCAAAAATTTCTTGGGCAAAATAGGTAAGTATGGCCTTAAGGTGTGAAAAGGAGACGTCTTTATCCACCATTAGGCCCTCTACCTGGTGAAACATTGGGGTGTGGGTTACATCAGAATCACACCTATAAACCTTGCCAGGTGCAATTATTCGGATTGGTGGGGCCATCTTTTCCATGGTCCGCACTTGTATTGGGGATGTGTGGGTCCTTAAAAGGACCTTTTCATCCACATAAAAGGTGTCTTGCATGTCCCTTGCAGGATGGTCAGGCGGGATGTTAAGGGCCTCAAAGTTATAAAAATCAAGCTCTATCTCCGGCCCTTGAGCCACTGAAAAGCCAAGGCCCTCAAAAATCTTGCAGACATCGTTCATGACCTTGGTGATTGGATGAAGATGGCCTAGACGAAGGGACCTTCCAGGAAGTGTTGGGTCAAAGCCCTTTATTACCCTTGGCCCCTTTTGCTCTGAAAGGCCAGAAAGCCTTTCCTTAAGGGCCCTTTCTATCCTGGCCTTGATTTCATTTGCAAGCCTTCCCACTTTGGGCCGTTCTTCCTTGGGAAGATTTCCAAGGCCCTTTAGGACACCGGTCAATATCCCTTTTCTGCCAAGATATTTTACCCTGAGCCCCTCGAGTTCTTCCTTTGTTTTTGAGTCTTCTATCCCTTTTAGGGCCTCTTTTTCAATATCACCAAGGCGATCTTGCATTTTTAAACTAAGGGACTTTAGCCAAGGGCCGCCTTTGCCTTTTCCACAATGTGTTTGAAGGCATCAGGCTGTGTGACTGCCAAATTGGCAAGTATCTTCCTGTCCAGACCTATCTTTGCCTTTGAAAGGCCGTTAATAAATTTGCTGTAGGAAATCCCGTTCAGGCGACAGGCAGCATTTATCCTTGTAATCCAAAGCCTTCTAAAGGAGCGTTTTTTCTGGCGCCTGTCCCTGTATGCATAGCACAGGGCCTTTTCAACACTGTCCTTGGCCTGACGATAACAACGGGACCTTGCCCCGCGAAAGCCCTTGGCAAGCTTGAGAATCTTTTTCCTCCTCCTTCTTGCCTTAAATCCTCTTTTAACCCTAGGCATATTCTTTCAACTCCTTTTTTCTTTAAAGATAGGGAAGCATGCGCTTTATTTGATCCTTCATGGCATCCGAGGCCACAACCTCTTTTTTAAGGTATCTTTTGCGCTTCCTGCTTTTTTTGGTCAGGATGTGACTGTGACCTGGCCTGTTATGCATAAATTTGCCAGTTCCAGTCTTTTTAAACCGCTTAGCTGCAGACCTTTTAGTTTTAAGTTTTGGCATGACACATAACCCCGCTTCAATATAAAAATTTTGAGCACAAACGGCACTATTTAACCTCAAAAAGGCCTTTGGTCAATGAAAAATACCTTAAGCCAAAGGCAAATAAGGTGAAAATCTATTTTGTTTTACTCTTTTTTGGTGCAAGCACCATTGTAAGAGTGCGCCCCTCCATATTTGGCATATTCTCTACAACTGCAATCTCAGACATCTCTTCAGCAATTCCCTTTAGCATTTCAGCTCCTAGCTCTGGATGAACAATCTCTCTGCCTCTAAATTGAACCGTTACTTTAACCTTGTTCCCCTGATTGAGAAATTTTACGATCTTTTTCTTTTTAACGTTCATGTCGTGAACGTCTGTCCTAGGGCGCATCTTGACCTCTTTGACCTGGATTACTGTCTGACGCTTTTTTGCCTCCTGGGCCTTTTTACTTTGCTCATAGCGGTACTTTCCATAATCCATTAGCCTGCAAACAGGAGGCTTTGCATTTGGGGCAACTTCCACCAGGTCAAGACCTGCATCTTTTGCCCTTTCAAGGGCCTCTTGAATTGAAACAATTCCGACCTGTTGACCGTTTTCGTCAACAAGTCTTACCTCAGGGACCCTTATGGCCTCATTTACTCTTACTCTTTGTTCTCTGGCGATATGACACCTCCCAACTTTTCCTTTTGGGCCTCTGACTTTAAAAGCTCAATAAATGAGTCAACTGTCATGGCCTCTAGTGTTTCTCCTCTCCTTGTCCTTGGGCTGACTGTGGAGTCAGCCACCTCCTTATCTCCCACAACCAGCATGTAGGGGATCTTTTCCATCTGGGCATCCCTGACCTTTTTACCAAGTTTTTCATTCCTTATATCAAGGTCTGCCCTTATTCCCTTGTCCAACAATGCCTCATAGACCTTTTGGGCCCATTCATTGTGCCTGTCCGTAATAGTCATTACTCGTGCCTGGATGGGGGAGAGCCATATGGGAAAGGCACCCGCATAGTGTTCTATCATTACGCCAAAAAAGCGTTCAAGGGAGCCAAGAAGTGCTCTGTGAACCATTATTGGCGAATGCATTTCACCATCTTCCCCCACATACTTTACGTCAAAACGCTCTGGCAGGTTAAAATCTACCTGGATGGTTGAACACTGCCAGGAGCGATCAAGGCAATCCCTTATCTTTATATCTATCTTTGGCCCATAAAATACACCTTCACCAGGGTCTATTTCATAGGAAAGGTTCATTTTTTCAAGGGCCTTTTTTAGGGCACCAGTTGCAAGTTCCCAGTGCTCATCGGTCCCAACATACTTTTCCGGCCTTGTTGAAAGATAGATATCGTATTTGCTGAATCCAAAGGTCCTCAACATGAATAGGGTCATGTTGAGGATTTCAACAATTTCATCATCCAACTGTTCTGGCATACAAAAGATATGGGCATCGTCCTGGGTAAAGCCCCTTACCCTCATGAGCCCATGAAGGGTCCCTGTGCGTTCATATCTGTAAACGGTTCCAAGCTCACACCACCTTAATGGCAGTTCCCGATAGCTTCTCTTTCTGGAATTGTATATGGCAATGTGAAAGGGGCAGTTCATGGGTTTGATCTGATAGCTGACTTCATCTATCTCCATGGGGGAATACATGTTTTCCGAATAAAAATCCAGATGCCCGCTTGTTTTCCATAGGTCCCTTTTTGCTATGTGTGGCGTAAAAAGAAGGCTATAGCCCCTTTTTAGGTGCTCATCTCTCCAAAAATCCTCTATAAGCTTTCTTATAAGTGCTCCCTTTGGGTGCCAGAGAATAAGGCCAGGGCCAATCTCTTCTTCAATTGAAAAAAGCCCAAGCTCCTTTCCAATCCTTCTGTGATCACGTTTTTTGGCCTCTTCAAGCCTTTCAAGATGTTTTTTTAATTCCTTTTTGTCAAAAAAGGCCGTGCCATAAATGCGCTGGAGCATCTCCCTTTTTTCATCGCCCTTCCAAAAGGCTCCGGCCACATTCAAAAGCTTAAAGGCCTGAATTTTTGAGGTATCTGGAAGGTGAGGCCCTCTGCATAGGTCAATAAAGTTGTCCTGTTTGTAAAGGGAAACCCTTTTTTCTCCCTGCTCCTTTAGCTCCTCGAGAAGTTCAACCTTGTAAGGTTCATTGTTCTCCTTAAAAAAGGAAATAGCTTCATCAATGTCCATTTCAAGTCTTTCTACTGGAATGGCCTCCTTGGAGAGCTCTTTCATCTTTCTTTCTATTCTTTCAAGGTCTTCAGGAGAAAAGGGGACCTCTTTATTAAAATCATAGTAAAAGCCTTGTTCAATGGCAGGTCCGATTGCAACCTGGGCATCAGGGAAAATGGCCTTAACTGCCTGTGCCATCAAGTGAGATGCAGAATGCCTTAAGACATGAAGGGCCTCTTCGTCTCCTATGAAGACAGGCTCCAGTGTGCAATCATTTTCTATTTTATATGAAAGGTCTTTTAGTTCTCCATTTACCCTGGCGAGGATGAGTTTTTTTCTTTGTTTTTTGCTGAGTTCTTGGCCTAGAATTTCGCCTGCACTAACCCCTTCTTCAACTTTTTTTTCTTTTCCGTCAGCCAGTTTTACAGTTACCATTCAGCGATCCTCACCTTTTAAAAAGCTCATTTTTTGAAAATGAATATATATGTCAATATACAAAAAGGCATCTGGGCCTTAAAGCCTATCAGATGCCTTTTTCTTACTGTTATTATCTGACAAAGTAAATTAAAAAAATAAATATTTGGTAGGCGCGGGCGGGATCGAACCGCCGACTTCTACCGCGTCAAGGTAGCGCTCTCCCCCTGAGCTACGCGCCTACTGGTTAAAAGCAATTGACGGATTTGTCTGATAACAAGAAATGAATTTTATGTCAAGTGGACCATCTGTCTTTGCTCTGGAACTTTTAATGTAATCTTTTCAAGGTCGTAGATATTGTATTTAAAAATTTTAATTAAATTTTCAGTGATTACAGTTATAGCAAAAGATAGTAGTTTTAAATAATCACAGTAAATTCTGGCACAGGTTATGATATCAAACAATTTAATAAGAAGGATATTTGAAGCTGCAAGTATCCAACGCTGGAATGATCATGTAAGGCCGGTAGAGCTCACAGAGCTAGACAAACAGGCCCATAAAATGGGGATTGCCTATGTCCTGGCTAAGTTTCAGGAGCAAAGGGAAAAGATAGACTGGACTAAGCTCATTGAAGGCGCCTTTTTTGAATTCCTTCAACGGGTAGTTCTTACCGATATAAAGCCGCCTGTTTTCCATTATCTCATGAAAAAGGCAGGGAAGAGGCTAAATGAATATGTAATAAAAGAGGTGAGGGAAGAGATAGCTGGTCTAAAGAGTCTGTCTTCAGGACAGGATCTTGTTGAAGAAATGAAAGGCTATCTTTTTGCAAAGGAAAACACCATTGAAAAAAGGATACTTGGCGCAGCACATTTTCTTGCCACCAAGTGGGAGTTTGAGCTTGTCTATCATGCCTTTCCCAAAATGTATGGAATTGAAGAGACCAGGCAGGAGATAGAAGACAAAATAGAGGATTATTATGAGTTGATTGGAGTCCAAAAGATACTTTTAGGCGGAAAATCCCATCATTTTATTGATCTTTTAAGTCAACTGAGATTTCAAAAAAGATGGTCAAAAACGCCCCGTATCCCCCAGACTTCAGTTCTTGGCCACATGCTGGTTGTGGCCTATTTTGTGTATCTTTTGGTACCACATGTTTGCAAAAAACCTTGCACAAAAAGGATATATAATGACTTTTTTTCTGCCCTATTTCACGATCTTCCAGAGGTATATACCAGAGATATAATTTCTCCCATTAAAAGAGAGGTGGAAGGCCTTGATGATATAATTTTACGCTATGAAAAAAGAAAACTTGAAGAAAAGATACTTCCTCTTTTGCCAGACAGATGGCATTTTGAAATAAATTTTTTCTTAGAAAATCAATTTAAAAATAGGATATTTAATAAAGGGAGGGTCGAGATAGTAAAAGAAATAGACTCCTTTTATAACCAGGACACTTTTTTGCCTGTAGATGGAACCCTTGTAAAAATAGCAGATGATATGGCTGCCTTTTGGGAAGCAGCCATGTCCCTTGCTCATGGCATAAAATCTCCAAATTTGGAAAATGCCATCTCAAGTCTTGAGACTCGTTATAAAGACAATGAAAGATTTAAAAAGATATTCAAAAAAGAAGGAGTAATTAAGTAATTTTTTAGGTGATAATACTATTAAAAAGGAAAATTACTTCTTTTTTATAAAATTTTATCTCATCTTCCTCGAGCAGTGGTTCTTTTAAATCAAGGCTCAATAAATTTATCCTTTCAAAATAGTTTAAATATGCCTTTTTCAAAAACTCTCCTTTATATCGTTCTAGCAGGTTAAGTTCTATCAATTTATCAAGAATATCCAAAGTGCTTCTTTCACTTGTGATTTCCGGTACCTTCCATGCATTTTTTAAAACCAGATATTGCGAGATAAATTCTATATCCACAAGACCACCTGAAGATTTCTTCAGATGAGTTTTCCCTTCTGGCAAATGGAGCTCTCCCTCTATCTTTTTTTTCATATCCTTAATTTCACGCCCTAGCCGTTTTTCATCCCTTTTAAGACAAAGGACCTTTTTCCTTAAAAGTTCAAAGCTGTTACCTATTTCTTCATCTCCACAAAGAAAACGTGCCTTTATAAGGGCCTGATGCTCCCATGTCCATGCCTTTTTAAGCTGATATTCTGAAAAGCCCTGAACAGTGCTGATCAATACCCCTTGTGAACCATTTGGTCTAAGCCTTGTGTCAATTTCATATAAGATTCCCTGGGATGTCCTTGCGGTAAGAAAAAAGATGAATTTGTGGATAATCTTATTGAATATATTGGTGAGTTCACCTTGTCCTTTTTCCATTAAAAAGATGAGGTCTAGGTCTGAAGAATACCCCATTTCCCTGCTTCCAAGTTTTCCATAGGCGATTATAGAAAGACCATTTTTCTTAAAAAGTTCCTGTGCCTTTTCTTTAAATACCTTTACTTGTGCCATTTTAAAGGACTCTTTAACGATGCATTCTGAAAGGACGGTAAGTTCTCTGCCCACTTCTCTTACATCTATAAGACCTTCCAAGTGACAGGCAGCAATCTTTAAGACATTAGCCTTTTTAAATCGCCTTATTTCATCAAGCCAGAGCTCAAGGTCATCCCTTGAGACAGGCTCAAGCACAGCTTGAAGGCGAGTCTTAATTTCCTTTTCTTCTATGGGAGAAAAAAGAACTCTTCCATCAATTAGCTCATCAAGAAGGATTGGTTGCTCCTTTATGTTTTGGGCAATAAGGGATGATCTGCTGCAAAGAAATGAAAGGTGTTTAAGGACCTGTGGATATTCCTTTAGCATATAAAGATAAATTTCTCTTCTTAAAACGGCCTCTATTATGTGCAACAGATGTTTTAAGGTTTTTTCTGGCTCCTTTGTCATAGAGGCATTCATGAGGACAAGGGGCATCAGGCTGTCAAGAAGCTCTTGAGTCTTTCCTCTAAGAGAGCGAAATTTTTTTGATTCCTTAAGTGCCCTCAAGATTGAAAGGGCCTTCTCTGGATTTACAAATCCCAAATCCTTGAGCCTGTCATTGACTTCCTCGGCTCCAAGGTCTTCCAAGACACTCTTAGCCAGCATGGTCTTTGCACTATCTTCTGAAAGGGTTTCTCTTGATTTTGTCCCGTGTTTCCGTCTGTGGGTTTTAAAAAGATCTGAAAATACCTTTTCTATTTCCCTTCTGTAAAAGGTAAGTTCTTCCAAAAATTCATCCCATTTTTTAAAGCCAAGACTTAGGGATAAAAGATGTCTTTTTTGATTGTCCTTTGGAAGGGTATGGACCTGCTGATCTGAATATTCCTGGAGTCTATTTTCAGTGGTTCGTAAAAATATGTAGCCATTCAAAAGGTTTTTACAGGTTTTTTGATCTAAGAGTCTAAGATTTGCAATTACTTCAAGTGCCCTTTTAAAATAGGGAGTTTGAAGGGACTTGATTCTCCCTCCTTTTATCAACTGAAAGGTCTGAACAATAAATTCAGCATCCCTTATCCCACCCGGACCAAGCTTTATGTTATCTAAAATGCCCTTTTGGGCATGTTGGGTCATTATGGAATCTTTTATTTCCTTGATTGCTGAAATAGCACTGTAGTCCAAATATTTTCGATAAATAAAGGGCCTTAAGTCATCAAGAAGCTTTTTCCCAGCTTCTGTGTCGCCACAAATAGGCTGGGCCTTTATCAAGGCATATCGTTCCCAGGTCCTTCCATGAATTTCATAATAGGAAAGCATTGCCTCATGACTCATGACAAGAGGGCCGCTATCACCAAAGGGCCTTAGTCTTGTGTCGGTTCTATAAACAATGCCATCGGAAGTAGGGCGGGAAAGGACCTGAAGAAGTTTTCTGACAAGGTATTGAAAATATTCATCAAGTCCAAGCCCCTTTTTAAGACTTGTTATTTTGGAGTAATCTCCCCGATAGGAAAATATGAGATCGATATCTGAGGAAAAATTCAGTTCCCTTGCACCAAGTTTTCCCATGCCAAGTACAATGGGGCGAATTTTTTGGCTGTCACACCTTGGAGATCCAAAGGTCTTTAAAAGTCTTTTTTCGATCCATCTAAGCGAAAGTTCAACCAAGGTGGTTGCAAGATCAGAAAGCTCACCGGAGACCTCGAAAAAGTCAGAAAGACCGCATATATCCCGAATGGCAATTCTTACTGAATTTTTTATGCGAAACTTCCTAATCTCCTTTAAGAAATCCTCCTCAGTCCTTGCTCTTTCATGGATTTCTAAGGCTGATTCCCAAAAAATCTTTTTTGAAATTCCTCTGAAAAGGGCCCCTTGTTCATGAAGCTCTGAAACAAGTTCTGGGTATTTTTTAAAACCGCTTTTTATAAATGGACTTAGGGCAACGGCCCTTATGAGGAGGTCTTCAGCATTTCGTTCCCTAATAATCTTTTGAGCCTTTTCATCAAGGGTTTCTGAAAGGAATTCTCTGGCGGATTCTTTTAGATCATCCGGAAGTTCTTTTGCATACAATTTTTGATTTTCTTTTATTAATGAATTATTATTCATTTTTTTAACCTATCATTTTATATAGTTATCTTTTTTTCTTGAACAAAATTCATTTTCGACGTATCCTTGAGTCTAATTTCACTAGCCCTTTTGGGCTTCATGGGAGGAGGTTGTGCGCACTTTTTTATTTTTTACCACAATTTTCCTTTTTTGTATAAGTTCAACGGCCTTTTCATATATAAAAGGCAAAGAGGCCCTGCTATTTCAGGACATGCCAACAGTTGTAACTGCATCTAGGCAGAGCCTTTCAGTAATAGAGTCTCCAGCCACTGCTACCATAATTTCTAGAGAAGATATAGAACATATGACTTTTAACAGCGTGTCAGAACTCCTTAGATATGTGGCTGGTATTGAATTTTTTAAAAGTACAGGTTCGAGCTTCAATATTGGAATGAGGGGAGTTAACGGGCTTCAAGCCAATAATGTTTTAATACTCGTGGATGGAAGGCCAATTTTTTCCCCGACTAGGAATACAAATCAGTGTGCCTTAATACCAGAGGTCCCAGATGATATTGAGCGGATAGAGATAATAAAAGGACCTGGTTCTGTTCTTTACGGTTCAAATGCCTTTTCAGGTGTTATTAATATTATTACAAGAAACCCTGAAGCACTTTCAGGTACACATCTTACTTCATCTGTAGGAACCTTCAGTAATGCCCTTTATTCCATAACTTCTGGCAATAGATTTGGCAAGTGGTCATATAAGCTTCTCGCAGCCTGGACACAAAAATCTAGTGTGGAGAACCACGATAATCAGATAAAGGGTCTTATGAAGATTAGCGGAGAGACTGGCTATGAAATAAGGCCAGGAGAAAAGGCAACACTTTCCTTTGGTTTTTCAAAGGGACGTTTGGCAGTAAAGCCCACGGCCTCCATAAGTAGCTTTGACCAGGATGGTTTTGATGGATTTTTAAGGGGCATTTATCATAGGGATGATCTAAAAATGGATATATGGTGGAGGCATTTTGAAGCATCTGGAGATTTTAAGAGGACAGGACACATTAGATGGCGCTATGATAATCTAAATTTTTTATTCCAAAATACCTTTAGAACCACTAATCATACTTTAGTTTATGGTTTTGAGGCAAGGTTTGCAAACCTTGGTGCAACCACCTATGATGGCTGGCACAATCAGTTTCTTGGAAGTATCTTTACAGAGGATAGGTGGCGAATTTCAACAGACTGGAATCTATTTGCTGGATTAAGAGTCGATTATCATTCTGAGGCCAAGTTCGCTGTATCTCCCAGATTGAGTCTTGTTCGTTTTTTGGGTTCTAATAAATCCTTAAGATTTTCAGTGGCCTCTGCCTTTAAGTATCCATCATATCTTCAAAATTACATTTTAATGGGTACTCCCTTTTTCTCTCACAAAGGTAATAGGGATCTAGAGCCTGAAAATTTGACAAGTATTGAACTTGCATATCAGCTTTGGAATCCCATTGGGCTTTCCTGCACAATTGCTGCCTTTTACAATAATTACTCCAACATGATTGATTATGACTTTTCTTACAAGGACAATAAATTTCATCTAACCTATGATAATCTCTATTCAATGCATCAATACGGGGTAGAACTTGATGGGCAGTATAGATTTTCCAAAAATTTTCTGGTTAAAGCCAATTATAGCTATGTCTGGAAGCAAAAAAGAGACGGAGTAACCTTTGGTCCAGTTCCCACCAACCAGATAAATGGTGAAATAAGATACAATTTTGATTTTGGTCTTTGGTTCGACTTAAGAATCCATTGGCAAGATACTTCTGAATGCACTTTAGGCCTTAGCCCTACCAACTTTTCCACAATATCGCTTAGAGGGCTCACACCTCAAGAAATAGAAAGGGCAGTTCGAAACGTGAAATACTTCTCATCTTGGCATGATGTTGATGGCTATTGGCTCGGTGATCTTTCAATGGGTTACAGTCCGCCAGGAAAGTGGTGGAAGGTTGCATTAGGTATCCATAATATCTTTCACAAACGGTTTAAAGAGACTGCCTATGGCGAAAGGGCAGATACCACTTTTACCGCTAGATTTACAATGATTTTTTAGAAAAGGTATGATTAGGGCTGCATTTAAGAAATTGAAATTATTGCTATTAATAAATGCCCTTATTATTGCATTTACGCCTATTTCTGCCTTTTCTAAAGATTGTTCGTCTCAAAGAGCCCTCATTTTACTGTCTAGTTCGTTTGGTCCATATATTGATGCGGCTTCAATATTGACAAATGAGCTTAAAAGAAATTGTCCAAATATAGAGATTGAACAGGAAGATATTCAAGAACCAAGGGGACTTTTCTTTAAGAGCAAGAGAAAATCTAGGCCCACAATTGTTTTCCCCATTGGCACTGATGCATTAATAGAGGCACAAAGGCGTTATCCAAATAGCCCCAAGGTTTTTTCAATGGTACTTGATCCACCTCAAGAAGCAATTTTAGGCAGTAATACCTTTGGTGTGATTTTAAAGATATATTATGAAAAGGAACTAGAGCAATTAAAACGGATCAAGCCAGATATAAAGACTATTGGATGTCTTTATTCGAAAGATACCGAAGAGATCATTAAAGAATTAAAAAAAATCGTCCCAACATATGGGATGCAGCTTATAGCCATAAAGCTTACTTCCATGAAAGAGCTTGAAGATAAACTTGATGACCTATTCAGGGTCAGTGACGCAATTTTGGCAATTCCTGATACAGTTATTTATAATAGTATAATAGCTCCAAGAATTATTTACATGTCCATAAGGTATCAAAAACCCTTTATAGGGCTATCAAAAAAATTTACCACTTCAGGGGCCCTTTTTTCTGTAGATTGTGATTATCTAAAAAGTGTTAGACAGGCAGCCAAAATGGCCATTGAGATTATGAATGGAAGGTCACCTGAAAGGCCAGTTGAATATTGTAAGGAATTTACCACCTATTTCAATTTGAGAACTGCTAGATTAATTGGTCTTAAGATGAGTTCAGAAGAGTTAAAAGGTCTTACCATTGTGGCAAGATAATAGGCAGCATGAAACTTAATCTGGCAACCAAATTTTCTGCATTAACTGCTGCCATTTTAACAGTAAGTTTTTGTACCCTTGGAATCTTTTTCATTAAAAGACAAAAGGACATAATGTTCCATGACCTTGAAGAACTATCAGTTGCCCTTGTTACAAATCTTTCTGCAAATAGTGCCTATGGTCTTGTTACCCACAACAAAAATCAATTGGAATCCCTCTTGAGATCCCTTTCGAATGTGAAAGACGTTTTTTTTACATGGATTGAGGATAGTAATGGCGAAATCTTGGCCTTTTATGGAAACATTCCCTTTGACCTTTATCAGGCAATACAAAAGGAAATAAGAATCCGTGAAAATATCCATTCATTTTTTGAAAATGGTTCTATTCCAGTAATTCCTTTTCTTTTTAAACAGTATCTTCATGAAAAAGATTATTATGAGTTATTGGTGGCTACTGCCCTAGTACTTGCACCAGAGAGTCAGAATAAGGAGACATTAATTTTTGGACAGGGGACAGAGCCTGGAAAAAAATCTGTTGTCGGAAGAGTTGTTCTTGCCCTTTCTCTTAAAAGGGTGGATGAAAATTTGGCTGCCGCCCGTAATCAGTCCCTCTGGATAGTATTTATAGTTGCAAGTATCTCCATTATGGTGACTATCTTGTTGGTTCACATAATTACAAAGCCTCTAAAATTGTTAATAAATGCAACAGAGCAGGTAATGAGTGGAATAATTCCCTCACTTATTCAAGTAAAATCGGGAGATGAGATAGGAGAGCTTGCACAGGCCTTTAATAAAATGATTAACCAGCTCATGTCCGGTAAAAAGGCCCTTGAAAAGGCTTATAGAGAGCTTGAAAAGGCCAATTTAGTTCTTGAAAAAAGGGTTGCAGAAAGAACCAGAGCCCTTGAGGAGACCATTTCAGAACTTACCCGTGCAAGAGATGAGCTTGAAAGGGCCTATAATGAAATGAAAAATATGTATCAAGCCAAGGAGGCCTTTCTTAGAACTGCTTCCCATGAATTGAGAACCCCACTT
This sequence comes from Deltaproteobacteria bacterium, assembly GCA_026991135.1. Taxonomy (GTDB): domain Bacteria; phylum Desulfobacterota; class Dissulfuribacteria; order Dissulfuribacterales; family QOAL01; genus JAADCZ01. Next base: position 11,505 of record JALXCD010000020.1, on the reverse strand, counting down.
ACTGCTATAAAGGCCAACATAGATTATATGTGGGAATATTTGAGGGATGATCTTGATGATGAATCAATAGAGATTGTGGATGCCATAAGAAAAAATTGTAATCACATGCGTTCCATGGTGGAAGATATGTTAACCATGGTAAGGATTGATTCAGATGCAGTTCCTCTAAAAATTAAAAAAGTGCATCTTAAGACAATTGTTATGGATGCAATATCTGAGCTTAAGGGTTTGCAAGAAGATAGGGAGTTAAAAATAGAAGTTGATGAATCAATTGAGATTGAATGTGACCCGGCAAGGATTCATGATGTATTATTTAATCTCTTAAGTAATGCATATAAATTTACAAATAAGGATGGCCAAATTGGGATAAGCGCTCGGATTCTTGATGAGCAGATTGAAATGGTTATTGAAGATAATGGAATAGGTATTCCAGAAAAAGACCTTATTCATGTATTTGAGCCATTTTATCAGGCAGAACATGGCAAAAAGGGCTCAGGTTTAGGTCTTGCCATTGTTCAGGCTGCTATTAAAAAGCACGGTGGGTCAATCCAGTGCCAATCCAAGGAGGGTGTTGGAACAAAATTCATTATACTTTTGCCTTCAAGACAAGAAAGCAGTGAAAGGGAAACTAGGGATGCAAAAGACCAATAACATGGAAGTATTACCAAAGGTATTACTTGTAGAAGACTTTGAAGACACAGTAAAAATAATTAAAAGGCTATTGGCTAGAAATGGGTTTCAGGTGGATACTGCCCTAACCATCAAAGAGGCCAAAGAACGTCTAAAAAAGTCAATTCCAGATGCAATCATCTTGGATATTAATCTACCAGATGGAAGTGGTTTAGACCTTTTAAAAGACCTTAAAAGCACCTATGAGGATGTTCCTGTAATAATGTTAACTGCTTATACAGAATTAGAAAATGCAATTAGATCTCTTCAACAGGGAGTGGATGATTTTATACCAAAACCCTTTGACAATGCATATCTCGTTCATTCTGTAAATAAGGCTGTTGAAAAAAATAAATTGAAAAAGAGGCTTAGACAGTCTGAAAAGTTTAGGGTTTTGGGAGAGCTTGCTTCAGGAGTTGCACATGACTTTAACAATCTTTTGCATTCCATGAATAGCCATCTATATCTTCTTGAAAGAAAATTGAAACAAAGTGGTGAGGTTAGTGAACATTTAGCAGCTCTTAAAACATCCATTGAAGATGCTAGTGAGATTGTAAAACGCCTTAGTTCCATGGGAAGAAAGAGAAAAGATGAATTACAGGTCATCGATCTGTCAAATCTTGTGCAGGATACAGTTCTTATGACAAAGCCCAAATGGTTTCATGAGCCTTATAAACACGGTCGAAAGATCGAGCTTTTAACTGAATTAGAGCCAGATTTATATGTGAGGGTAAATCCATCTGAAATAAGAGAGGTTTTGACTAATTTGATCTTCAATGCCGTTGATGCAATGCCAACTGGTGGGGCTATAAAAATAAAGACCAAAAAAGTTGAACAAAAGGCCATTTGTCATATTAAAGATACTGGGCTAGGAATAACCCCTGAAATAATGGAGAAGATTTTCGATCCATTTTTTACCACAAAGGGTCATGGCTCGGGTTTGGGGCTTTCCATCTCCTATGCAATAATCCAAAGACATGGCGGAGAGATGAATGTTCATAGTAAGCCAGGCGAAGGGACAGTCTTTACCATTTCACTGCCTTGTATTGAAATGAGTAATCTTGTTTAAAATATACATAGAAAATTTAAAGACAGAAAAGAAGTTTGTTAATTTTACTTCTTTCCTGCCTTTTTACTTTTAAATCGCTTTACAGATTTTATGACATTGTAATAACCTACAGATATAAAATAAATGATATTAAAATGTAAGAACTTTTTGGGCTTGATCTACAAGCGTAAAAAGCATTTTCATGGTTCCTACAGGACAGGTAGTTGAGGGTTTAACGCTGTGAAGCCTTAAACATAGACCACATGCATGAACTTGACCTCCAGATTCAACAAACTCTTCAACAAGATCATTTATATCAAATTTTGCTGTACTGATTTTAGAATAGTTAACTCCAGCACCTAAAAAGAAAACCGATACCTGTTTCCCTTGTTTTTGAGCAAATAAGGCCAAGCGCATGGCATTCCATGTTTTTTCAGCGTTTTGACTGGTTATTACAATAGTCCATTTTTTATCATTTTGACTTGTTTCTTGAGCACCTAGTTTGTCAGTTGAGAAGATAAATGAAAGTAGAAGAGTTATTAATAGAATAATCTTTTGTGTGTTTCCCATAAGATACCTCCTTTATTTATTCTGCGGTATCTTAATGAACTTATTTAGTGTTGTAAAATTGAAATAATCTATAGAATTGGTTGGTTGATAGTTTATATCTATATAGTATTAAGTTTTAGAAGAGAACAAATCTGGCAATTTTAGCAACCCTTATTTTTTAAAAGTTCTTCTATCATCTGGTTATGTATTTCAACAATAGATTTCCCGGTTTCATAGACAGTCATCCATACACATCTTCTAAATGCCCGATATAAGTCTGCCCGGACATGTATTTTTAATACCTCTATTTTTTCATTGGTCCTTTCTTGGGTAGTATTTTCGTAATTTTTCATGATTTTCTTAAGTTGATTATTGCGAGGATTTTTTTTAAAACCAATTGGATACTAATTGATTTTTTGAAAAATTCTATAGGTGAGACATTGAATCAAAAAAAAATTATTGTAAGAGGAACAAACTGGATTGGGGATGCCGTTATGACATTCCCAGCCATTTCCGCAGTCAAGAAAATTTTTCCAAACTCAATAGTAGATGTTTTGGCAAGGGATTGGGTCCTTGACATCTATAGATGCCATCCAGATATTTCAAGGGTTATTGCTCTTAAAAAGATAAAAAGTGTCAAAGACTTGCCTTATTTTTTTAAATGTGCCTTGAAATTAAGGGAAGGGAGATATGATCTCGCAATTTTATTTCCAAACTCCTTTGAATCTGCCCTTTTTTTCAAAATTTCAGGAATAGCTAAAGTTTATGGTTACTCAAGGGATTTTCGAAGGTTTTTATTAAATAGTCCTGTAACTGTACCAAAGAAAAAGAGCAAGAAACACGAAGTCTTTTATTATCTAAATCTGATCCATGAACTCTTTCCAGATGGTCATGCGTTAGAAAAAACAACTCCCAAAATTGATTTTAGGATAGATAAATCTTCAATAAAAAAGGCAAGAAGGCTCCTTGAGGGTTTTGGAGCCAAGATAGATGATCTTTTTATTGGTTTAAATCCAGGTGCTGCCTATGGTCCGGCAAAATGTTGGCCTAAAGAAAGGTTTCTGGAGCTATCAAGAAAGATACTAAAAGAATTTCCTTCTTCCAGAATAGTGGTCTTTGGCACTAAAAGTGAATCTGAGTCTGGAAAGACAATTAAAAAAGTCGATGGTAAAAGGGTCATTGATCTTTGCGGTAAAACTACACTTATGGAAGCCATTTCAATTATTTCTATGTTGAAAATAATGATAACAAATGATTCTGGCCTTATGCACGTTGGAGCAGCCTGCGGCATCCCTCTTGTTGCAATCTTTGGTTCCACTAACCCTGTTACTACAGGGCCATGGTCTGAGAAGGCAAAAATAGTAAGAAAGGAGCTTGACTGTTCACCCTGTCTTAAAAGGACGTGTCCTAGGGATTTTGAATGTATGAAGATGATAACTGTTGAAGATGTTTTTAAAGAGGTTAAAAATTTGTTGAACTTCAATTAGATTCACTGTTTGTGTTAATTTGTTTAAAGGATTTTCTGATTATGCTGAGACCAGCGGTCTTTTTTGACAGAGACGGAACACTTATTGAGGAAGTCAATTATCTTAATAGCCTGGAAGACATTCACATATTCCAAGAAAGTTTTGAGGCAATAAGGATACTAAATCAAAATGGATTTCTGGTATTGGTATTAACCAATCAGTCTGGAGTTTCACGAGGATTTTTTAATGAGGATTTTGTGAGAACAACTCACAGGGTAATAGAAAGACATTTGATGTCAAAGGGAGGCAAAATCCACGGCTGGTATTATTGCCCCCATCATCCACGGGTTGGAGATGAAAAATACAGAAAGATTTGTAGATGTAGAAAGCCAGGAACTGGGATGATTGAAAAGGCCATTAAAGATAACCCGGAAATTTTATTAAAAGATTCATTCATGGTGGGAGATTCTTTAATTGATCTGGAGACAGGATGGAATGCAAATATTCCATCAATTCTGGTTTTAACTGGGAAGGGCAAAAGAACCTTGAAGGAGATTTCAAGGGAAAATAGAAAAAAAATAGACTTTGTGGCCAGAGATATTCTGGATGCTTCAAAATGGATAATAAATCAGTTGAAGAGTCGCCAAAAAGGATCCTCTTAATTAAGTTAAGCGCCCTTGGAGATATTATTCAAAGTCTTCCTGTGCTATATTCATTAAAAAAGACTTGGCCAAAATGCAAGGTTGACTGGATTACTGGAGAAGTAGGAGCAGATCTTTTAAGTGGTCACCCTTTACTTGAGAGGGTAATTGTCTATAAACGAAAAAGATTAGGTCACCTGGCCAAAAGTCCTGTTTTTTGGCCAGCACTTTTAGGTGAATTAAGGCTCCTTTTTAAGGAAATAAATTCCAGGGGGCAATATGACTATGCCATTGATCTTCAGGGCCTATTTAAAAGCGGGTTTATAACCTGTTTGTCACGAGCAAAAGAAAAGGTCGGTTTTGACAGGGGTCGGGAGTTCAGCCACCTTTTTTTAACAAAGCGTCTTCCGCCCTATGACCCGGACAGACACGCAGTTTTACGTTACCTTGATCTTATAAGTGCCATAGGAGCTGATATATCAGATATCAAGTTTCCGATAGGATTAACTGAAAATGACCTTAAAAGGGCAAAAGATATGATTTTTTCCCTTGGACTCAGAGAAAAGGGTTTTGTCTGCCTTATACCTGGAACTATCTGGCCAACCAAACGCTGGGGTTCCAGTCATTTTTCAAAGCTATCAATTTTATTGAATGAACATTTTGGCCTAAAAAGTCTTATCATAGGAGGAGCAACAGACAAAAAATTGGGTAAAGAAATTTCAGAAAACTCAAAGGGTACTGCCATTGACATTACTGGGAAGACAGATTTAAAGACGCTTTCATCCATTTTCAGAGAGTCCCTTTTGGCCATCACTACAGATACTGGTCCTATGCATCTTGCCGCAGCTACTGGTTTAAAGGTGATAGCCATCTTTGGCCCTACTGCTCCTTGGAGGACAGGACCTTTTGGTGCGGGCCATATTATAATAAGAAAGGATGTGAAGTGTAGTCCATGTTTTAAGAGAAATTGTGAAGATAGAAGGTGTATGAAGGAAATTAAACCCGATGAGGTTTTTGAGCAGGTAAAAATTTTTATTAATAGTGGAGATCAACATGGAACAGACAATTAGTAAGGAGCTTTTAGATATTCTTGCTTGTCCGAAGTGCAAAGGAGATATTGAACTCGGTCCCGATAAAGATGTTCTGATTTGTAGGACATGCAGATTGGTCTATGAAATAAGAGAAGGCATACCCATTATGCTTATCGATGAGGCAGTAGATTTAGACGAATATGAAAAAAAAGAAGGTGGCTAAGTGATAAAGGTTACCAAGGATAGGCTCATTGATGCCATAAATTCATTTGAAAGGATTGGTGTCCTTGTAATTGGGGACATTATGCTAGATCAGTTTGTGTGGGGAGAGGTTAAAAGGATTTCTCCTGAGGCACCAGTTCCTGTGGTAGAGGTTGAAAAGGAATCCTTTCTCTTAGGTGGAGCAGCCAATGTGGCGCATAACCTGGAGAGCCTTTCTTCAAAGCCATTCCTTGCAGGAATCATAGGTGAGGACATATTTGGAGAAAGGCTTTTGGAGCTTTGCAGAAATGGAAATATTGATACAGGTGGCATTATTAGACAAGGTAGCCGCCCCACCACATTAAAGACAAGGATAATTGCAAGGGGTCAGCAGGTGGTAAGAGTCGATAGAGAGGAGCGAAAAAAACTTGGTAAAGAGGTTATCCCCTTGATAATCAATGGTATTTCCAGAGTATTAGATGATGTCCAAGGAATAATTGTTTCAGATTATAATAAAGGGATTATTTGTGAAGAGGTTATGAATTTTTTGATAAAAAGTTCGAAAGAGCGGAATATTCCACTTTTAATTGATCCAAAACCGTCCAATTCTGAGTTTTACAAGAAGGCTACTGTGATAACCCCAAACCAAAAAGAGGCCAGTGAAATGGCTGGCACAGAGATACAAGGGGATGGTGACATAGAAAGATGTGCGGAAAAGTTATCAAAAGGCCTTGATATCGATACCGTTTTGATTACAAGGGGTTCAGAGGGTATGGACCTATGGCAAAGGAAAAAAGGTCTTTTTTCAATACCAACCATGGCAAGAGAGGTCTTTGATGTAACAGGGGCAGGAGATACGGTAATTTCTACCTTTACACTTGGTTTGATTGCAGGCCTTAGTCCATGTGAATCTGCCTTCTTATCAAACCTTGCTGCAGGGATAGTGGTGGGAAAGGTAGGAACAGCGACTGTAACCAGAAATGAATTGATAAAGGCAATTGAATCGACCCAAGTCATTTCCATAAAACCATCTGGTATTTATGGCTAGAAGAGATATAAAGCCGCCTAAAAAAGCCCTTTTGATCTCAGGACTTATTTTTAAAAAAGGGCTTGATCTTCGTGAGATACTTTCAGAGATTTCAAAAAATTTTAGTGAAATAATGGATGTTTCTGAAATAGTCCCCTTTTCATGGACAGATTATTATGAAAGGGAGATGGGGAAAGGTCTTTTAAGGTGTTTTTTGAGTTTTAAGGGGCTTGTTGATCAAGATGAGCTTCCAGATATCAAACATGTTTCAATGGATATTGAAGAAAAATGGTCTATAGAAGGTAAGAGAACGGTAAATATTGACCCAGGGATACTTACGGCCGAAAGACTTGTCCTTGCAACTACCAAGAATTACACCCATAGGATTTATCTTAGGAAGGGAATTTATGCTGATCTCACCCTAATTTACCAAAATAAAAGTTTTAAGGAGCTTCCTTGGACGTATCCTGATTACAGAAGTACTCTTTGCCTTGATTTTTTAATGGGCGCAAGAAAAAAATATCTTTCTATGTTAAAGGGCAAGGGCTCTAGGGACTAGTGATTAAAGAATTTACTCCAGATATTTTTCCACGGTAAAGGAGATTTGTTCCTATTTGAATGTTTAATGACTGGCTTGGGTTTAGGCTTGGGCTTGCCATTTCCTGTTGATCCCATACTATGGCTTGACAGAAGATTACAAACAGAACCTTTAAGCTCATTTAAGGTAACGTATTCAATGAGGTCATCAAAGGGCCTTTTTCTTTTTCGTGTCCTATTATCTTTGGGATAAAAGTCCCCTTTGCAGCCGTAATCAAGGCTTATAACCCTTTTCATTCTCACAGAGCTTACTTGTCTATTAAAATCAGGACCCTTTGAGCCAACAATAAATGCAATATTGCCAACTTTTGCCCTCTTATTACATACTCCTGAACCAGAAGGTTCGAATATTAAAAGTGAGAGATTGGTAGAATTCTTTGAGCAAATGTTAGTGTTTTTAAGGTCAGCTGCGACAATTAAAAAAAGTCTATTTCCCCATGAGTCCTTGTAATGACCTAGATCCTTAATATTTTGTGGAAGTTTTTTTTGGGTCATTACGTAGCCTATGATCTCATCTTTGGCACGTTTAACAATGGTCTTTGCATCTTTGGTTTTATCTTTCTTAATCATAGATATCATTAAAGGAGCTAATGTCCCAATTATGAGCCCTAGAATTACTAGGACCACTGAAAGCTCAACAAGTGTAAATCCCTTTTTTTTAATGGCACACATTTCCATGTAATTCCGGATCCGTTACAAAAATAAAGAGATCGTCTCCCTTGGAAAAATCCAAGAATTGGGAATGTATTCTAACGTCTAATTTTTTATTAGGACCACTGCTTACTAATATCCAGGAGATATTTTGATGAATGTTTCCATCACTGTCTTTAATGGTTATAGACCTTAAGATAGGAGATAGACAGTTAATCTTTTCACCATAACTTCTTGAATGAAAAAGAATACTTCGGCCCCATGTGTCTTTTTTTTGACACTGGTTTTTGTAGTAGATATTAAGAGGTACTCTTTTAGCTGCAGTAGCATAGCTTAAAAGGCAGTTATTGGTAGACTTTAACATGTTTCTTGTAGCGCTTATCTCTCTTCCCTTAACAAGCATATTCCACGCCCCTGTAGCAACAAAAAGGATAATACCCATTACAATAAGAATTATTGATATCTCAATCAGAGTAAAACCTTTATGAAAAATTAAGTTCTTTTTTTTCAAGTTATTGAAAATTAAAATCCCTTTAACTGTTCAAGGTTATATTTTAAATCTTCATCATTTGGAGAAAGTTTAATAGCCCTTTTAAGTATTTCTTTGGCCTCTTTATATCGTTCCTGTTCCATCAATAAGGCAGCAAGATTGTTAGCAACCATAGGATTTTTTGTTTTTCTCCAAATTTTTTCGTAAAGCCTAGTAGCTGAAATATTATCTCCTTTTTTTCTCAGTCGTTCAGCCTGAAAGAGCAATTTTTTTTCTCTAAAGTATTTTTAGTGTTCTTTTTTGAAGAAGATGGATTTCTTCCACTGACTTAGTTCTCTTTAAGTAAGCTTTTTGAACTTCCTTTTTATGTTTATTATTTTTAGATGCAATCTTTTGTTTTTCCAGTGCTTGTATCTTTTTTTCAAGCTCCTCTATTTGATCTCTCTTTAAGGTTACGGGATTTTTACTAAAAGAAGAAATCTTTTCTTTACTAGTGGACGACTTGGTGGTTTTGTCATTTAAATTTGTTGCTTTTCTTTTTAGCAAAACGTCCTTAGGATTAATTTTTTCTTTTATATCATGCTCTTTTTTTAAGGCAGGAGTGGAGGTTTTATTCATAAAAGATTCGTTTTGGGTCAAATAGATTGTCAGGAGACCGGATAAAACTAAAAGGATTACAATGCCCAAGAGGATATTTTGGGTCTGTCTTTTTTGGGAAACTACATTTTTTGGTGGGCCTCCACTAAAAGGGATTTCAATTGGCCCCTGGTCAGTTTCTGCTTCCAGTTTTGTTATTGCATCAAACAGTTTGCTCATTTTCTATCACGTTTATTTTAAGTATTATGACTAGTTCTACTTTTTTATATTTTTTAGATTTGTAACTGAATGCTGCCCCTAGGATTCCAGGTAATCTTGAAAGAAAGGGCAGGCCATTGGTTTCATTTTCTATTCTATCTTCAATAAGTCCACCCAAAATAATTATGTCTCCGGATTGTGCCCTGACAGTAGTTGACGCTTCCCTTAAATTCACAACAGGAAAGGTATAGAGATTTCCATCTGTAAGCTCTCTTTCTTCCATAGAAATGATATCACTTTTTATGGGAACCATATTGAGTGTGACATTTCCCTTTTCGTCAATAATTGGTGTAACTCCAAGTAAGATACCATTGAAAATAGAGGAAATCTCTGTATTAGGAGTTTCACTTCTAAAACCCTGTTGCTGATCCACAATGATTTCAAATTTTCTAAGGTATGATACAGACTGGCCAACGCTTATCATGGCGGGCTGACCATTTAGAACTTTAAGTCTTGGATTTGATAGAGCATGGACTTTTCCAAATTGCTCAAGTGCCCTTACTACAGTTGAAAGGCTATAATATGGGTTGGTAATGGTTATTCCATAAAAGGCGCTTTCTCTAAGGCCCTCAAGTAATTGACTGTCAAGATTAAAAGTCGTACCTTCTGGATTGATTTTCTTGTCGCTTGCATCGATAGTGAGGTGTCTCCAGTCAATTCCAAGTTCAAAGCTATTATCCAACTCTATTTCCAAAATCCTTGCCTCAATAAGGCATTGTCTTTGATATTTTTCTTTTAGCTTCTGGATGTAATCACCGATTCTTGCAACGATTTTTGGTGGACCTTGAACAAAAAGCGTTCCGGTATTCCTGTTAAGGAAATATTTCCCCTTGTCTTTTAGATAGCCTTTTATCGCATCATCAATTTCTTTATATATGTCCGTTGCACCTGGAGAGGTTTCCCCTGTAATCTCAAAACTACCTGTTAATGGAGTTGCAAGTTCCCCTTCGCCTTGGGCAGTGATACCCTGCGACCCCCCGCCTCCGCCTCCTCCGCTACTTCCCTGTCCACCTAAAACATCGCCCCCTACAGTTACTCTAGCATGGTGAGTGGATGCAATAAAATCAAGATCAAAAATCTTTTCTATGCGGCCTTTAATAAAAAGTATTCCATTTTCTTCTTCCCAGGAAAGATTTGCGGTCTTACAGACTGCATCTAGGACAGTCCTTACAGGTTGTTCGGAAAACTCAGCTGTAAGCCTTTTCCCCTGAGAAAGGACCCCCTGAGCTGATTCATCAATGACAAGATTAAGCCCTGCTGCCTTGGCCAAGGCTTGGAAAATGGCCTTGTAGTCCTCATCTGTAAAAGATATGGAGACCATTTGGATATCGAGAGGAGAAAGCTCTTTAAATCGAGGTCTTGGTCTTTTGCGAATCCTTGATGGCCTTTGAATCGCCCTTTTGGGCTTAAATTCATGGTATTTATTGCTAAAAGGAGATTTTTCGTTAAAATTGGCTCTAGAATTGTCTAGTGCCAATCTATCAGTATCATGCGGTAAAGAGCTCTTTGTGGTTGCACATCCAGAGATGCAAATAGCTAACAAAAATAAAACGATTTTTCCTAAAGAGTCTTTGATAGATGCAGCCATTCTCTTTTTCCTGATCTTTCAACTAATACCTTTTCATCAGTTATCCTTTTGATGGAAAAATCTGTGGCATTTTCACCTTCTGTATAAATTTGTCCATTTATTTTGCAGATTTTGTGCCTTTTATTGATGATAATCATGGAAAGTTTAAGTGGAGGTAATGCTTTTTGTGCTTTAGTGGGTTTTTCAATATCGAATTTAAAAGGGTCCTTGGATACTAGAGCTTCTTTTAAAAAAGTCTTCTCTTTTTTATTTTCACTTAGATGAATATTTTCCTGAAAATTCCAAACTGGCAGTTCTATTGATTCAAGATAAGGCTTTGGGGCCTTTAGAACTAAAATAAATGTGAACAGGGTCCCAAATATAAAAAAGACACATGGGGCTATAAATAGACCGTTATGTCTAAAAAAATCTATGGACATAAGGAAAAAAGCCTCCCTTTAATCTCAAAAGATGGCTGTTTTAAAATTAGTTTTTGAATATCTTTAAATTCGTCCCCTTCTTGGGTGGAATTAGCTGATACCCTTACAGTTTCAAATCTGTCCAGTATGAACTTTCCTTTTTTCCCATATAATCTTGATATTTGATTATCCAGATTGTTAAATCTGATAATTAACTCTTTAAAGCTTATGGGTTCAAAAAAAAGTTCTATATCTTGCCAGCTATAGTTAATAAAATCTTTTTTACATTTTATA
>JALXCD010000019.1 GCA_026991135.1 Deltaproteobacteria bacterium | reverse complement strand
GGGATTCATCCAGGACAAGTAAGGGCATGGAAGAAAGAGTTTTTGGAAAAGGCCTCTCTTGTTTTTGACAATGACAGGAGAAAGGAAAAGCAGTTGGAAAGGAAAGTTGAGACTCTTTATAAGAAAGTAGGGCAGCTAACTGTGGAGAGAGATTTTTTATTGAAAAAGTCCGGTCTTCTATAGGTCCGAAAGAGAGAAGGGCCTTAGTAGATCCGGACATGAGGAAAATTATAAGCATAACCCGTCAATGTGTTCTTTTAAGTGTAAATAGATCTAGTCTGTATTATGAGAAGAAGGGGATCAAGGAAGAGGATTTAAAGATCATGAGGGCCATAGATGAGCAATATCTAAAGACACCCTTTTATGGACGAAGGAGAATGACAATGGCCCTAAGGGTCAAGGGATTTAGAGTAAGTGAAAAGAAAGTAGCCCGTTTAATGAAAAAGATGGGTATTAGTGCCATATATCCAACTCCTGGAACAAGTGTTCCTGGCAAGAACCACAAGATTTATCCCTATCTCTTAAAAGATCTGGAGATAACAAGACCCAACCAGGTATGGTGTTCAGACATAACCTACATACCCATGTCCAAGGGGTTTATGTATCTTTGTGTGATAATGGACTGGTATAGCCGTAAGGTTTTGTCCTGGAGCCTATCGAATACCCTTGATACAGAGTTTTGCATAACATGTCTAAAAAGGACCTTATTTAGCCATGGAAGGCCAGAAATATTTAATTCAGACCAGGGGAGCCAATACACGAGTAATGCCTTTGTAGATATTTTAAAAGAGAAAGGGATCAAGATCAGCATGGACGGAAAGGGTAGGTATAGAGATAATATTTTCGTAGAAAGGCTTTGGAGAAGCCTAAAGCAAGAATTTATATACATACGTGAGTTTAAGAATGCCAGGGAGCTTCGAGAAGGCCTAAGGAGCTATTTTGAGTTTTATAACCAGGAAAGATTTCACCAGAGTCTTGATAACAAGACTCCTGATGAAGTATATGAATTTTCCAAGGCAGCTTGATGAACAGGAAGGCGAACAAAAAACCGCAAAAAAACTGTCTAAATTTTGGGTACCATTTCAATTTTTTACTTCGAATAGGTCTTTCTCACCCTTTGTCTTTTCTTTTTTCTTATTTCAAATCTTTTAAATGGATCTGGTTCAAGCATATCCAGTAAATTTTTAAGCTGTGATAGTGCGCCAACTACCGAAAGGGCCGCAATCCAGGTAGCAAAGGAAACCTTTCCTCCCCTTCCCTTTTCCATATCTATTATTACCGGAAGGGAAACTGCAATCTTTTCTGCAAGGTCCTTTTGTCTTAATCCAGCAGATATCCTGAATTCACGAAGAATTTCACTAAATTTTTCAATAACCTTTTCTTCATCTGGAGAAAGGATAATCATTCTATGCCCTCATTACGTTTTTAAAAAAGAATCCAGTTCTTGGAGACGCCCTTTGACCGATTCCACAAGCTGTCCAGACCCCTTTACTTTACTTATCCTATCCAAATAGTCATACATGAAATCCTTTGCCCGTTGCATCTCTAAAAGAGCATCCTTTATCTTCATCTTTTTCCCAGCAATAAAAATTTCCTCTGGTTTGACTCCTTCGTTTTTTCCATTTATAGGTATGGTATGAGATGTCATACCCCATAGATTCCCCACAAGGTCATAGGCCGGGGAAAGGTTTAAGGTCCTTCCATCCCATAATAAAGAGATATTTTTAAGATGATCATCTGTATTAACAATACACCAGTTGACCAGCATCATCTTAAAAAACTGCCTGACACTTTTTTCTGGACTGCTCAAATATCTTCGAAGGGTCGCAGCTATTTTTTCATATCCAATTTCTGCCATGTGCATACCGCCAAGAATGGTACTTAAGGAGATAAGAATTTTGCGTCCTTGATTTGGGGTATTTCCAATAATATCAAAGCGTTTTATGGCAAGGGCCTTGCCATTCAAAAGTTTTATAAGTCTTCTTTCAGGAACAGGAATCCCCATCTTTTCAGCAAAGGCCAAGCCTGCATATTCAATTTCTGAAACAGTTTCAGGTGAAGGATCGTTTTGAGACGGAAATTTTACAAGCCAAACACTATTCTTGGTGTCAATAAAGGAGGCCTTGGGTCTGGCACCTCCTGCACTTGTCCCTGTAATACCAAGATATTTAAAAATGAAATTGGCCTTTCGAATTTCAAAAGACTGGACTTCATCAAAGCATGTTTCCAAATAATCAAAGGGAATCCACCTTGGGGGCTTAGGCTTTTTGTCTTCAGGAAGGCAAACCAGTCCACCCACAACCGATGTGTCCATGTGGGAAAGTGCAGATTTCCTGTCCTTAAAAAAGTCAAATTTGTATTTTTTTGAAAGTATTGCAAGGCCCCAGGTATCGGGCAAAATGTCATCAAAAATTAACAAGGGACTGGCAAGGCCCCTACTTGAATATATCTTCTCTTCAAGTTTTAGATTAACTGGATCTATCGGGAATGAATCGCTTTTATTTAAATAGTCTGGTAAGTAACGAAAATAAACAATTTCATCCCTTAAAAGCAACTGCCCTGCCTTTTTGTATTTCCCTCTGGAGTCAATCAACCAGAGGTTTAGGAGCTTTTCAGGCATAAAAAAATAAT
>JALXCD010000018.1 GCA_026991135.1 Deltaproteobacteria bacterium | reverse complement strand
ACTGCCATTGATGATTCAATACCTCCAAATGAAAGCAGGCCTTCTAACAAAGAATCAATAATTATTAAATAGAAAGGAACTTATCTGAATGGATGTCTTTTCATACAAGGACAATATTCTTTACTGCGAAGATGTAAATTTAATGGAACTGGCTGAAAAGGTTGGAACCCCATTCTATTGTTATTCCTTGAGCTATATTGAGAAGAGATTTATGGACTATAAAAGGGGGTTCGGGGATAGCACTCATTTGATTTGTTATGCAGTAAAGGCCAATAGTAATCTTTCTGTCCTAAAATTTTTGGCAACTTTAGGAGCAGGGGCTGATATTGTATCAGGTGGAGAGCTGTTCAGGTGTCTTAAGGCTGGTATATCCCCTTCCAGGATAGTCTATTCAGGTGTTGGAAAGACAAAGGAGGAGATTGTCTATGCCCTTAAAGAGGGGATATTAATGTTTAATGTGGAATCCCTTGAAGAGCTTTCCTTAATTAGCAAGATTTCAAGAGAGCTTGGGAAAAAGGCACCTGTTTCCTTTAGGGTGAACCCTGATGTTGACCCAAAGACCCACCCTTACATTTCAACAGGTCTTAAAAAGAACAAATTTGGACTTTCCATCCAGCAGGCCATAGAAGCGTACGAGAGGGCAAGCTATGATGATTTTATTGAAATTAGAGGCATTGACTGTCACATAGGGTCTCAAATTACTGAGGTAGGGCCATTTTTGGATGCAATTGGCAGGGTTAGGGAGCTTTTGAAAAGGCTTAAGGAAAAAGGGATAGTGCCACAGTATTTCGATATAGGAGGAGGGCTTGGAATTACTTACAAAAATGAAAATCCGCCCACACCTTTTGAATTCATTCAGGAAATACTTAAAGAGGTGAAGGATATTGAACAGACAATAATAATTGAGCCAGGTCGTTCTCTTGTAGGGAACAGTGGGGCACTCCTTACGAAGATTCTCTATTTTAAGGAGAACTCCCAGAAGGCCTTTTATATAGTGGATGCAGGAATGAATGACCTTGGAAGGCCTAGCCTTTATGATGCCTATCATGAAATACTTCCAGTGCAAAGGCCAAAGGATGATATCAGGATCAAGGTGGACGTAGTTGGTCCCATTTGCGAGACAGGGGATTTTCTTGCAAGGGAAAGGGAGCTTCCAAGGCTTTATTCCGGGGATCTTTTGGCAGTTATGAATTCAGGCGCTTATGGCTTTACCATGTCTTCCAATTATAATTCAAGGCCAAGAGTCCCTGAGGTTGTTGTAAAGGGAGATAGATTTTTTATTGCAAGGAGGCGAGAAACCTTTAAAGACCTAGTATCCCCTGAAGACATTCCTCAATGGATGGAGGTTAGGTTTTAAATATGGAATTTAAAAAGATGCACGGAAGCGGGAACGATTTTATCCTTGTTGACAATAGGAAGGCCAAGGTTTCAAAGAAAGACATGCCGGATGTTGCCAGAAGGTTCTGCAAAAGGCATTTTGGAATCGGGGCAGACGGCATGATTTTCATAGAGGAATCAGAAAGGGCAGACTTTAAATGGCATTTTTATAATGCAGATGGAAGCGAGGCCGAGATGTGCGGAAATGGCGGAAGGTGTGCCGCAAGATTTTCCCATCTTATTGGCTTGTGCGGCAAAGAGCTTTCTTTTGAAACTATATCTGGCATCATCAGGGCAGAGGTTTTTGATGATCTGGTAAAACTTCAACTTACTCCTCCCCGTGATCTTAAAACAGATATTGAACTTGAAATAGACAGCAAGAAATTTTTGGTACATTTTATCGATACAGGTGTTCCCCATGCAGTCATATTTTGCAAAGAAGATCTAGATGTAAAAAGGGTAGGGCGGGCCATCCGTTTTCACGGCTATTTTGCCCCTGCCGGCACGAATGTAAATTTTGTGGAAATTCTAGGCAAAGACGAAATAAAGGTTAGAACCTATGAAAGGGGAGTTGAAGATGAGACCTATGCATGTGGCACAGGGGCGGTTGCAAGCTCCATCATAGCCCAGTTAAAAAAGGGGCTAAACTCCCCTGTAAAGGTGACCACTTCTGGGGGAGAAAGGCTCAAGGTCTATACGGAAGACGATTTTAAGACGGTTTTTCTCGAGGGGAATGCCGTTTTGGTCTATTCAGGAAAGACCGAGGAGCTTTAAAAAATTTAAAATGCCCTTCTTTTTTCAGTATTCTGCCTTGAACAAGAAACTGACTAGGGAGTTTGAAGGACACAAGATTTAAACACGTCTTCATTTAAAAAGACTTACGCTTTCCTTCAGCCTCTTTATTACCCGCTCCTTTCCAATGGCCACCATGACATCAAATATCCCCGGCCCCTTGAGCTGGCCAGTTACAACTGTTCTCAGGCCATTTATTACTAGGCCCGCCTTTATTCCCTTATCTTCACAGAATCCTCTAAGGGCATCCTCTGTAGTCTCGAGATCCCAAGGATCGACATTTTCAAGGGCATTTGCAAGCTCAGGAAGAAGCTCTTTGAGTTCAGGATGTTTAAGGACATTCTTCTTGAGGGCCTTGGGGTCTATTTCAAAATCATCTGCAAAATATGCTCTCCCAAGCCTTGCAAAGTCTCTAAGGGTGTGAAACCTGCTCCTTATGAGGTCGAGGGTGTGTAAAAACCACTCTCTTTTTTCGCCTTCGTAGGCATCATCCCATATCCCTTCCTTTATGAAGTCATCCTTTATCATGGATGCAATTTCTTCAATGGGAAGGTGCCTGAGCCACCATGCATTGATACTTATGGCCTTTGGATCGGTGAAAAATTTAGGATCCCCTTTTCTATAATTAAAAACAGAATTAGATTTGTTTATCCTTTCAATGGAAAAGGCCTGGATAAGCTCTTCCTTAGTAAAGATCTCCTGATCCGTTCCCGGATTCCATCCAAGTAAGACCAGAAAGTTTACTAGGGCCCAGGGGATAAATCCCATCTCCCTGTACCACTGGACAGATACTACCTCGCCATGGGTGCGCTTTGATATCTTGCGTTTTTGAAGGTCAAGTGTAAGGGGCATGTGCGCAAATACAGGTGGCTTTTTGCCAAGGGCCTCATATAAAAGTATCTGCTTAATGGTATTTGTCATGTGGTCCTGGCCCCTGATTATATGGGTAATTCTGTCCCTTATATCATCAACCACATTGCAAAGAATATAAAGGGGCTTTCCGTTTGACCTTACAATCACAAAGTCCTCTATATCCGAATAGGACTTTTCTATTCTACCAAGGACCTTGTCATCATAGCCGATTTTTCCTTCCCTTTTTGGCACCTTAAAACGAACCACATAGGGAATCCCTTCATTTTCCTTTTGGGCGATTTCTTCAGGTGAAAGGTTTCTGCATGTGCCATCGTATTTGATGTCTCTTTTTTCAGAAAGGGCCTTTTTTCTCTTGGCCTCTAGCTCCTCCTTTGTGCAAAAGCACTTGTAAGCCTTTCCTTCGTCAAGAAGCCTTTGGGCCACCATTTTGTGTTCTTCAGCAAATTCACTTTGAAAATAGGGACCTTCATCCCAATCAAGCCCAAGCCAGGTAAGCCCATCGATAATTCCTTCAATGGACTCGGCTGTTGACCTTTCTGCGTCAGTATCTTCAATCCTTAATATGAATTTGCCATTGTGCTTTCTGGCATAAAGCCAGTTGAATATGGCTGTCCTTGCCCCTCCTATATGAAGATATCCAGTAGGGCTTGGTGGAAAACGAACTATTACCTCTTTGTTTGCCATCTTATTCCTTATTTTCCTTTCTTCTTTTTTGTTCTTGTTCCTTGAACTTTTTTTCTATCTTTGCCCAAGTGTCTCTGAGGGTAATTGTCCTGTTAAAGACAGGATGCCCGGGACAGGAATCCTTTGAGTCTGCACAAAAATATCCAAGCCTTTCAAACTGATAGACCTTCCCTGGTTCTGCATCTCTTAATGAAGGCTCAAGCTTGCATCCCTTTATGATTTCAAGGGAATTTGGATTGAGGTAGTCCTTAAAGGTCTTTCCCTCTTCCTTGGCCCTATCGGGATAGGGGTGGTCAAAAAGCCTGTCATAAAGACGAACCTCTGCCTCAAAGGCGTGTGGTGCGCTAACCCAGTGTATGGTCCCACGAACACGCCTTCCATCTGGCGCATTTCCGCCCCTTGTTTCAGGGTCATAGGTGCACCTAAGTTCTACAATCTCACCATTTTCGTCCTTAATCACCTCCTTGCAGGTGATGAAATAGGCGTAGCGAAGCCTTACCTCCCTTCCTGGGGCAAGCCTGTAAAATTTTTTAGGGGGGTCTTCCATGAAGTCCGTTTTTTCAATATATATTTCCCTTGAAAAGGGGATCATTCTAGTTCCATATGATGGGTCCTCAGGGTTGTTTATGGCTTCAAGCTCTTCCTCCTTGCCTTCAGGATAGTTTTCTATGACAACCTTTAAAGGATTCAAGACTCCCATGACCCTTGGAGCAGTCTTATTTAAGACGTCCCTTACGCAATGCTCCAAAAGCGCCACATCCACAACACTTTCCTTTTTGGCAACTCCAATCCTTTCACAAAAGTCCCTTATTGCAGCCGGCGGAAAGCCCCTTCTTCTCATGCCACTAAGGGTGGGCATTCTAGGGTCATCCCAGCCATCGACTGCCCCTTCTTCAACGAGTTGCACAAGCTTTCTCTTGCTGAGGACCGTGTAGGTGAGGTTTAGCCTTGCAAATTCTATCTGCTGAGGGTGCCACTCAACCTGAAGGGTGTCCAGAAACCAGTCATAAAGGGGCCTATGGTCTTCAAACTCCAGAGAGCAAAGGGAATGGGTTATGTGTTCTATGGAGTCAGAAAGACAATGAGCAAAGTCATACATGGGATAGATGCACCATTTGTCCCCTGTTCTATGATGAGGCACATGCATTATCCTGTAAATTACAGGGTCTCTCATATTTAGGTTCCCTGAGGCCATATCTATCTTTGCCCTCAAGGTCCGCTCCCCATCCTTGAACTCTCCTTTTCGCATCCTTCTAAAAAGATCCAGGTTCTCTTCAATACTTCTATTCCTGTAAGGGCTTTCCTTTCCAGGCTCTGTCAGTGTACCCCGGTATTTTTTTATTTCTTCAGGAGAAAGGTCACACACAAAGGCCTTTCCCATCTTAATGAGCTTTTCCGCATATTCATAAAACTGGTCAAAGTAGTCTGATGCAAAATAAAGGTGTTCGCCCCAGTCATAACCGAGCCAGCGAACATCTTCCATTATGGCCTCAACATATTCCTGTTCTTCCTTTGTGGGATTTGTATCATCAAAGCGAAGATGACATCTTCCATTAAATTCCTCGGCAAAGCCAAAGTTCATGACAATGCTTTTGGCATGGCCTATGTGGAGATATCCGTTTGGCTCAGGTGGAAAGCGCGTTATGACCTTCCCACCCCATTTGTTTGATTTGATATCCTGGATGATTATATTTCTTATGAAATTTGAAGGCCTTTTGCTTGCATCCTTCTTTGACATCTTTGCTCCTTTTTAAGTAAAGTTGGCGTTTAATTTTTGTAATTTCAAAATCCGAATTGACATTAAGTTAGCACCAAGGTTGGCATTGTAAAGATCATGGCATCTATTTTCAAGCTTCATACAAATTTTTATCCAAAGGGCGATCAGCCAAAGGTCATTGATAGGCTCACAAGCTGGATAAAATCTGGAAACCGGTTCCAGACCCTTTTGGGTGTTACAGGCTCTGGAAAGACCTTCACAATGGCAAATGTCATCAAAAATCTGGATAGGCCCGCCCTTGTCATCGCACCAAATAAGACCCTGGCTGCCCAGCTTTTTTCAGAGTTTAAGGCCTTTTTCCCTGAAAATGCAGTGGAATATTTTGTAAGTTACTACGATTACTATCAGCCCGAGGCCTACATACCGGCAACAGACACCTACATAGAAAAGGATTCTTCCATAAATGACTTCATAGATAGACTTAGGCATTCTGCTACCTATTCCCTTCTAACTAGAAGGGATGTGATAATCGTGGCAAGTGTCTCATGTATCTATGGCTTAGGCTCTCCGGAAGAGTATCAGGAGATGCATCTATTTTTAAAAAAGGGTCTTGAGATATCAAGGGAAAGGATACTGGCCCATCTTGTTACAATGCTCTATGAAAGGGCTGAGGTGGATTTCAAACGAGGGACCTTTAGGGTTAGGGGTGATATTTTGGAGGTATTTCCCTCTTACGAGGAGGAAAGGGCCATAAGGATAGAGCTTTTTGGTGATGAGGTTGAAAGGATAAGCCTTTTTGACCCCCTTACTGGAAGAAGACAAAGGGAGATTACCCAAGTTGTTATCTATCCTTCAAGCCACTATGTCACTTCCCAGGGAAGACTTGAGCTTGCCATAAAGACAATAAGGGCAGAGCTAAAGGAGCGTCTTAGGGTCCTTGAAAGGGAGGGAAAGCTTGTTGAAAAACAAAGGCTTGAACAAAGGACAAACCTTGATCTTGAGATGCTTGAGGAGCTTGGATACTGTCACGGTATTGAAAACTATTCAAGACACCTTACAGGAAGGGCGCCAGGAGAGCCTCCTCCAACCCTTTTGGACTATTTTCCAGATGACTTTATTACCTTTATTGATGAAAGCCATATAACTGTCCCGCAGTTAAGGGGCATGTATGCAGGGGATAGATCCAGAAAGGAGACCCTTGTGGAATTTGGCTTTAGACTTCCCTCTGCCCTTGACAACAGGCCCTTGAGGTTTGATGAATTTCTGAATTCCATTGGTCAGGTGGTTTTTGTATCAGCCACCCCAGGTCCCTTTGAGCTTGAGGTTTCTAAGGACAAGGTTTGTGAACAAATTATACGTCCAACTGGACTCATGGATCCAAGGATGGAGGTAAGACCTGCCACGAACCAGGTGGATGACCTTTTAAATGAGATAAGGAGGGTGGTTTCAAGGGGCGAAAGGGTTCTCATTACAACCCTTACAAAGAGAATGGCAGAAGAGCTTACGGAGTATTACAGGGCTGCCGGGGTACGGGTTGAATACCTTCATTCAGACATAAAGACCGTGGATAGAAGCAAGATTATTAAGGGCCTAAGATCAGGAGAATTTGATGTGCTTATAGGCATAAACCTTTTAAGGGAAGGGCTTGATATGCCAGAGGTATCCCTTGTGGCAGTCCTTGATGCAGACAAGGAAGGCTTTTTGCGCTCTGAAAGAAGCCTTATCCAGACAGCAGGACGGGCAGCAAGAAATGCCAACGGACTTGTGGTACTCTATGCCGATACCATTACAGGTTCTATGGAAAGGGCCATTTCAGAGACAAAAAGAAGAAGAAGGCTTCAAAGGGAATACAATGAGAAACACGGAATTGTGCCAAAGAGCGTTTCAAAGACCTTGGAAGATGCACTTACAAAGATCTATGAAGAAGATAGGCACGAGCTTCCAAGGGTTGCAGAAGAAGGCCCTAGCTATGGCCTTTCAGAGCTTAGTATCTCTCAAATAGAAAAGAGGATAAAAGAGCTTGAAAAAGAGATGTATGCCCTTTCAAAGGAGCTTAGGTTTGAAGAAGCTGCCAAAAGGCGTGACGAGATAAAGGCCCTTAAGGAAAGGATTGTGGTAGGGGCATGATGTCATTTTGAACATCTCACTGGATATTCCTGGGCGCCGAGATCTGGCGCATTTCCATAATAAGATAATCCCACATCAACACCTTCATCTATCAGGGGACTACCAGGTTTTGGTTTTAGAAAATCACAATATGGTAACTCTCCACCCTTTTTTCTTGGGCCTATACAAGTGGTCTTATCAAGAGACTTAAATAGGTCTTTGTTAATGGAAAGATCCTTTTTTAGATTCCAAGAATTTTTTTCTTGTAGACATGCCGTTCCTATTAAATTTGATGGATCCAGAAAAGAAAGATTATTTTTCAATATGTGGTTCCCTAAGGTAAATTTAAAACCATATCTTCCATTTTTAAAGGATGTATTGTTATAACAATAGATAGTTTCTGTGGCGTCGTTAAAGTCAAAGCCGTTTCTGGCATTTTCCCATGAGATACAATGGTGTATTAAAGGAGAGCCAGGCCCTAGCTTAAAACCATTTCCATCTCCTGAAAAACCTTCTCCAACTCCCCAAAGATCATGGCCATTTCTCCATGCCCATGATCTTTCAATTACAACTTGGCTTTTTGCCTCCCAAAGATCAAAGCCATCATCCGAGTTTTCCCAGGCTCTACATCCAATGAATTTGTTGCCAGGTCCAACGTTAAATCTGGCTCCAAATCCATCTGCATGTTCCCCCTTGGTTGGTCCATAATCAAAATTTCTATAGGAATCGCAATTTAGAATAGTGTTGTTATGGGCGCCGTTTTCAAGTTCTATTCCTGTAAAATAATTGTTATGGGATACGACGTTATCAAAAAGGTTGAATCCTGCACCTTCGGTTAGAAGGATTCCATCAGAAGGACCATTTCTTACTTCAATACCCCTGATAACAAGCCAGGAGCCGGTTATTCTAAATTTTGCACTTTTGTATGGTGCGTATTTGCTTCCGTCAAATATGGCCCTCTCACCAGGATAAGATTGGATAGTAATGGGGTTGCTGGGTTTTCCAGAGACATTTATTTCAACATCGATATCATATATTCCATTTCTTAAAAAGATTATGTCTCCAGGAGCTACTACGTAAAGAGCACGTGCGAGGGTCCTTAATGGGCTGTTGATGGTGCCGGGATTTTCGTCAGAACCACGGGGAGAAATGTAAAAGATTTTGTGTTTAAAGGGTTCTACTCTGAGAGTGGATATGGATGAAGGTCTTGAGTTACAAATAAATGATAAGGAATTTGTTTGATTCATGTAAAGCGAAAAAAGAATAAAGAAAAATAAAAAATTTTTAAAAAAGATTAACTTT
>JALXCD010000017.1 GCA_026991135.1 Deltaproteobacteria bacterium | reverse complement strand
GTTTCTCAGAGGTCTCAATTATTATACTCTATAACCGCTTAGTAACAATGTTGCCTCCCAAAAGCTAAGGGACTTCCTCCCGCCACTCCTCCACTACTGACAACATCCCTTACGACAACCTCAAAAAGGGAACTGAGGCAAGCACCCTTGCCTCTTCCTCGTCGTGGGTCACGTGGATCATGGAAAATCCGTATCTTTCCTGGAAGGCCAGTAGCTCACTGCAAAGTTCCATCTTAAGGGCCTTATGAAGGCTTGAAAAGGGCTCATCCAAAAGTAAGAGCCTTGGTCTGACCACAAGGGCCCTTGCAAGGGCCACTCGCTGCTGCTGGCCGCCAGAAAGTTCATGGGGCATTCTATCCTTGAAAGGCAAAAGGCCGACAAGCTCTAGCATCTTCTTTATCTCGTTTTTACGTCTTTTTTGTGAAAAGCCCTTTGCCTTGAGAACAAAGTCGAGGTTTTCCCAAACGCTCATGTGCGGCCAAAGGGCAAGGTCCTGAAAAACCATGGAAAGCCCCCTTTTTTCCGTTGGAACGAGGCATTTTCCGTCTTTAGAAACAACCTGCCCAAAAAAGGAAATAGAGCCCTTTACTGGTGTCAAAAACCCGCAGATAAGCCTTAAAATCGTGGTCTTTCCACATCCCGAAGGCCCTAGGATAACAAGCCTTTCCCCTTCTGGCAGACTGAAGGAAAGGTCCTTCAAAACAGTATCTCCTGAAAGGACGGCTGTAACGACTCTAAAGGCAATAGCTTCCTTCTTCATGATCTTTTCACCCTCAAAACCTGATAAATCAGGACGAGAAATAATAAAGGCACCACCATAGTCATGGTGCAAAGGGCGGCTATCATGTCACTTCTTCCATTTGCCATAAGGGTAAAAGTCCTTACTGTAACAGGCTCAAGCCCTGGCGGATAAAGGGGCATAACAAGATCAGTATCCCTGAAACAAAAGATAAAAGAGATCATCCATGAGGCCAAAATCCCCATTTTAGAAAGGGGAACCTGGATGAAAAGAATCCTTTTTATAACCCTCACGCCAAATACCCTTGCCGCTTCATCCAGGACCTTTGGTATCAAAGAAAGCCAAAGATATATGATAGTTGAAGAGAATATGGCATAGCGTGAGATAAATCCAAGGACAATTATCATAAAGCTGCCATAAACCATACCCGTGTATTCGCGGTTCCATAAGTCGATAAATCCAAGGGCCAGACAGTTTCCTGGGAGGGAAAAAAGAAAAAGAAAGAGCGCATCTATCACAGAAAGATGCGGGAAAATCTTGAAGCCCTTCGCATAGGCAATCAAAAAGCCAAAAAAGGCTATAATGCTTGCAGAGGAAAAGGAGTAAAAAAGGCTTCTCATTATGGCGTCTCCGCCCCTTGAAATGGCAAGCCTGTAGGCATCGAGGGAAAGGGAGTCAAACACTATGTTTCCTATAGGCAGAATGCAAAAGACAAATGACAATAAGAGCAAAAAGGCAAAGATTGGCCATTTGAACCTTCCAAGGTCAAGCCCTTTTGAAACATTTTTAAAGCCAAGGGAAAGTGAAATACAGGATTTTTTCAAAAGAAAAAGGGACAGCGGGATAAATAGCATGAGTATTATTATAACCAGCGGGATGGAAAGGGCTATTGCCCTTTCAAAGTCATAAAAGGCGGAAAATACGGTAAAGCTTTCAACTGGATAGACCTTCAATCTGAATAGGGATGGAACATTGAAATTTCCCACAGAAAGAACAAATACCAGGAAAAAGGAGAGGAGGAACCCTGGCATAACAAGGGGTATGGTGATTCTCTTTATAACTTCACGCTGGGGATAAATGAGCCTGGCCGCCTCTTCATACCTTGGATTTACAGATGCCAAAAAAAGCATGGATATCCCAAAGGGTATGGGGAAATAGATATTTAAAAGGCAAAGGACACTTCCCAGAAACCCTGCCCATTGATTGTCTATCCAGTTTGCGCCAATAATATCCATCCACGAGATGGCCGGGATGTATGGCGGAAGAAAGATAGGAACAAAAAGGCTCAGGACTAATGGGACCTTAAAGGGTATATCACATTTGAAAAGGACTATCCCGGTAAACGAGCCCATGAGGGTAGCAAGAAAGGAGACGACAAGGCCGAGAAAGAGGCTGTTTCCCAGTAACTGCCATTCCTCCCTGCTCCTCAATATGGAAAGGCCCCCTTGTAGGCCTTTTGTTATAATTGAAAAAACGGGGCTAAGGCAAAGAAATGAAAAAGAGAGAATGACTAGAAGAAAAAGGGCCTTTTTACCCACCTTTGGATTCTTTTAAAGCCCCATCCATTTTTTCAAAAGGGGCTGTATCTCAATCATCTTTTTGGCAACAAGTTTGTAATCGACCTTCATTACCTTGAGATTTTCAATTGGAACAATATCTTGCGGTATCTCAACACCCTTGTGAAGTGGAATCTGCTCACAATCCGAAAAGGCAAGCCTTTTCTCAACCTCCTTTGACAAAAGATAATCTATAAGCCTTTTACCTTCCTCAGGATGAGGAGCACCCTTTATCAACATGACGGCATTTGGCACTATGAAGCAACCAAGGCCCTTGTCTTTCTGGTCAGGATAAATCATCTCAACAGGAAGGCCCTTTTTCATTCGGCTTATGGCATCGTCACTGTCCACAAGGCTAAAAGCATACTCCCCCTTTGCCACAAAGTCTGCACTTTCGCCATTGCTGGTGGATATTGCAACTTGATTCTCCTTAATGCCCTTTAGAAAATCCTTTGCACCCCTTTCCCCAAGGACTATGAAAAGGGCTGCAATATGGGAGGTTGTTGTTCCAAAGAGTGGATTTGCAATAACTGCCTTGCCCTTCCACCTTGGCTCCAAAAAGTCCATTATGGACTGAGGCCTTTCCTTTTCCTTTTTATTTACTATAAGGACCCTGGCCCTTGCAGAAAAACCAGTCCAGTAGCCATCCGGGTCCTTGAATTCTTGAGGGATAGTCTTTGCATTGGGAGACTTATAGGCGGCAAGTAACCCCTTTAATCTTAAGACCTCTGCCCTTATTGGCTCATTTGCCCAATACACATCGGCCTGGGGATTTGAGCGCTCGGAAATAATCCTATTCATTACCCCTGTACTTTTTGCCTCCTCGGTATCATAGACTGCCTTTACCTTGATGCCTGTCTTTTCATGAAAGGCCCTTAGAACGGGCTCGGAAAAGACCTGGTCCTCTGAGACATAAACAACAACCGTCTTTTCCCTTGAGCTTTCTTTTTTGCTCTGACAACCGGCAAATAAAAAGATAAGATTTAGTGCAAAAACGACCAGAAGAAGTCTTTTCATTTGCTGTCCCCAAAAATCTTCACCCTAAAGTCATCAAAAGATGTGGCTGCATCTGCCTTAGTCCACAAGCCTACCCCGCCTGGGCCTTTAAAGGTATCGTCTTTTCCTTTCAGATAGAGCTTTCCATCCAGATAACATTCAAACCTGTCGCCCCTTTGAACGATCTTCATGAAATGAAATTTGCCACGGGATAGGGACACATCCGCGCTTTTTAAAAGATGCCTTCTTGCATTTTTCACATAATAGAACCTGAAATTGTTCTCCAAAGGGTTGAACCTTGCAACATAGTAGTTGTCTTTATCCTTTGCGCGCCAAATGATGCCTCCCCCTTGGTCAATCCTTCCCGTATTTGCCCTGAAATATACCGAAATCTCACCGTCCAAAAAGGAGACATCCTTTGTCCAGCAAAGGTTAAAGGTGCTTCCTGATGAATGATTTATCCTTACGAGGGATAGGACCTTTTTTCCAGAGAGTGCATTCTCATCCACCTTTACCTTCCAGGTGGCCAGGGGGCCATACTGGGTGGTGGCTGCGACCACCCATCCCTGTGGAAGGCTCCCTATTTTCACGTCTTCAAAGTCCCAGAAATATTCCCTGTTACCTGAAGAAAATGAAGGGCAATTTAGGGCAAAGATAAAAATTGGCAGGACAATTATGACCAGAACCATCGTAAAGAATTTTTTCATCAAAATTCCTCCTGAAAATCATAAAAACTTCTTGTTTAGAAACTCGCATTCCTTTGGAGAAAGATCAAATTTTATCTCTGCCTCCGCAAGTATCTCCTTTCTGGATTTTTCCGGATGCTCTTTAATCATCTCGGAAAACCACCTTACTGCCTTTCTGAGCTTTTCGCCTTCGGGCAAAAGTTCCTCTGTACTCATGGCTTACCTCCTCATCTCCTTTAATCCATACTCTTCAATAAGTTCCCCTAAAAACTTGGCTGTCTCACCAATCACGTAAAGGCATTCCTTTCTCCTGCTTTCCGGATTTTTGTAATAGTCTTTAACGGCTTTTATGTCCTTCCAGTCGATTCTTGCTATATCTTTGCAACTGTTTCCGCCATATTTTTTCGTAATTTCATCAAATCCTTTCACCAGCTTATAGGATAGCTTCCACATGAGCTTGTGATCCTTCTTGGAAGGCTCATCCTTTCCCATCAAAAGGCCCAAAACGGCAAGCCCACCCGGCAGGGCACCGCAAACCTGGCCTGTGCTTCCAAGGCCTCCGCCAAAGGGGGAAAGAGCCCTTATAACCTCTTTTGAATCAAGACCGAGCATCTGCAAACCTGCAGAAAATACGGCCTGGCTTCAATGGAATCTCTCATCATAAAGCCTTCTTGACAAATCGCACATCTGTTTAGGATTCATATCAAGCTCTACCTCAAAACTTGTTTTTTTTGAAAAATCTAATAGCCTTTACCTGCCATGACAAGAAATTCCCGCATAATTGCACCCTTTATTTGGTTTCTGGTCTCATGTCTCTTTTTTGAAGGATGCAGCCTATTTCAAAAAAGACCAGCTCCAAAAATACCTTTTTTTAAAAAAACCGCCTCTCCAATAAATGACCTTTTGACCAGGGCACATTCGATAAAAAATATCTCCATCTATGGACGATTCAAATTGGAAAAGGGAGGTGAACGTATCCAGTCGGTCAAGCTGAGATGCTGGCTCATGACTGACGATGGGGAAAAGAGGCTTAGATTAAGAGGTTATGGTCCTTTCGGCATAGCGCTTTTCGACCTTCTTTCTGACGGCAAAAGGGCCTATATCTACCTTCCACGCTCCCAGAGGCTTTATAGTGGAAAGGGCTTTTTCACAAAATTCGGGAAGGTGGACGTTGGCTTGGCTATAAGGCTAATTGAGGCCCTTTTGAACCCCTGGTCGCCATTAAGGGACAAAGACACAACCAATGTTTACTGCTCCCAAAAGGGACGGATTTGTTTTAAAGAAAAAATTCTTTCTAAAACCTTTAGGCTCATCTACTTTGAAGATACCTTGGCCCCTGAAAGATTTTATTCAAGGGACATTTTTATAAGTTTTGGATATGAAAAGGACTTTTTTGAAAGTAATTATCCCAAGAAAATAAATTTTTTTATAAAGGATGGGCCGGTCAAAGGAAACCTAGTGATTTACGAGGTTAGATTTAACCAAAGGCTTGATGAAAGACTCTTTGACTTTGAAAAATTCTTAAGCTTTATAAAAAAGAGGTTATAAATAAAACCTATTCTTTTTCTTTAAATTTTTCTAGACACTCCTTACTGCAAAAATAAAAAAGCCTTCCCTTTTTCCCGTAAACAAGGGCCTCTTTTTTGGGGACATAGGTTTTACAGACCGGGTCCTGAACAAGCTCGTCTGTAATGGGAGGACCTTTTTTGTATTTATTTTTACTGGGCCTTCCCATGCCAAAGACGCGAGAAAGACTCCTTTTAAATATGTAATAGATGAGAAAAAGTATAGCCAGAAAAATCAAAAAGCGGCCCAAATCAAACCTCCAGCCTGTAAATTTCTGACTCATTGACAGAAAGCCTTTCCAAAAGCCCCCTTACACTTAGACCATACTCCTTGATAAAAAAATCAGGGGCTATTTCTGCCCAGGGAAGGAGTACAAAATCTCTTTCAAAAAATCTTGGATGGGGTAGCACAAGCCCATTTTCTCCGCTTCCATCCCTTGACTCTCCCTCCATGTACAAAAGATCAAGGTCAATGGTCCTGTCCATACCCTTGGCCCTATCTCGTCCAAGTCTTTCTTCAATATCAAGGAGAATGGTCATGAGCTCTTCGGGACCTAAATTTGTCGCTATTTCAAGAACGCCGTTTAAAAACCAGAAACTTGATTCAAATCCAACAGGTCTTGACTCATAAAGGCTGGAGAAGGCCTTGATCTCAATAGAAGGATGCTCCGCCATTGCCTCAATAGCCCTTTTAATAAATGCCCTTCTTTCTCCGAGGTTTGAGCCAAGGCCAATAAAGGCCCTCTTTTTCAGAGGCATACCTGAAAAGAAAGGTTAAAGGACTCCCTTTAGCCTTTCAATGGCCTCCTTGAGCCTTTCTTCAGGGACCGTGAGGGCCATTCGGGCATAGCCTTCTCCTGGTTCTCCAAACCCGTTTCCTGGTGTACAGACAATACCAGCCTTGTCCAAAAGCTCTCTGCAAAATTCGCTTGAACTCTTGCCTTCAGGGACCTTGAACCAGACATAAAATGTGGCCTTTGGGCTATTTGTTGATAATCCAATTTCTTTTAGCCCTTTCACTAGGCAGTCACGCCTTCCTGTGTATATCCTTTTCATTTCCTCAATGAAGCTTCCATCACTTTCTAAGGCAGCTATTCCTGCCTCCTGAATGGCCTCAAACTGGCCTGAATCCACATTTGATTTTACCTTTTTTAGGGCTGCAACAAGTTCTGGATTTCCTATTGCAAAACCTATTCTCCAGCCGGTCATGTTGTATGTCTTTGAAAGGGAGTGAAACTCTATGCCCACATCCATGGCCCCGGATGTTTCGAGAAAACTTGGGGCAACATAACCGTCATAGGTCATTTCACTGTAGGCTGCATCATGACAGATGATGACGTCATAGGTTTTTGCAAAGTCAACCACCTTTTCAAAAAATTCCTTGCTGGCACAAGCCGCTGTGGGATTATTCGGATAGTTGAGCCACATGATCCTGGCCTTTTGGGCAACGTCCTCTGGAATGGCATCAAGATCTGGAAGAAAACCATTTTTTTCATAAAGGGGCATGTAGTAGGTAATGCCTCCGCAAAAAAGAGTGCCAATATGATAAACCGGATAACCGGGTGTAGGAACAAGGACAATGTCCTCATCCTGTACAAAGGCCAAGGGGAAATGTGCTATTGCCTCCTTTGAGCCAATTATACAGCAAACCTGACTGCCTGGATCAAGATCAAGGCCAAATCTTCTCTTGCACCAGTTAGCCGCAGCAGTCCTAAACTCAATGCTTCCTTCTGATGAGGGATAACGGTGATTTTTTGGATTTTTTACTGCCTCTATCATCCGATTAACAATAAAATCAGGGGTGGGAAGATCGGGGTCACCAATTCCAAGGTCAATAACATCTACACCCTTTTTAAGGGCCTCCTGCTTTTTCCTGTCAAGTTCCACAAAAAGATAGGGTGGTAGCTTCTTTATTCTGCTTGTCATCTCAAAATTCATGGCAAAAAATCCTTTCTCTTTTATTTTACTGGGTTAATCAACTCCCCTATGCCTTCGATGACCACCTTTACCGTATCTCCAGGATGGATTTGGCCTACTCCAAAGGGAGTTCCAGTTGCAATGACATCCCCTGGAAAGAGTGTCATTATTTGAGAGATAAAAGATAAAAGTTTTGGGACATTGTATATCAAAAGGGAGGTATTAGAGTCCTGGCGCAATTCATCATTTACAAAGGACCTTATGGGTAAATTAGAAGGATCTAGCTCGTTCTCAATTACAGGCCCAATGGGGCAGAAGGTGTCGAATGACTTTGACCTTGTAAACTGAATATCTTTTTTTTGAAGATCCCTGGCAGTTACATCATTTAGACATGAATAACCTAAGATATAATCAAATGCATCTTCTTCCCTTACATCCTTTGCCCTTTTTCCGATTATAACTGCCAGCTCTGCCTCGTAATCCACCTGCTTGCTCATGGAAGGACAGATAATGGCATCCCCAGGCCCTATGACACTTGATGAAGGTTTTAAAAAAATAAGTGGCTCTTGGGGAATAGCCATATTGAGCTCCTCTGCATGGTCTCTGTAATTAAGCCCAACTGCCACAATTTTTGATGGAGCAGTGGGAGAAAGGAGTTTTACTTCTGAAAGCAAAAAGAACTGTTGAGTTTCCCTGAAGTCATCATTAAAGGGCGAGCCTTCAAAAAGCCTTATCCTTTCTCCTTCTAAGACCCCGAAGTATGGACCTTCGTTTCTTTTTTTGAAACGGACTATCTTCATGAAAGCCCCAGTACATCTAGCATAGAATACCTGCCATTTGGCTTTCCAACTATCCACTTGGCTGCACGCACGGCCCCTTTTGCAAAGGTATCACGGCTTGAGGCCTTGTGAGTAATCTCAATTCTTTCTCCAATTCCTCCGAAAAGGACGGTGTGTTCGCCGACAATATCACCTGCTCTCACGGTCTGGATACCGATCTCCTCCTTGGAGCGCTCTCCAATAAGCCCGTGCCTTTCAAACACTGCAACCTTGTCAAAATCCCTTCCAAGGACCTTGGCAACCACCCTTCCCAATTGAAGAGCAGTGCCGCTTGGGGCATCCTTTTTCATTCTGTGGTGGGCTTCAATTATCTCCACGTCATAGTCGTCTCCAAGGACGGATGCTGTGGTTTCAAGGAGCTTATATAAAAGGTTTACCCCAACACTCATATTGGGGGAAATCACAAGGGGAAAATCCTTAGAAAGGTTATCTATTTTTTTATATTCCTCTGGGGTAAAGCCTGTTGTCCCAATAACCATTGCCCTTCCCTTTTCTGCTGCTTTTTGGGCATGAGCAACGCTTGCCTCATGAAAGGTAAAGTCAATAATCACATCGCCTTTATCAATGACCTTTTCAATGCCATCTTCAATGACAACCCCAAGTTCGCCTGCACCAGCCACAATTCCCGCATCTTGACCGATAAATGGGGCATCAGGCCTTTCAAAGGCCCCTGAAAGCTCTATGCCTTCTGTATCCTTAATCATATTGATAATGCGGCCTCCCATTCTGCCGCCTGCACCTGCTACTATTG
>JALXCD010000016.1:4474-30038 GCA_026991135.1 Deltaproteobacteria bacterium | reverse complement strand
TGCCGGCGTGAAAGGCCGGAGTCCTAGACCGCTAGACGATGGGACCGCTTGAAAACTAAAGTGTTCAAGAACATAAAGAAAGCATCTATTTCTGTCAAGAGCTAATTCTTTTTTGAAAAACAATAACAATATTTATTTATTTCTATTAAGCCCATTAATTTCACTCAGTCGCAGACAAACTCCATTAAAGGACGTCAAAGGTCACTTTGATTTTTGTAATTGATAATTTATAGTTATTTAAAAGTCTAGAGAAAGGAAATTAAAATATATGTCAAAGGAACTTAAGCTATTGATCCACGTTGCCCAAAAGGAACGCTGGGACATTGCAGTTAAAAATGGGCTTAATTTTTTAAAGACAAAAAAGCCAGATGAAGAGCTTAGGGTCAGGTTAATAGCAAATGGGGACTCAGTATCTAGATGCACAAAATGTGACAGGGATCTTTTCGATAACATAAAACAGCTTGTCCTAGACGGAGGAGAAATCTTTCTCTGTGAGAATTCTTTAAAGGCCTTTGATATTCCCAAAACAAGGCTTCCAGAGGTTTTTAAGACAGTACCTGCCGCTATTAGGGCATTGGTTGACCATCAACTAGAAGGATGGATATATGTAAGGCCATGACTTCCTTTAACATTTGGAAGGCATGCTTGGGTTTGAAGATGTGGAAACCAGGTTAAATGCCAGAATCTAAAAAATTCAGACGCCTTAATATTTTCTGGATTTACCCCTATGCGGTGACAAAATCTAACTAAATTATCTTTGTCACCACAAATAATATGATAGGATTGACGCCTTCTGGAATGATAATTTTCATGAATAGCAATATTTCCTCTTTCAGCCCATGTAACTGCGTCTGGAATATCTTGTAATTTAAAAACCTGGATATCAAATTCCTTCTGAAGGGCCTCTATAATAGGTCCTATTTCTGGCAATTTTTGTTTTTTTCTTCGGGCCAAAATATTGTTGCTCTCCGCATCTACTGTTAATTTAACTTTGTTGGCATTCAAAATATGAATCGGCCTTTTGGCCCACTAGCTTAAAAATTTGGCAGGTAATACTATGAGAAAATCACAAGTTATTAGAACTACTAAGGAAACGGAAATAAAGATCGAATTATCCATTGACGGAAAAGGAAATACAAAAATAGACACTGGTGTAGGTTTTTTGGACCATATGTTAACGCTTTTCGCTGTCCACGGACTTTTTGAACTTTCTATCAATGCCAAGGGAGACCTTCATGTGGATTTCCATCACACTGTAGAAGATGTTGGAATCGGACTTGGCCTAGCCTTTTCAAAGGCTCTAAAAGACATGAAAGGTATTAACAGATATGGATTTCAGATAATTCCCATGGAAGAGGCACTATGTGAAGTGGCTGTGGATATTTGTAATCGTCCTTACCTTGTCTTTGATTGTCATTTCCCAACAGAAAAGATAGGTGCCTTTGATACAGAGCTCGTTGAAGAGTTTTTGAGAGCCTTTGTTGTTAATGGTGGCATTACACTCCATGTTAATGTAAGGTATGGAAAAAATAGTCATCATATGGCAGAAGCCATTTTCAAAGCCCTTGGTCGGTCAATGGATCAGGCCACAAAAATCGATAAAAAAAGGGATGGAATTCCATCCAGTAAGGGAGTGCTTTAAGTCTTATTGGGAGGATTATTTAAATGCCTAAACAGACCATCAATATTTGTAAAAGGTCAATAATATTTTTAATGGCTTTATTAATATTAGGATGCTCTTTGGGTAACAAAAAGAGTGATCTTGTAAAACTTCCTCCCTTAGAAAAAATAGCTATTCTTCCAATGGACAGGGCCACCACAAAGCCGGCATCCGAACGCCCAACTTGTAATATTGGTGGTAATTCTATTTACACAAGCT
This sequence comes from Deltaproteobacteria bacterium, assembly GCA_026991135.1. Classification (GTDB taxonomy): domain Bacteria; phylum Desulfobacterota; class Dissulfuribacteria; order Dissulfuribacterales; family QOAL01; genus JAADCZ01. The sequence goes on along the minus strand of JALXCD010000016.1, from coordinate 28,159 downwards.
CTTACGTAACTCCTGAAGCAGCTCAGAAAGCCACAGATATCCTTTATTCCATGCTCCTATCTGACAAAAGATTCAAACCAGTCAGTCAAGGTCAGTGCCTAGGTCTTTTAAGTGACATTTTACAAAGAAAGATAAATTCATCAAAGCTACGTATCTTAAGAGAATTTGGAAGAACCCTCGATGCAGATGCAATATTGTATGGAAAGATTTACCGTTTTCGAGAAAGGGTGGGCTCTGATTATTCTGTAAAAAGCCCAGCCTCCGTTGCCTTTTCTCTAATTCTTGTTCGCGTAAATGATGGAAGGGTCCTTTGGCGTTATAGCTTTGACCAAACCCAACAGGCCCTAACAGAAAACCTCTTTAACTGGCGTTTTTATAAAACAGAAGGAATGAGATGGGTAACAGCCGAAGAACTCATGACTTACGGACTGAAACAGGCAGTAAAAGAATTAGAGGAGCTCCTCTCATAATAGAAAGATTTGAATCATGGAGTTAAAGGGCGGGCAGCTAGTTGAATTTGTCGAAAATCAAAAATTCGTCCCAGCCGTAATTCTAGACAAAAAATCCAATCGTTACCATTGTCTCACATTAAACGGAAAGGAAATAAATATTTCACCAAACAGATTTATCCATATCTCGCCTGAATTGCTCAATAAGGGAAATCGCCATCAAATTATTCAGGACCTAAAAGAAATACATGAAAAAAGAAACAGGCTTTCTGAAAAGGTAAATATACCTGAACTTTGGGAGTTAACCTTTGAAGAACAAGAACTATGGGAACCAAAAGAGCTTGCAGAGCTTGCCTTTTCTGAAAAGGTTACTCCAGATCATGAAGCGGCCTTGATTAGGGCAGTCATTAATGATCACACCTATTTTAAATATAGGGACGGAAAGATTCTTGCCCTTAGTAAACTTGTAGTAGAAAAGCTCTTAGAACAAAGAAAAAAAGAAGCTGAAAGACTTAGAAAGCTTATCGCAGGAGGAAAGTGGCTCGAAGGACTTTGGTCTGAAAATTCTACATCTTCTGCCATATCTCCTGACATTAGTGAAGAAGAGAAGAACTACTGGATCAATGCTATAAAGGACGTCTGTCTTAAGGGAGACGAATCCCAATTCTATCAAGAAGTCAACATCCTTTTTAGACAAACAGGACTTTCGGGGAAAATTTCTCCCTTTGAGACAATGGTGAAGGCTGGAATATGGCAAAAAGACGAAAATCTTGAAATCCTTCGCCATGAAATAGAAACAGAATTTTCAGAAGAGGTCCTAGAACAGGCCCGAAAACTTTCAAAGGAACCAATAGAAGAAATTTACAATGAAGGCAGAGAAGATCTTACCGACCTTGATGTCTTTACCATTGATAGTACAGAAAGTAGAGACCTTGATGATGCCATAAGTTTTGAAAAAATACCTACTGGTTATGAGATAGGAGTCCACATCACCGATATAGGTTTAAAGATTCAGCCAGGAACACCACTTTTTGAAAATGCCATCTCAAGGGCAACTACCATTTATCTCCCTGAGCAACAGATTCCCATGCTCCCTGAGGTGCTATCCCATGAAGCATGGAGCCTTCATCAAGATGAAATCAGAAGGGCCTTGTCCTTTATGGTTACTGTAGATAACTCTGGCCACATTCAAGCCACTCAGATAATACCCAGTATAATTAAGGTAAAAAAGAGACTAAGCTATCAAGATGTTGACACTGCCATAGAGCTTAAGGAAAAATGGCATGAACTTTATAAGCTATGTAAGGCCCTTCAGGCAAGAAGGATTCAAAAGGGAGCACTTCCCTTACCTATTCCAGAGCTCAATATATCCGTTGACGAAAATGGACAGGTCCACGTAAGCCTAGTAACACCTGGACCAGCAAGATTCATGGTTGCAGAGGCCATGATCCTTGCAAACTGGGTGGCAGCCAATTTCCTTGAAAAAAATAAGATTCCTGGCCTTTTCAGAAGTCAGCCTCCGCCAAGAGACAACATCATTTCAGGTGATGAGACTGCACTTTTACCCAATATCCGTCAAAGAAGGCTCATAAGCAGGGGAGTACTGAGCACTGTAGCCGAACCCCATGCCGGTCTTGGACTGCCCCTTTATACTACAGTGACTTCCCCCCTTAGAAGAGCCCTTGACCTTATAGTTCAGCAACAGCTTTCAGGTTTTCTTCTAAAAGGAAAGCCTCTCCATACCTTAGAAGACCTTGAAAGAATTCTTCCTGTTCTAAAACAGGGCCTTGCCACTGCTGCTCAAGTAAACCAGGGAACCATCAGATATTGGCTGATCAAATATTTCCAGTCCAAGAAACAAGATGTACTTAAGGCATGGGTCATTGAAATAGGTCAAAGAAGACTAACAGCTGTCCTTCAGGATACCCTGACAACCTTTGAATTACCTATTCCTCAAGGCTTAGAAATAAGACAAGACCAAGAGATCGAAGTAAAGGTAAGAGAGGCAAAACCAAGAGAAAATATATTGAAATTTACCTGGGCAGATCACCAACTTACATAAAAAAGGCCGACTAATGTCGGCCCATTAAGTGCTTATTTACCTTTTAGCTATTTTCCTTGCATTTCATGCATCATCTTCTGACCGTGTTCCTTCATCTCCTGCATTTCATGCATCTCATGCTTAGCCTTTTCATGCATCTCGTGCATCTCATGCATCTTCTTTTTTGTTTCCTCTGTCTTTTTCTCTAATGCCTTTGTAGCATTTGTTGCCTTTTCCTGGGTCTTAGAGGCAGTTCCTGTATATTCATCTATCTTTTCCGTTGCCTTCTCATTTGCAACATCTGTAGCCTTATTAACCATACCCTTTGCCTGCTGGGCAGCAATGTCTTTCACGCTGGGCATACCAAAACCAGCCTCAGAAGCCATGACAGAAGAAGCAAAAATAAGTCCAAGGCCCAAAAACATACCCACACAACTCCTAGTTACTCTTTTCATCTATATCTCCTTTCCTAGAAAATTAAATTCAATAAAGTTTATCTAAATTGTTTTAAATAGTCAAACAAAATCTTGACCTATTAAAAAATTTCTTTTTTGATCGTAATATCAGTAAGTTATTAAACTATTTTAAACCAACTTTAGCATCCTTAGGCAACCAAAAGCTGTCAAAACGCTTAATAAGCTGATTTCTAAAAAACATCTTGAAATTGATCTCAAGAAGGGTGGAAAATTTTAATGGTCTTGTTTTAACCTTTACCATGCCATTTTTAATGGATTGAATTACAGCTTCCTTTTCTGGATATGAAAAAACAATGCTATAGGTATTATTAAACTGGACTCTTTGGTGGGCATCAGAGGTTCCAACAATGGGAAGTCCCCGTCTTTTGGCAATTCTTTCCATTTTAAGATTAAAATTGATCTTTTTTGAAAAAAAATGAGACCATTCAGCTGCATCAAAAAGAGAAAAATGTTTTAAAAATTTTCTTCCTAGAGCAACTGGACTTGGATAAAAGGGATGCGGAGCAATAATAAGGGAATTTTCACTCTTATACCTGTAAATGTCCTTGAAGGTTGACACGGTCATTTCCCTAAAGGGAAAATTAATCAATAAAACGTGCTTCCCTTCAATAGTTGCCTCCATGCCTGGGAGCAATATTATTCCTCGTTCCTTGGCATAATCCCTTAAATAGTGATTATAGGTACACGAATCGTGGTTTGTAATGCTAAGAACCTTAAAACCTGCCTCATAGGCCATATCAATAAGTTCTAAGGCACTATATCTTATAAGATCCCTTGGATCTTCACTTGTATGAATGTGTAAATCGGCCTTTAGTGGTTCCATTTTTCTTTTTAATAAGGATTTCTTCTAAAACCCACTTTATAAAGTATTGGCGAAAGGAGAATATCAGAAAATGAAAAAAGTAAAACTATTAATAGGCAATCAAGCCAGGAAATTGATAATACCTTTCTCATCAATAAAACTGGCAATAGGGATTCAATAATCTGATCAACTCCCATGCATCTTGCACCACTTTTTAACGCTAGCCGCCTTTTTATAAAACTCGAAATCAAATCTCCCAACATGGACAAAAAGGCAAGCAAAAATGAAAACTTAATCTTTATGCCCAACATGGGCCCAATAAGACTCGTAACCAAAAGACTTGAAAAAAGCCCGCGCCATGTCTTATGTGTTCCTAATATCGGCCTTTTATCAAAAAAACTTTTATTGAAATCTATTGGTAAGGAAAACCTTTCTCTAAAAAGATGCCTTGCAACAATTGGACTTGTATTTGCAATTCCCAAAAGAATCAACAAAACGATGTCTGTTTTCAGGTTAAGAACCACTGTTCTCTAGCCCTTTACTGATAGCTTGCATAGAGCTCTTTATAGAGTTTTGAACGCTCCAAAAGTTCTTGATGCGTTCCCTTTTCAGTTATCGTCCCCTGGTCCATAACTACAATGATATCTGCATTTTGTATTGTAGTAAGCCTGTGAGCAACCACAATGGTAGTCCTTTCCTTCATAACATTTTGGAGGGCCCTTTGAACAGCATGTTCAGAAACAGAATCAAGGGCACTGGTAGCCTCATCAAGAATAAGGACCGGGGCATCCTTTAGAAGTGCTCTAGCAAAGGCGATCCGTTGTCGCTGACCTCCTGACAAATTAAGTCCTCTTTCATCTAAAACCGTATCATATCCATCTGGCAATTTTTCAATGAATTCATGGGCATGTGCCAGTTTTGCCACCCTTAAAACATCATTAAAATCTGCCTCAGGATTACCAGCAAGGATATTTTCTTTAATGGTGTCACTGAATAAAATGATATCCTGACTTACAACTGCAATTTGCCTTCTTAGACTCTTTAGCTCTATTTCTTCAAGGTCCGTTCCATCCCACAAAACAGAGCCAGAAGTCGGACTAATAAATCGAGGAATCAGATCTAACAAGGTAGATTTACCAGCACCACTTGGTCCTACTATTGCGACTACCTTTCCTCTTGGTACAAATAAATTAATATCTCTTAATATTTCTTCTTTTTTATTATAGGAAAAATAGCAACTCTTAAATTCTATTCCTTCATGAAGGCCCTCTATCCTTTTTCCCGCAGAAAACTCTGGTTCAAGTTCGAGGAATCTATCAACTCTTTCAAGAACCCCCACTGACTCTTGAATTGTACTATAGGCCCTTCCAAGTTTCTTAAGGGGGGTAAATGCCATGACAATGGCTGCAAGGACCGAGAAAAAATCACCAGATGTCATTTCTCCTCTTACAACCAGTACTGCGCCATAACCAAGGATAACTGCTACAGAAATTCCAGAACAGACATCTATTAAAAATTTTGTTCCTTCTTTAAGTCTTACAACTTTTGCAAATTGCCTGTATGCACTTTGATTTTCCCTTTGAAACTGGGATATCTTTCTCTTTTCCATGCCAAAGACCTTGATGACCTTTATCCCAGTAACCGTCTCATTCATCCTGTGTGTTAAAAGAGCCAAAAACTGCTGAACCTTTTTTCTTCGTCTTTTTACATACTTGCTTAAAAGCCTTGTTCCAAAGGCAATAACCGGAAATAAAAGAAAGCTCAAAAGGGCAAGGTCCCATTTTCTATAAATTGCCACCCCGATTAAAACTATTACTGAGGGAACTTGAACAAGAAATGTCCTAAAACTATCTGAAAGTATAGCACTTAGGATACCTATATCGTTCATCAAGCGTGAGACCATGTCTCCACTAGTTTTACTCAAAATCTTTGTAACAGGTAGAGTAATCATCCTGGCATAAAACCTGTTTCTAAGGTCCCTTACCAGTTGAAAACCTGCTGTTCGCATAAGATATGCCTGAATAAAACTTGCACCTCCTCTTAAAAGGTAAAGAATCAATAGACCAAGGGGTAAATAGATAATGTAGCCATAGTGTTTTTCCACAAATATTAAGTCCATTGCCGGTTTAACCAACCAAGCGATGGCACCATTTAGACCTGATACAACCAAGCTAAAAAAAACAGCCGCAATGACCCTTTTAGCATAGGGCCTTATTAAAACCTTTAATCTTTCAAGGCTTGAATAGCCCTTGTCTTTGTTTTCCTTTGCCAAAAGACCAACCTCAGAAACTATTTTTGAAAGTAATGAAACATTACGCCATGTTAAGTGACCGAAGAGGCTATTTCAAGGACCTTCGCTAGAAATTAAAAGAAGTACAATAACCTTCCAAAATATTTGTGATTTTTTTCTTTTAGTAAGATTTTTTTAAAAAATTATTAAGAAAACAAAAATCACTTCCGATAAAAAGAAGAAATACCAGAATAAACGAAAAAGGAGTGTCACCATGAAGAAATCTTGGATTTTTGCTGTTTTTATGGTGTGTTTTTTTGTTCTTATGTCTAACCTGACATTTTCCATGACCATTCCAAAGAATAAAGCCAAAGAAATAGCAGATTATGTGGCATCTATGATAATTGCCGGACGGGGGGTAGTGGCCCAACACCAAAATCTTATTAACGATCCCAATAAAGGAAATAAGGGTTTTACACCCGAATATGTTGAGAAAAAAATGTTGGAAAACTTTAAAAAAATCACTGGGAAAGACATGTCGGAACTAGATCCAGAAGTTCAAAATGTTTTAAAACAAGTGATTGCTGCTGCAAAGATGAGCGTTCAGATGAACCAACCACGGATTAATAAAAGTGGAGTAGGATTTAAGATGTATATCCCTGCAGTTTTTGGCAGGGAAACAGGACAGATACTAAAGGCAAAGACAGATATAGCCATAAAACAAACAACTTTTAAATTCAGAAATGCCTATAATCAGCCCGATAGTTTTGAAAAGGAAATATTAACTAAATTTGAAAACCCCAGCTATCCAAAGGGCCAGGGCTATGGAGAGTTCACAAATGGACGCTATCGCTATCTAAAGCCCATCTATATCCGTCAGGCATGTCTAAAATGCCACGGAGAGCCAAAGGGAGCTAAGGATATATCAGGTCACAAAAAGGAGGGATATAAAATAGGAGATCTAAGGGGAGCCATAAGCGTGTCTTTACCTGTCAACTAAAACTGAAAATCAGTTTTTTCTTTTTAGTCTGTTTTTAAAAAGACAATTTTGTCTTAGGAGTTTTAAAATGTTTAAAAAATTTGGTGATTTTTCATGTAAGACCAAGATCGTCTTACCAATTCTGGCAATTTTTATAATGTTTGCCGGAATTCTTTCCTACCTTTTAAATGGGACTCTTTCTTCCCATGAGCATAAAAGACTTAAGGAAGAACTTAATATCCTTTCAAAGCGAGTCCAGGTAGAAATGGAAGACATAACTGCACCTGGAAACGTCTTAGTAACCAGCCTTTCAAAATTAAATGATCTTCAGTTTGCAGTTGCCCTAAAAGACAAAGGAATGATTGGAAAATTTTTCCAACCGATCTTAAAATCTCTTTCTTTAGCCAAAAACATTTCAGGAATCTTTAAAATCTACGACCAAGAGGGAAATATAATATATTCCTCAATGGCAAACCTGAAAGATTCAAAGATAAAGGCTGATAAACGCCCCCTTTTCCAACGGGTCATTGGCCTAAAAAAATCTGTATCTGGTCTTGAAGGTGGAAAAGATGGGTTATTTTTAAGATGTCTAGCCCCTGTGACATATAATGGTATGTTTGCCGGTGTCTTGGAATATGACATACCAGTCCTCAATGTCTTTAAAAAGCTTAAAGGAGATGCAAAAAATATTGGCTTTGCGTGGTTTATCTCAAAAAAGTTTGCCAAAGAGACAGGACTAAAGGCACGCCCCTTTGGCAATAATGACCACATATTAATTGGAGAAAAGACTAAGGGCTTTTTGGAAAAAAATATTGATATTTCAAATTTTTTTGAAAAAACTGGTCCTCAAAAGGCATTGGTAACTACAGGCGATAAGGCCTTTTCAATAATGCCCCTCACCTTTGATGGAAAAGATAGTGGTCTAAAAGTAGCTATCACCGTTGATAACACTAAGGCATGGACCACCCTTAAATCTGCAATGAGGAGGCTTCTGATTGGCTTCTTTTTAGTAGCCATTATTTCAACCCTTGTAGTGAACGTATCAATATCATTCATAACCAGACCTTTATTTTGGCTAATGGAGTTTATGAAGGAACTTAGCCACGGACGTTTTTTGCGTCCTTCCAATTATGAAGCAAAAGACGAACTGGGCATGCTTCACAAAATGGCAAATGCAGTCATGGCAGGGACGGGAAAATTCTGTTGGCAAGTTAAAAAGGATATAAAAAAGCTTGTAAATGGTGCTTCAGATCTTGATGCCAGCACAAAGACCCTTAACGAAGAATCTGAATATCTTAATGATATCGCGTCCAACGTCACAAGAGAAATCCAAGAGGCCCAAAATGCCCTTGTCTTAATTGAAGAGGCAACACGTCAACTTCAGGATACATCCCTAAAGATAAGCGAAAATGTCACAAGAACCGCATCCATTGCAAGTAATGCCCAGGAAAAGGCGACTTTTACTACAGATATAATCCATGGGCTGAATGATAGCTCTGAGCAGATTGGTAATATAATTCAGGTAATTAAAGGTATCTCAGAACAAACCAACCTTCTCGCCCTTAATGCTACAATTGAGGCTGCAAGAGCTGGAGAAGCCGGAAAGGGCTTTGCCGTTGTGGCAAATGAAGTAAAAGAACTTGCCAAACAGACCAGTGAGGCTACCGATCAAATCACCAAGATGATTGAAAGCATCCAGAATGATACAAGGGCCTCTGTAAAGGCAGTAGATGAAATAACTGGCGTTATTGCCCAGGCATCAGAGCTCTCTAATGAAGTGGCTCTTTCAACTGATGAACAAAACACCAGCATAGGAGAAATCGTCCATAATCTAGATGAGGCTGCGAAAAGGGTCACTAATCTCAATGAAACTGCAAAAAGACTCTATGATCAGGCACAGAAACTTTCAGGGGTTACCACAAAGATTGTTAATGCAAGAGATGCTGTAGTTGATTCATCAAGGGAGCTTGATTCCTTTGTCTCGAAATATCAGGTGGATATTAAAGCCGTTGAAGAGGCGGAAAAGTTAAGTAAAAACAATACATAAATCCATTAAACGCCACCGAAACCAACTGAAAGGGGGCTTGAAGCACCTATGTCTATAGCATCTGACCTTAGATGTGTAACTTTTGGCCTTTCGGTAACATATCTCCAAGCCCCCTCTTCCTCAAGCAACCTTTTTACTAAGCGGCAATGAAGCTCATGGCCTGACTTTTCTGCCACAACTTTTGCCTTTAAAGGAGCACCCAGGAGATAAAGATCACCAAGAATATCAAGAACTTTATGCCTGACGAACTCATCTGAAAACCTCAGGCCCTCTTCATTTATTATTGAATCATCACCTATAACAATGGCATTTTCTAAGGAAGCACCTCTGGCAAGACCATTTTTAAAAAGAAATTCTACTTCCCTTAAGAATCCAAATGTCCTTGCCTGAGCAATTTTCCTTGAAAAAATATCCTGATCTATTTTTGACCTAAATCGCTGGGATCTTATAACTGGGTGTGAAAATTCTATTTTAAAATCAATGAAAAGCTCATCTGACGGTAAAAGTGTGACTTTTTTGTCACCATCACATACTGAAATTTTTCTTATAACCTGTATATATCTTTTTGGATCTTCTTGTTCCACGATCCCGGCCTCGTTAAAAAGGACCACATAAACAGATGCACTTCCATCAAGGGCAGGTACCTCAGGGCCATCAAGCTCTACTAAGGCGTTATCTATACCAAGGCCACTAAAGGCTGCCATTAGATGTTCTATTGTGGATATTTGCCATTTTTTACAACCAATTGTAGTTGCATGAAGACAGCTTAGAATATTTTGTGCATTGGTCTTTATTTCCAAATTTTTGTCAACATCCACTCTCTTAAAACGAATTCCATAACCAGAAGGCGCAGGCAGCACTGCCATGGACACCTGCGCCCCGGTATGAAGCCCTATCCCATCCACTCTTACCGTCTTTTTTAAAGTCCTTTGAAAGCACATCATTTTAATATAAAAAATTTTTCTCCCTTTTCATTTCAAGCATCTGGATGAAAGCATATCTTGTGCCATAAAAAACATGAAAGAAAATTCTTTAAAAACAGGAAGTTATAAGGAAAGGTATCTTTTGTTAAGAAGGAAAGAAAAAATGTGACTTTTTAGACACACTAGAAGGGCGGAAATTGTGTGTCACAAAAGACACAAAAAATTATTCACTTAGGCCCAGACGTTTCAGGGCTTTTTCATCTCTGGACCAGTCTTTAAGAACCTTGACCCATAAATCTAAAAAAACCTTTTTCTTCCAAGCGCTTTCAAGTTCCATACGAACAAAGGTCCCGACTTTTTTTATGAACTTTCCGCCCTTCCCTATTATAATTCCCTTTTGAGAAGGTCTTTCCACATAAATAACCGCCCTTATCTTTATCACACCATCTTCCTCCTTCATTTCCTCTACCTTCACCGCAGTTGAATAGGGAACTTCCTGCTTGGCTAGTACAAAAATCTTTTCCCTTATAAGCTCTTCAACAAAAGACTCCAAAGACTGATCCGTAATTTGTGAAGGGTCATAATAGGCCGGACCCTCTGGGAGAAATTTGAGAATCTCTTCAAGCAAGACATCTATACCATCCATATATTTGGCAGAAACAGGTATTATTGCCTCAAAGGGATAGATATTTTTCATCTCATCTATCATTGGAAGGAGGTTCACCTTGGCGATCTTATCTATCTTATTTAGCACCAAAATAACTGGCTTTTTTAACCTTTTTATTAAATCGATTACTGCAAACTCTTCCTTTCTATTTCTATTGGTAACATCAATCAAAAATACAAGGACATCCACATCTTCAACTGCCTTTTCTGCAGCCTCTACCAATTTTTTATTTAAAAGCTTTTTGGGATGATGAATGCCAGGTGTATCTACAAATACGATTTGAAAATTTTCCCCTGTAAGTATCCCCCTTATTTGGGTCCGCGTAGTCTGAGGCTTGGGGGTAGTAATTGCTACCTTCTCTCCTAAAATCGCATTTAAGAGAGTTGACTTGCCAACATTGGGGGCACCTACAATTCCAACAAAACCAGATTTAAAACCCTTCTTCTCCTTGTATGTGTTACTGTCAGATTCCATCCCTTTCTACCTGTTCCTTCAATTTTTCAAAGGCAATCTTTGCTGCCTGCTGCTCTGCCTCCTTTTTACTTTTACCAGTTCCTTGGGCCATCTCCTCATCGTTAAAAAAAAGGGCTACCTTAAAAATCCTATCATGGTCTGGACCCTTCATTTCAAGAAGCCTATATGATGGTAGAACCTGAAAATATCTCTGAGTAAGCTCTTGAAGTCTGGTCTTATAATCGTTTTTTAGCCCCCTCTCCACAACACATTTAATCAGGTCTTTAAACTGCTTTTCGACAAACGAATAGGCGCTTTTAAAACCGCCATCAAGATAAATAGCACCAGTTATTGCCTCAAAGGCATCTGCCAAAATGGAAGGCCTTTTTCTACCCCCACTTTTCTCCTCTCCCTTACCAAGGAGGATAACTTCTCCAATGCCAAGTTTATTTGAGAGCTCAAATAGCCTTGCCTCGCTCACCAAAAAGGCCCTCATCTTGGTGAGATCTCCCTCCCTATAGTCCTTTCCAAACTTTTTAAAAAGAATATCACTAATAATTAACTCAAGGACAGCATCCCCTAGAAACTCTAACCTTTCATTGTGCTCTCGGACTAGTTTTCCCTCTGGAACAAAGGACCTGTGCGTTATTGCAGTAAGAAGCAACTCCCTATCCTTAAAGGAATATCCAAGACGCTTTTCTAAACTTGAGATTGCATCATTAATGGCATCTTTGTCCATCTTGTCGCTTTTTATAGTTATTTATGAATTCCTCAATAATCCTTACTCTTTGAAGATTACATTCCTTCTGACTAATTCTTGCCCCCTTTAACCCGCCAAAAAGGCTAATCTCAGAAAGATAGACCATATCTTTTCCCATAACCCTTAAAAGGTCTATATGTGCAAAGGGAAAGCCTCCTGTTTCCATGACCCTTTTACAAAGGGACTTTTCTTCATCACCAAGTTCATAAGGAGAATTTTCCCCACCAAAGTGCATGTTGTTTCTGAAAGAATAGGGGTTTTTTCTAGTATATGCTTCAATATATTTTTCTCCAAGCCAAACTACTCTGATATCCAGGGCGTCTTCTTCAAAGGGTTGAAGAACAAAAGGAAAAGGAGGCGAATTTGTAAAATTTATTGCATTAAAAAGTTCCTCTATGTTTGACCACTTGTTGATTCCTAGGCCACAGTCACCTCTGTCAAGTTTTGTAATAACAGGGCCTATCCCAATTTCTTCATAGGTTTTTATTGCAAGAACCAAGTCTTTTTTGGAAGAAATTACTCGCGTATAGGGAACCATCCACTTCCCAAATAACCTTACCTGAAAACACTTGGACCTTGTAGCTATTTGAGACCTGGCAGATGGAAAGATTACTACTCCCCTTTCAAGAAGGTCTATTATTAGATGTTCAAGGCTTTCACTGTCTCTTAGAAGACATGCCACAAGGTCACCACTTTTAAGGGTATTATAATTTTCCTTAAGTTGTGAATTACTGGTGACTATTAAGGGAGAGTCCACCTTAAAAAATCATTTTGGAAAAACGTTGATAATATTGGGAAAGATCGGCATAGCATTCGCCACAATAAAGATTTATCTCACCAAGAATTGTTGATTCATCACTTGTTGGTGTGAAACTACCATCAGGATTTTGGATATATTTTGTTGTGATGGTTACTTCCTGAGCAACTTCAAAAAATTCCTGATCGTTACCACATTCAGGGCAAACAATCCTTGCACCTGCTGTTGCAATCCTTCGTGGATTTGAAATAAAGACCTTGCGCCTTTTGGAATCTGTAGTCTTTTCTTTCATAATATTCTTATTTTTTATATCAGTTTCTTGGGGAATTCAATATGAAAAATTTCTCTAGAGAATAATTTTTAAAAACATAACCTGTTATAAGATATTTGTTTTTCAAGAATCACCACTGAAACAGCAAAAGACCTTTCGTGGCTCAAAGATACATGTACTTTTGATATGCCCATTTTATTTAAAAATCTTTGGGCAGCTCCCTTTAAAAAAAGGTAAGGGGCACCTAATTGATCCTGTTTTACACAAATGTCAGTAAGCCTTAATCCATTTCTAAAACCTGTTCCAAGGGCCTTTGAAAATGCCTCCTTTGCAGCAAATCGGGCTGAAAGGCCAGGATATGGATCAGTCTTTTTTAAACAAGTTTCTATTTCATTGAAGCAAAAGACCCTTTGTAAAAATCTGTCTCCAAATCGTTCAATAGCCCTTTCAAGCCTTTTTATTTCAACCACATCGATCCCTACCCCAACAATCATGACATAGTTTTTTTCTAATAACCCTTTACAATCCTTCTCATTTCCTTTACGGCCTTCTCAAGGCCAACCATTACTGCCCTAGAAATAATGGAATGCCCTATGCTGAATTCCACAATTTCGCTGATTGAAACAAGCCTTTCCGTATTGTGATATTTGAGGCCATGTCCTGCATGGACCCTAAGACCCAAATCAGACGCAAATCTAGCCATTTCGGCAATCTGTTCAAATTCCTTGTCCTGTACCTCTGGACTTTCTGCATCTGCGTAACGTCCTGTGTGTATTTCTATGCAGTCGGCTCCCACCCTTTTTGAGGCCTCCACCTGGTCCCTTTCAGGGTCAACAAAAAGGCTTACAGGGATCCCGGCATCATGGAGTCTTGAGACGGCATCCTTTATCGATGCCTCAAGGGTCACGACATCAAGGCCTCCTTCTGTTGTTATTTCCTGCCTTTTTTCTGGAACGAGGGTTACAATATCTGGTTTTATTTCCCGGGCAATATTAAGCATCTCCTCAGTTGCAGCCATCTCAAGGGTAAGCCTTGTCTGGACAATCTCTCTTATGAGCCTTACATCTCTATCTTGAATGTGCCGCCTGTCCTCTCTTAAATGGACCACTACACCATCTGCACCAGCAAGCTCAACTACACCGGCTGCAACTACTGGATCAGGCTCTGTTCCACCCCTTGCCTGCCTCAAAGTTGCCACGTGATCAACATTTACACAAAGATCCGCCATTATTGCCCTCCTGATGATCTCTTTTTTTAATCGAAATTCTTCCTGGGCCATGAGCCGTTCCTGCTCAATGCCCTTTTCATGATCATAGCCCAAAAGATGGACAAAACCATGGATTATTAAATCCACTAACCTGTTTTGCAAGGTGGTCAGCCCTAACTCTGCCTCTTTTTTAGCAGTATCCACACTAATAACTACATCTCCCAATATATCACCCTCTTCCATTGGGAAGGAGATACAGTTGGTTGCCCAGGGTCTGTTGAACCACCTCTCATTTATTTCCCTGATCTCTTCATCTGAAACAAAAACTATATTTAATTCCTTGTCCTGATTTTGGGTCTCTGCAAGAAGCCTGTCAGCAACCCGTTTTAAATAGGTTAAAGGTAGCCTATCTGTGTAACTTGATTTTAAAAAGGACGGCATCCTATCCCTTTTTCCTTTCGTTTTCCTCGTATGCCTGAATGATCCTTCTTACCAATGGATGCCGCACCACATCCTTTTTAGAAAAGGAACAGAAACAAATACCAGGTATGGATTTAAGAAGCCTTTTTGCTTCAACAAGCCCTGAACGGGATGCATCTTCAAGGTCAATCTGGGTAATATCACCTGTTATAACCGCCTTTGAACCAAAGCCTATCCTTGTAAGAAACATCTTCATCTGGGAAGAAGTGGTATTTTGGGCCTCATCAAGAATGATAAAGGCGTCATTTAGGGTCCTTCCCCTCATAAAGGCCAATGGGGCGACCTCTATGATCCCTCTTTCTAGGAGTCTTGCAACCTTATCAAAGGGCAGCATGTCGTAAAGGGCATCATAAAGGGGTCTAAGATATGGATTTACCTTTTCCTCAAGGTCTCCAGGCAAAAATCCAAGCCTTTCCCCTGCCTCCACTGCCGGACGGACCATGATAATCCTTGCAATTTCATTATTTAAAAGGGCATTTATGGCCATGGCCATTGCTAGATAGGTCTTTCCGGTCCCGGCTGGACCAATTCCGAAGACTATGTCATTGGTTCTAATGGCTTCAACATAATATTTTTGGGCAAGGCTCTTGGGAGATATCTTTTTCTTCCCAGATCTAATGGTCAGATTGTCGAGAAAAATATCTGCAATCTTCGCCTTTGGATCTTCACTCAAAATGCCAAGGGCAAACTCCACATCCCTTGTCTGAAGTGGATAGCCTTGCTGAACAAGCTTATAGAGCTGAAGACATGCACTATGGGCTATGTCTATACCTGCTGCATCTCCTGATATGGTCAGAGTGTTTCCCTTGGTCTTTATATCAACACCAAGGGTATCTTCAATAAGTTTTAAATTGCTTCCGTGTTCACCATAAAGGTCTATAATTACGGTATTATCTTCAAAATCCAGATTTTTTGTCAACATACCTCTAACTTACATCTCCAAGGGTTCTATCATATAATTTTCCTACCCCGTATTCCTTCCTCCTCAAAAATTTCTCCCAGGGAGGGCCTATGATCTGCATTTCAGGATGCTCTTTTTGCACCTCCCTTGCTATCTGCATCTCTTTGGTGCAACCAGTACTGTAGGTAGCATCCTTTCCCACCCATTCAGGGGGCACCTTTTCCCCCATAAGCTCAAAGGCCTTTTCAATATCCTCATAAGTCTGGAATCTCCAGATGTCAATAAGCCCGCTTCTTTGAACTATCTCCCACATATACATGATATCATCGGCATCCATTCCAGGCTCAAAATGCTCGGCAGGGTTTATGACAACGACCCCTTCCTGTCTTTCTCTGAGATAATTTACAAAGACCTTCAATATCTTTTTTGCCGTCTGCAGCTGATTGGGGATACTTCCAACTATTGCACTATAAAACATGATGGTCTTGCCCCTGCTCTTTTCTACCTGGAGATGGTAAATAAGGCTTTCAGCCTTGGCCCTTAAATCCTTTTCAGAAAAATGGATTGCCTTTGGATGATGTGGCCGAAAAAGTAATTCTTGGACACGATCTGTTGAATTTGAAATGCCCTGATAGATAATATCCCTTGTATAAAGAAAATGTGATTTTTCAAGACACCTTGAATCATAGGGGGACCTAAAAATTACTGCATCTGCTTCCTTAAAGGCCCTCGCAAAGGTTACAGAGGTCAAAAGTGGATTAAATCTTTCCTGGGTTCCATCAGAGATCACAAATATCGTTTTATCGCTTTTGAGTTTTTCAATGAGGGCATTTTTTGAAATATCTTTTTTGGTAATTATATCTGCCTCTTTAAGGGCGTCTGAAAGATATGGATCATCCAGCACATCTGCCATTGTAATTTCTTCATAATAAAAGGCCTGCTTTACACTAATGATCACCTTGACCTTGAAATGCAACAATATCTTTATGATTTCAATATCAAAAAGAATTGACCCGGACACAGGTCCCTTCCATAAAAGATAGTGCCAGCGGTCCTGATTCTGCCACTCTGTAAGCATAGTTATAAATCTGTCCCATCCATCACCAGTCAAAGGCCTGTCCATTATTGATTCAAGGTCCTTTCTTGTTGGCTCGTCTTTAGAAAGGATCTCGTCAACAAAAAAGGCCATATTCATAAGCCTTTTTAGCTTTAAAAAATTTATCTTTAGATCAATATCGCTCAGAGATAGTTCAGGCCCCATCTCAAGCCCTTCCCTTTTATTGAGGGCCTCATGAAAAATATCTGAGTGCAACAAGTTAAATATTTTCTCATTCTTTTTTTCTTTTGAGCGTGACAGGGGTCTATCTATCTCACTTACCCTTATAAATATCTGAAGAAGACGCTTTTCCACCCTTGAAGGGAGCATGACCAGGGATGCTGTTTCATGGCGAAATTTTATTTTCAAAAGGGCAAGAAGAAACCGTTTTTTATATTCATCCTGGATTATGTCCTTTACAAGGGGCTCTATACGCTCCCATACCTTCATGTAAGAAAGGATGAGATAGTCAGGATCCTTTTTGTTTATTATTGCATCAAAGGTCTTATCCGAGCATGGGTAATAGACTGGCTCATCTTCAGTGAATACAATAAATTTAAGTTGCTCAGGAGAAGCAACTTCATTGGGAAATGCCTCGTAGGCAAGATGGTTTTCAGTGAAAAAATTTGCCTGCCACGCCTCCTTATCCGGATCTTTTTCAAAGGTCTTTTTTATATCACTTGACATGGAGGACGAGCTAGAACATCTTCTTTTTTATAAAGATATAAACCACAACCGCTGACATTAGAAAGGAAAAACCCATTGTAATAAAAAAGGCATAGTGGCTGTGTTGAAACGGCAGCTCAATATTCATACCATAAATGCTCGCCACGAGATTTGGCAGCATCAAGACTATGGTAACTGCAGTCAAAAATTTCATAACAATGTTGAGATTATTAGAAATAACAGATGCATAGGCATCCATCATTCCAGCCAGGATGTCGCTATAAATCTTTGCCATCTCAATGGCCTGCTGATTTTCTATCTGGGCATCTTCCAGTATATCTTCATCGTCTTCTGTAATTCTAAGATATCTGCCACTTCCAATCCTCACCATTACCATATCGTTTGCCTTAAGGCTGGTATTAAAATAGACAAGACTTTTTTCTAGGTTTAGTAGTTTAACAAGCTCCTTGTTTCTCATGGACCTATGGAGCTCTTCTTCATATTCATCCATCAACTTGTCAATTAAACGGAGATATCTCAGATATTCATTGGCCACCCTCAAAAAGATATTAAAAATAAATCTTATTGGACTTTCAAAGATTCGTTGCCTTCTAGAATTTTCGATAATCCTATTCAAAATGTCGGTTTCAATTGGACTGACAGTTATAATTATGTCATCAAGAAGTATTATGCCAAGTGGAGAAGTCTCATAACGGACAAAATTTTCATTATGCTGGGGGCAGGGTATCTTTACAATAATTAAAAGTTGACCTTCATCACTTTCCACCCTTGAAGTCTCTTCAAGATCAAGGGGGTATTGTAAAAATTCAGGGAGTACTTGAGTATCTTTTAAGACTCTATTAATCTCTTCTTCACTAGGCCCTATGAGATTGATCCAACAGCCCTTTTCTATTTTATCTGTTGGTTCAAGTTTGTTGCCTTTATGTTTAAAAATCTGGAGCAATATTCTAACCTCTTTAAAAAATTTTTATCATTTATAAGACAGCGTGTATCTTAAGGCAAGTAAAAGGATTATCCCAGAAAAATATGACATATCATAATCTGATAAAAAAGTGCTTTATATTTAATGGGCTTTCTGAAAAGGGTATCAAGATGGTGGAAGAGATAGGTAGTCTTAATTCCTACTCCGCCCGACAAAATATCTTTTTTGAAGGCGACCCTGCTAAGGGATTTCATATAGTCATTTCTGGAAGGGTAAAGATCTTTAAGCTTTCTTCTGAAGGACGTGAACAGATACTTCACATCTTTGGACCAGGGGAGCCCTTTGGAGAGGCGGCTGTCTTTGCAGGCATTAACTTTCCTGCAAATGCAGTTGCCTTAGAGCCAACAAGGACATTTTATATTGAAAGGGAAAAATTTGTGGCCCTTTTAAACAGGAAGCCTTCCCTTGCCTTGAATCTTCTTGCCATCCTGTCAAGAAGACTGATGATATTTGCAAGGATGATAGGGGATCTATCTCTTAAGGAAGTGCCTGGGAGGCTTGCCACCTATCTTTTGATTTTAAGCGCCAAAAAAAACGGGGCCTCTTCCTTTGACCTTGACCTTCCAAAGACCCAGCTTGCAAGCCTTCTTGGAACCATACCAGAAACCCTTTCTAGAATACTTTCAAAGATGCAAAAGGAAAGGATCATTGAAGTAAAAGGTGCAAGGATAAATATTTTAGATTTTCAGGGGCTAAGGGAAATATCAGGCCTTCTTGATGAAGAGCTCCCTTTAGAACACCATCACTGAGACGGAATACCGTCTTCCACGATCTCGGTACCAACCCCGGCATCGGTAAAAAGCTCAAGCAAAATGGCATGTTCTCGCCTGCCGTCAATTATGTGGGCCTTCTTGGTACCATTTTTTACGGCCTTAAGACACGCCTTTAGTTTTGGAATCATGCCTCCAGAGACAATCCCGTCCTTTATGGCCCTTTCCACTTCAGATACTTTCATGGAATGAATAAGCCTTTTTTCTTCCCCTTCATTTCCAGGGCCCAAAACCCCTGCCACGTCTGTAAGGAGAATGAGCTTTTCTGCCTTGAGCTCCCCGGCAATGGCCCCTGCCACAAGATCTGCATTTATGTTATAGGCCTGGCCTTCCGGGCCGACCCCAACAGGTGCTATAACCGGGATAAAGGCCTCATTTTCAAGGGCAACAAGAACATGGGGGTTTACCTTTTTTACCTTGCCCACCCTTCCGATATCAATTATTTCAGGTGGCCTTTCATCCCCTGTATAGCGATAAATCTTCATCCTTTCGGCCTTAATGAGCTCGCCATCTCTTCCGGAAAGCCCCACTGCCCTTCCGCCGAGCTTATTGATGAGGCCGACAATCTCCTTATTTATTGTCCCAACGAGGACCATTTCCACAACGCTCATGGTCTCGTCATCCGTAACCCTTTGCCCCTCCACAAAGGTGGACTTAATGCCCATCCTTTTCATTATGTTGCTTATCTGGGGGCCGCCTCCGTGAACTATCACAGGGTTTATGCCCACATATTTCATGAGGATTATGTCAAGGGCGAACTTCTCCTTAAGCCCCTGGTCAACCATGGCATGGCCGCCATATTTGATGACTATAGTCTTATTGTAAAACTTCCTGATATATGGAAGGGCCTCTATCAGTACCTGGGCAGTTTCTATATGGGACATCTCAAGGACTCCTTATAGTATGAACCTGCTGAGATCTTGATCTTCAAGGATATCCGATAGCTTTTCCCTGACATAGTTTGCAGTAATCTTTATGGTTTGGGGTGAAATGTCCGGGGCCTCAAAGGACACCTCTTCAAGGAGCCGCTCCATTACTGTGTGAAGCCTTCTTGCACCGATATTTTCCGTCCTGCTGTTGACCTCAAAGGCAATCCTTGCGATCTCTGAAATGGCATCATCTTCAAAGACAAGCTCAATGTCCTCTGTGGCCATAAGTGCCTTGTACTGGGTGACAAGGGCATTTTCCGGTTCTGTAAGTATCCTGGCAAAGTCGTCCTGGGTTAGGGAATTGAGTTCTACCCTTATTGGAAAGCGCCCCTGGAGCTCAGGCAGCAAATCAGAAGGCTTTGCCACATGAAATGCACCACTGGCAATAAAAAGTATATGATCTGTCCTTACTATTCCATATTTTGTATGGACACTTGTCCCTTCAACAATTGGAAGAAGGTCCCTCTGGACCCCTTCCCTGGATACATCAGGGCCTCCCTTGGCCCCTGAGCCCGCGGCAATCTTATCTATTTCATCAAGAAAGATTATCCCAGACTGCTCCACCCGTCTTATGGCCTTTTCAACCACCTTGTCCATGTCGATTAGACGGCCCGCAGCCTCCTGTTCAAGGAGCTTTCTTGCCTCCTTGACCTTGACCTGTCTCCTTTTTCTCTTTTTTGGAAAGATATTTGACAGCATCTCCTGGAGATTTGACTGCATCTCCTCCATGCCTGCTGCGGCAAATATCTCAACCATTGGGGCCGCAGGTCTGCCAGAGATCTCAAGCTCCACCATCCGATCATCAAGCTTTCCCTCTCGAAGCATCTGTCTAAAACGCTCCCTGGTTCCACTTGAGTCAACTTCCTGGCCAACAGGTGCCCTTGGCAAAAGAAGGTCCAAAAGCCTTTCCTCTGCCTGTTCCTTTGCCTTTTCCTGGACCTTTTTCTTTTCCTCAGCCTTGACCATATCAACTGCGATATGGGTAAGGTCCCTTATCATGGACTCAACATCCCTTCCCACATAGCCAACCTCTGTAAATTTACTGGCCTCTATCTTTAAAAATGGAGAATTTGCTAGCCTTGCAAGCCTTCTTGCAATCTCGGTCTTTCCAACCCCGGTTGGACCAATCATAATGATATTTTTGGGGGCTATTTCATCCCTGAGCTCTTCCGGGACCTGCTGCCTTCTCCAGCGGTTTCTAAGGGCTATGGCAACAGAGCGCTTTGCCTGGTCCTGTCCGATTATGTATTTATCAAGCTCTGCTACAATCTGTCTTGGAGTAAGGGTATCCATATTTTCTGTAACAGTTAAAGGTGTCATTTTAACCTTCCCCAATCTCTTCGAAAACAAAGGATTTATTTGTATAGATGCAGATTTCGGCAGCAATTTCAAGGGACCTTTTTGCTATGTCTCTGGCAGAAAGATCGCTTGCCCCAACAAGAGCTCGAGCTGCCGCAAGGGCATAGGGCCCTCCAGAGCCAATGGCAATGATTCCGTCATCTGGCTCAATGACATCACCAGAGCCAGAAATCAAAAGGGTATGGTCCTTGTCAGCAGCAATAAGCATGGCCTCAAGCCTTCTTAAAAGCTTATCGGTCCGCCAGTCCTTTGCAAGCTCCACTGCTGCCCTTAAAAGATTGCCACCATAGGTCTCAAGTTTTGCATCAAGCCTTTCAAAAAGGGTAAAGGCATCGGCCGTAGCCCCTGCAAACCCTGTGATAACCCTTCCGCTATATAGCCTTCTGACCTTTTTGGCACTTTGCTTTACCACCGTGTTACCCAGTGTCACCTGTCCATCGCCACCGACTACCACGCTTTTTCCCTTTCTAACCGCTATTATGGTAGTTCCGTGAAACCTTTCTGGCTCCATATCATACCCCTAAACTTAATTCTTAACTCTTTTTTGGCGCCACTATAATATCTTGTTTGAAAAATTGAAGGGAAATTAAATATATTCTAAAGCTAAACTTGGCAAAATCCTATCCGCGGATTTTAGAATGAAAAGGCGGAGGAGACCTAAATATTTCTAAAAAAACAAAGTCATAACCTGGTTAATTCAAAGCCCCCAGGCCGGCTCTGCAGATGAACCGTCACTGGTTATCCTTTTGACATCGGTGCCATCAATATTCATGGTGTAAATATCTGCAGAAAATTGATAGGTAACCATATCAGTAGGGCTTATCATGCCATGTTTCCCAGTCAAAACAGTAAAGGCTATGCGTTTCCCATCAGGCGAAAAACATGGATGTGTACAGATATGTCTTGGGCCAAAATGAGTGAGCGTCCGTAGCCCTGTACCGTCTGCATTTACTATGGCCAAATCCGATGAAACAAACTGGGAGGTCATGGTGGATCGGGCAAAAACGATTTTCCGTCCGTCTGGAGACCATGCTGGAGAGGCTGCCCCCTTTGAGGTGGCCTGAAACAGGATGCGTTGACCTGGCACTAAGACATTTAATTGAGGCCGATTTGCCAAAAAATCTGCCACCGACAGCAGAGCAAGGCTTTCCATCCCCTCTGGTCCGTAGCATACTGCCAGAAAACGGCCATCTGGAGATACGGCGGGAAATTTTACATTTTCGCCGCGCATTCGACTGGGCTCAAACATGGCTACAACTGTTCCGGTCTTTCTGTCATAGGCACAAAGATTATCCGCACCACCTGGCATGGCCAGCCCCCGCGGATTTTCCTGTAAAGAGGCAATGCTACCCATACCAAAGACATAGCGTTTGTCTTGGGAAAGGCTTGGATGAGACGCATAATAAAGTCCGTTATTGAGCTCAATAACGCCGATGTCGTTAACCTTGCCTGCAGCCACATTTACAACCCTGACAGTCCCCACATACTTGTCTGCCCAGATTTTAATCCACACCTTGGTACCGGCCATTACCCTTGGAATGGTGAAATGCCAGGCACGCAATTTCCCGTACATTTGTCCGGTCCTGCCTCTAATGGCCATTTCACTGGCAGGAGCTGGATGAACGACTAATCCACCTGCACCCTGGGCAGTGATACTAATCTGTAAATAATTTTTCCCCACCTGTTCCAGTGTGCGCATATTATCCACAATTATCCCCTTTACAATACCGTAGGCAGGAGGAACTTTGACACGCATTTCATTACCGGTAATACGCACAGGGTGTGAACCATCCGGTCCGGCTATGAATATATCCTCCATGCATGCGGAAAGAGAATTCTTGAGATTGGAAACAAAGGCGATTTCCTTGAAATCGGGCGACCAGCGAGCCTCCTTGGCCAAGACAAAACCCTCTTGAGGTGCAAAAAAGGGACGCTTATTACCCCCATCACCATCCATTATCCAAAGTTGTGGAAGAGGTATTTGATTGTTAATGCCTCCCACCCTGACCCACTTCTTTCCCCAGCGGGTATATACAATATGCCCTCCTACAGCAGTGGAAGGGGGCTTTATCCTTTCCGGTTTTTTATGGATTTTAGTAATACCTTGGCCCTTGATGTTTTTTGCAGAAGGTTTGATTCTTTGAAGGCAATAATTTCCCTCCTTGGGATTGCTCACACAAAGCTGGTCTGAGCCAATAAAACGGTATTTGAAAACCATTGGTTCCTTTCCGCTGGAAAATAAGATCAGGTATCCGCCGTCAAGATTCCAGGTTCCCTCTGAAACCTCCGTTCCATCGGCAGAACGAACAGAAAGTCTATAGTGCCTGTTTCCAAGGACCCTGAATTTTATGGATTCTTCCTGATCCTGGAACTGCCAGGCCCCCATTAATAGATTCTCGTCTTTTTTTAATAACCTTTT